>NZ_OY764327.1:5311513-5631372 GCF_963668385.1 uncultured Carboxylicivirga sp.
ATTCATCATTTCCTGAGCTTTAGTGTTGGTATAAAACTGTTTTGAGTAGTCTACAAATTCAGTCCAACTATGCTCATCTTCCTGTGGATAAGGAATTTTACCAGCTCCTGCCCATTTAAGATACTGAGGGAAACCTCCACTCCATGTCCAAAAATTACCCAATACCATAACAGCCTTCATATCTCTCTTTGACATTTCATTCAAAAAGAAATCCAAACCTTCTAATACCTCTTCATCATATATTCCTGGAGCTATCTGAATAGCAGGATGAATACAATATCGACCAAGAGAATCGGCTTCGCTTGCTGCTAATACCCTCAAATTTTTAATTCCCATAGCTTGTAGCTGATCTAATTCCTTAATCAATCGTTGTCTATCTCCTGTTGTAGGAGCCCCCAGATTCATTCCTTGCCAATAATTAGCTCCAACATATTGATAAGGTTTACCATTTAATACAAAAGCCTTATTATTAACTTTTACAAAATGATCTCCAGAATCCTCCTTTTTATTACAACTCACCATCGCAAGCATAAAGACAATGGCTAATAATAATGACGATTTAATCATATTTTATCTTTTTGAATTCATACAAAAGTGTAAATTTTACTCTTAACTTATTAATACAATTTTATCGTTTCAATATATTATTTGTGAGCAATACCATTTATACCATAAGAGAATAAAACACATCACTTTGATACTAAAATCACTCTAATATTAAAACAAAAGAATTAATATCTAAAATTATAAATTTATAAACATTTAATGTATTTTTAACCATCCAATAATCCCAATGTTGTGCCTTTAATGAAAACTAAATACATAATCACCGTACTATTTTCATGCCTTTTTGTCCAATTACAAATTGCACAGAAAACAGTAAAATTCAAACAGTTATCAAGCACCCAGGGTTTACCTGGGGTTAGCATTCAATGCCTACATCAAGATAAAAACGGGCTTATGTGGATTGGCATAGAGGCCTCTGGATTATGCCGTTACGACGGCAACTCCTATACTCTTTTTAAATCTTCTGACAAAGATAACCACCACCTTTCAAACAATTTTGTAACCTCTATCAGTAGCGATAACCATGGTCACTTATGGGTAGGAACCCTGGACGGATTAAACAAAGTAAATACTGACACTTATGAGATTAAAAACTTCTATCAAACAAACAATAATTCACTAATAAACAACAGTATAACAACATTACTTTGCGACAATTACGGCTATATTTGGATTGGTACCTCCAGAGGTTTAAGCATTTTAAATCCTGAAACAAACACATTTTATAACCTTCATGAGTTAAGTACGAGTAACAACAAGACACAAACCACAAACATACTTAGCATTTACGAAACCTCCAATCATGATATCTACATTGGAACCAACCAATCAGGCTTTTTTATATTTTCATCAGAAGAAGTACGGAATTTTCATCAGCAAATAAGCAATAATAAATATCAATCGGAAATACATTTACCCAAACCAACCATTCATTATCCAGCTCAAACCAATACCAATTCGGCTATAGATTTACATGAGATATGGAGCTTTTGCGAGTACAATAATTCTACCATATTAATTGGAACTGAAGAGGGACTTTTAACCTATAACCCTTACAATAAACAATTTGATAAAGTTAATTTTGGAAATAAAGAGTATAGTCTATTAAACAATTCTACTTTTGTATGTTTATATGTTGATGAAAATAAACTACTATGGGCCGGAACAAATAGCGATGGAGCATTAACTCATGATCTTGAAACCGGGGAAACACAATATTTTTCAACGGCATACAACCCTTACTCTCCCATTCAAAGCAATTCAATCAGAGATTTAAACGTTGATCATTCAGGATTAATATGGATAGCAACAAAATTTGAAGGTGCCTATATATATGATCGACGACAAGAAGAGTTTTCACATATTGTTGACAATAGTAACAAAGGGCTAAGCGACCGATTTATTATGTGCTTTCTTGAAGATGAACAGGAAAGTGATTTGTGGATTGGAACGAAAAATGGGGGACTCAATAAATATAACCTAGTTGATGAAACATTTATCAATTATAGTTTTAAAGGTAAACTTCGTTCAAACAGAATACAATATATACTTAATGCAGATAAGGATCATCTTTGGGTACAAACTCAAAATGGGCTCGAATTCTTTAATAAAAACACAGGCACATCAATATTTTACCCCAATCCCAATCATGTAGTTTTATCTCTTTTACAAGACAAAGACAATATATGGATTGGCAGTAATAATGGCATTAGCTGTTTTAATACAAAACTTAGAGAATATATAACAATTACTTCTAAACACCAATTTCTATTCAACAACTCTAAATTTCCTGTTATTCAACTTATTAAAGCTAAAGATGATTCATTTTGGATTGGCTCTTCAAACGATGGTTTGTACAGATATTATTATCAAAACGACAGCCTCATTCATTACCTCCATTCCAATTCCGACCCTACATCCATTAGTGGAAATATGATTAGAGGAATGTATATCGATTCAAATGGTATTTTGTGGATTGGCACCAAAGGAGCCGGATTGAATCGATATGATGAAAACACCAATTCATTTACTCAAATTAATACAGAAGAAGATATATCATCACGCACCATTTATAACATTAAAGAAGATAACAATCATAATTTATGGATGACAACCCATAATGGGATTCTTAAATATGACAAACATCGAAATACAACCACTCAATTTAATATGGATTATGGCTTGCAAGGAAAAGTATTTGAGTTAAACGCTTCTTGTAAACTATCCAACGGAAAAATAGTTGCCGGGGGTCAAAATGGATTTAACATTTTCGATCCTGATAAAGTATCTCGAAAACACTACAAAGCCCCTCTTGTTATTAGCAAAATTAAGACTTTTGATAAAATTATAAGACAAAACATAGTTGAAGAAACATACTTACCTCTCGACCAAGAAAGTAATTATATAACATTTGAATTTGCCTTGCTGGACTACAGTCGGCCTGCCCAAAACGAATATGCTTATAAACTGGTACCCTTTGATAAAGACTGGATTTATTGCAACAATCGCAACTATGCATCCTATACAAATCTTCCGAGTGGAAAATATACATTTATGCTAAAAGGTTCAAACTCCGATGGAGTATGGAACAACAAAGGCTTAGCTGTTGAATTATTAATACCAGCATCATTAATAGAAAAAACATGGTTTCAAATTCTATTAATAATATTGCTTTTAACTATTGCTACATTATATATCCTGCTGCGAAACAAGAAAATTAAAGATCGAGAAATTCAATTAAAAACATTAGTTAAAGAACGAACTTTAGCTCTTCAGCAAGCTAACGAAACACTCACAACCAAAAGTGATCAGATAGAATATCAAAACAAAGAACTTCGCGAACACAGACAGAATCTGGAAAAACTTATTATAGAAAGAACAGCAGACTTACAAAAGGCTAAAGAGAAAGCAGAGGAAAGCGACAAGTTAAAATCTGCCTTTTTGGCCAATATGAGCCACGAAATAAGAACTCCCCTTAATGCTATATTGGGCTTTTCATCTTTAATAGCATCTTCGCACTATTCTAAGCAGGAGCTTGACGATATGAATACAATTATTCAAACTAACGGCAATGCTTTATTACAATTAATAAACGACATCATCGACATATCAATGATAGAAGCCAATCAGCTAGAAATAAAGAATAAAAAATTTAAACTCACTCCTTTTTTAAATAACCTACAACAGAGTTTTAAAGCTCATTTACAATTTGCTCAAAAAAGCTCATCAATTGAGATACTATTAGAAATTCCGAAGAAATCTAATGAACAAGACTTAACTGTTTATACAGACAGAGAGAGATTAGAACAAATATTAACCAATCTATTTAGCAATGCAATAAAGTTTACCCTCCAAGGTCATATAAAATTTGGCTACACTATACCTTTTAACACCAACAATATTCAGTTTTATATTGAAGATACAGGAATTGGTATAGATGAAAAATATCTAAATGAAATATTTGATCGGTTCCGAAAGATAGAATCTTCTAACCAATCTTTGCAACGAGGAACAGGTCTCGGACTATCTATTTGTTCAAACCTAATTAAACTTTTAAATGGTCAAATATATGTTGAATCGATGAAAGGGAAAGGAACACGCTTTACTTTCAACCTACCCATCTTAGTTAACAATAAGAATACAAATATCAAATCAAACATTTGTGATTCAATGAACATTCCAAGCTCTCAAAATCAGAATTAATCTATCATTCATGAATCCAAACTACTTAGGGTTATATCTCCAACAACAACATATTACACTGTATTCTAATTACATATTGTTTTTTATTTAATATTTAATTCAATATAACAGAGTTAATTGCACCTACATTAATAGATCATCAATACTCAATAATACAACACCTTAAAGAATTTTAATAACTTTACGTATTTTTATACGTATAAGTACACATTTCCATACATAAATAAATTTTTAATGTCAACACCAAAGGTATTATGACATTAAATTTTTTAGTGATAAATTAATGTTGAAATAGACATTTATGTCCCTCAGATAGTAAATATCTGCGCTTTTTTAATCAAATCATTCACTAAAGTTAAAATTATGGATCCCAAACCCACCTTCCAATTTCCAATTGCAGAACTTATTCTGCGTGGAGATAAATTATTGTACTACCTTAAAAGAGACTCAACCCAATTCAAAAATTATGGAGTAAAAGACACTACCACCGAAAGAATTTCTAATCTATGTAATTCTTTAGAGCAATTTTACAGCGAAGATCAGTATGATGAAATAATACATGATGCAACTGTCAATGTTAATTGTATACGAAATGAACTTTTCGCTATTTTAAATTCATTTCAAAATAGCATTAGGCTTATATACGGAACAAAGTCCATTGAATTTCGCTTATTTAAATTCAGATGCCTACATAACATAACAGACTGCAATTTATCTGAATATGCACAATACGTTGTTAAAATAGCAACCCCTCGATTACCTACTCTTAAAATAAGACACATTACCAAAGATACTCTTGATAAAATATGCAATTTATCTAATGATTTATCTGATGCTAAAAATTACTACAGCCAGGTTACCAACGAACGAAATGAAAAACAAACAGAACAAGTAAGAACAGCTAATGAGTTACATTCTACTCTTATTAGCCTTTGTGAAATAGGTAAAAATATATGGATTGAAAAGAATAATGCCTATTACACTGAATACGTTATTAACTCATCGAAAAAGCCAATATTAAGCACAGAAGAACAGCTTAACTAAGACTAGAATATCCGAACAAACAGAAACTCTGGTTAATGTAGCCAGAGTTTTTTTTTGCACCTTAATATCAACACTTCCTCATTTCTATGACAATTGAAACAACTCAAAAAGCTCAGAAGGCACTCTGGTGATTCTTTTCGTATCTACATCCATCATGCACCATTTGGTTAATGATTTCATTATTAATTTTCCAGTATTCTTATCTTTTACCTCAACAGCACGATACGAAAAAGCTTTTTCAAATTTTTCAACGTATGTTTCAATCAATAAAGACTGATTTAGCAAGGCCGACATCTTGTATTCAATAAAATGTGATGATACCACCCAAAAGAAACGATTATCAAACTCGGTTCCTTGAGTTACCTTATACCAGTGAGCTTTTGATATTTCCTGAATCCATTCTACATATTTAATATTGCTTACATGGTTTAATTCATCTATATCAGACTCTTGTACCACATATTCTTCGAAGTAATGTTGCATAATATTGAGTTGTGATAAGCAAATTTATAAAAATAGTAGAAAATAGATTCATGAAATATCTATAATCATAGCACCTTTCATTCCACACTTGCTGTAACCAATTACACTCGTGACATTTTGATGACATTTAATGACAACTGATGATATAAACATGACGTCTTGGTGTTATTGCTCATCTACTTTAGCTGATGTAAAACATACATTATTAATTTAACACAAAGCGTCATGAAAAAATTAGTATTTACATTAGTAGCAGCAGTATTTTTAGGATCATTATTTGGTGATTTATCAGCAAAATCAATTCCGGAAAAAGACACAAAAAAATGTTGCCTAAAAATTAAACGAGAAGTTCGAAAAGCATTACGTGGTCCATCGTTTGATTACCTTCAACCCGAATGTTTTGAAAAAGCAACTGTATACCTTGCAATCAACGATAAAAACGAAGTGCAAGTAATTAAAATTAAGAGCCAAAACAAGCAACTTATTGATTATATCAAAAAAACAATTAAAGAAAAGCACATTAAGTCTAATTCTAAATTAGTTGGAAAAATGCTAATCCTAGATATTGACTTTTATCATCAGCCATCGTAGAGCCAGTTCTAAGAAGTGTTAAGAAATCGCCATTTCATATTTTGGTTAATAAACTTTAATTTAATGCACACAAAACAACCATAATGATAAAGTCACACACAAAGTCGTTTATTGTCATTTTTTGTTTTATTCTTGGCTTAATTGGTCAAAATAATACATCAGCTCAAATATTGACTAAAAAATATCACCTTGAAGGTTTCTGGAAATTTTCTATTGGTGACAAACAACAGTGGAAAAATCCAACTTTTGATGATAGTATGTGGGATCAGATAAAATCTGGTCAGGATTGGGAATCTCAAGGCTACAACGATTACAATGGTTTTGCCTGGTACCGAAAGACATTAAATATTCAATCAACACCAAAAAAAACATTAATTCTTAAAATAGGGGCGATAGACGACGCTGATCAAGTTTATTTCAACGGTACCCTAATTGGAAAAACCGGAGGATTCCCCCCCGCTCCATCCACTGCTTACAACCAAACTCGAGAATATAAAATACCTCAACACCTTTGGCAAAATGGAGCAAATACAATTGCCATTAGAGTATATGACTTTTACGATAGAGGCGGAATTACCTCACATCCATTGGCTATTTATGAAGACATATCAGCAGATTACTTATCTATGGATTTATCGGGCATCTGGTATTTTAAAACAGGCAACAATAGTCAATTCAAATCAACCGATTACAACCATTCAAACTGGGAACAAATTAACGTACCGGGGAAATGGGAAGATCAGGGCTGGCCTTACTACGATGGTATTGCCTGGTATCGTACCAACTTTTACCTATCGCCAATTGCCAAACAAAACAAAATGTACCTCATCTTAGGAAGAATAGACGATGAAGATGAAGTATATTTTAATGGCCAAAAAATAGGAGAAACGAAGAACAAACGCTCCAACTGGTCAACCAATGCCTATCGCGAATTACGCATCTATCCAATACCCGATCATTTATTAAATGACAACTCCACCAATACCATTGCGGTTAAAGTTAAGGATGATCAACTGGATGGAGGAATATACGAAGGCCCAATAGGAATAGCTACCAAAGAGCAAGCTGATGACTTAAGAAGCATATTTAAACAAAACAAAAGCTCGTGGGAAACATTTCTGGAATGGATCTATGAATAATCAATCACAACTAAAAGCATGAAAACATACATTTTATATATAGCCTTATTAGCAACAGTATTTCCAGCTAATCTTTGGGCTCAAAAAACAGAATTAAAACTAGTAGAAGCACTTAGAGGTTCTTGGAAATTCTCAATTGGAGACAAACAAGAATGGATGAGCTATAACTTTGACGATTCGAATTGGGAAGAAATTTATGTACCAGGTCCATGGGAACAACAAGGCTTTAACGGTTATGATGGTTATGCTTGGTATCGCACTTCGTTTACACTACCTGCCAATGCCAGTAATAAAGAGCTATGGCTCGATTTAGGTTATATAGATGATGCAGATGAATGTTATCTAAATGGAAAACTAATCGGCAGAAGTGGTACATTTCCTCCCAACCACAAGACAGCTTACAACGCACATCGATTATACCACTTGAATTCAAATGATTTAATATACGGATCAAAAAACATACTAGCAGTAAGAATTTACGATTCATATAACGAAGGTGGAATTGTATCTGGTAAGATTGGTATCTGGGAAAATATCTACCCCCTTATGACAGATGTTAATTTATCGGGTATGTGGAAATTCAAAACTGGAGATAACAAACAATATAGCGATCCTAATTTAAATGATTCTGATTGGGATCAAATAATGGTTCCTTCAGCGTGGGAAGATCAAGGTTACGAACAATACGACGGTTTTGCATGGTACCGTAAAACAATTACGATCCCCAGTAACCTTACAAATGAACCTCCGGTACTTCTTTTAGGTAAAATTGACGATGTTGATGAAGTATATATCAATGGCGAAATGATTGGCAATACCGGCTTGCTCGAACCTTTGAATTTTGTATATAACAATGCATATAACAACTTAAGAGGCTATGTCATTCCATTAAACATAATCCCCAAAAGCCATACCATCACTATTGCAGTAAGAGTTTATGATGATCGTCTTACCGGAGGAATCTACGAAGGCCCTATAGGTTTAATATCACAAGACAAATACATTCAATACTGGCTTAAACAAAGAAAGGACCACTAAAAATGGTCCTTTAATTACTCGGTTTTATTTTAAGGTCCTCTTCGAGGACTTTTTTATTAATTATCAATCGCCTCTACTGTAACTTTATAATCAGGGGCAAAATTTAATATATATAACCCACAATTATAATATCCTCCCCAATTAGAAGTTCGCGTAAAGTGAAGATGCGACTGTACTGCATATGGATGATGGTTTGCAATACAGTATTCGAAATTATTACCATACTCTTTTAGCGCACTTAAAAAGAAATATGACACATCAAACCCCCACAAACTAAATCTACTCATATTAGAAGTAACATTAGCATTTTGAAAATATGGTGAAATAGACATTGGCTCCGTACCAAACCATTTACGATACTCTTCAATTAATTCTTCACTTCTATTATCCTCATAATCTACCGAATAATAACTAAACATATGGCCATTCAACGCATGAATATCTTCAGGATTAAGCGTCTGATATTTCAACCATTCTGGCAATCCCCACAAAGTAACTTCAGCTTTAGTTTTACTTTGAGCTCCTTTCACAGTTGTTACAATTCTATTTACTTGTGCTTCCTCAATCGAAGGTACTATTACCACATTGCCTTTTTCTTTCGAAAACATTTTCTCAAGACTAGCTAAATCGTCTTGTTTAAATTTATATTCAACAAAATCAGGTACACTACCATCTTTAAAACTATCCCAATACACTTTGTTTCTGATTTTTTCTGATAGTTTATTTTCAAATTCCGATTTTGTATCTTCCGTTCTAATAACTACTATCCGTTTCCCTATCGATGTTTCTACAACTTTATCAACCATGGTATCAAATAACAAGGTATCTATTGGAGTAGCCTGAAACAGATGAACATTGCTAGCTAATTCATCATTTTTTGTTGAAAAAGGATATACAACAGGTATTGAATGTTGTTTTGAAAATTCAGAAACAAAAGGCAAATTTTGAGGATAAGCAGGTCCAATAATCAGATTCATATAAGGCATCTCAGCACTCGCTAAAATAGTTTTTACTTTATTGGTATCAGGAGCCGTATCATATACAAACATTTCAACATTTACACCTTGCTCTTTCATTTTCTCAAGTGCCAGTAGCGTACCCTGATAGAACTCCACAAATACCTTAGAGTATCTTGACACGACCTTCTCATCACGCTCCCGCTCTATTTCCTCACCATCCTTTTCTTCTTTAATGATATTTGCTTTTAACGTAGCCTCCACATTAAATGGTAGAAGAACTGCTACTTTTAAAGCAGGTTTCTGATCGTAATAATTATAAGATCCACAATCAAAGTCCGATAATTTAACCAAATCATCTTTGGGTTCATCCTCTTTTTCTGCTAAGGCTTTTTCTTGATCCTGAATTTTTTTAAACCAATATCTATTAGGCACTTTAACTATTTCTCCCTTTTTAACATGATCAAGGTCCTTATCGGAATTGACTGTTCGAAGAATATTAATATCAACATTATATTCTCGCGAAATTGCAGATGCCGTCTCCCTTTTCTTCATCTTATGATAGATGAATAAATTATCATCTTCTTTCGTATCTTGTCGTGATGTCTTAATAGATGCTTTAGGAATTCTCACCAAATAACCAAGTGGAAGATCATTACTATCTACTGAAGAATTAGCAGCCTCTACTTCACTCTGCTTGGCATTGTATTTTTGCGAAATACTATATATAGTTTCGTCTTCTTCAATACTATGATATATATACTTATCATCTTCCAGCTTTTCTTCTTCTTCAACTTTAACAACCTGCTTTTTTTCTTCTTTTTGAGGTATTCTTAAAGAAGTTCCAATTTCAAGAACACCTGATTTTAATGCCGGATTAGAAGCTATAATTGCACCCATTGGAACACCATACTTTTTTGAAATGGCATATAATGAGTCTTTGGGTTGCACAACGTAGATAATATAATTATCCGAATCCAACACCTCTTGATCGTCATGTACAATTGAACTTTTCGGGATTTTCACAATAGCTCCTTCAAGCAATTTTTCTTCACTTCCGGGATTATTATCATATATTACCTGTTCTGGCACATGGTATTTTTGCGATAAGAAAAATGCTGTTTGTCCAGGTTCAACGGTATGATAAATATAAGAAGTTGAATTTATCTCTTGTTTGTTACTGTTACGGCCAGAGATAACAGGTATTTTAATGAGTTGCCCTTCTTTTAAACCAGCAACAGCTTCAGGATTCGCTTCCATCAACTCCTTTTGCGACACACCATAATTGGCACTAATTCGAAAAAAGCCTTCTGATTTTTTAACTTTATAGAGGTAATAAACCTTTCCGTCAATAACAATTTTTTCCATGCCATCGTTCTGTTGGGCCTGAACTGTAAAAGCCGCAAATAGCATTGCTATCGATAAATTTAATACTATATAATTGATTCGTTTCATGTTCATTTTTCAAAGGTGATTTTTATGAACTTAATGTTATAACGATAACATGTTAGAAGTATTTCACAAAATTCACTCCAATTTTAAAAGCTTTCAAAAGTAAGAAAAGCACCAATGCCAACAAAACCAACATTTGTTACTTTGCCTTAAAAATAATTATTCCAGATTCGAGCACCAGATATCCGTCTTGTTTTTGCTCTGCTCCTTCCATAGTAACACCTTTTAAAAGAGGGGATTTGCCTTTTATAACAATTGACTCAACCTGCTTATCTGTTATTTTTTTATCACCCATCTCAAAAGGAATCCGAACTTTACATCCATTTCGAAAATTATCGCAACCATAAGCCGATTTACCTTTAATTATGGTTCCTTCTTTACACGAAGGACAAGTCCAAACAACAGCTTCTTCTTTTTCAATTTCTATTGTTCCATCCGACTTTAAAATTAGTTTTCCATCCATTTTCTGATCGTCAACTGTAAATCCTTTAATGGTATTGGTTTTCCCTTTTTTTATGAGTTGTTCTCCCTGTTTATCTGTTAACTTTTTACCTAAATATTCAAACGGAATGATTGTTTTACAACCATCTTTATAACGCGAGCATCCCCAAGCCGACTTACCTTTTAACATGGCTCCTTCTTTACAAACCGGACATGTCAATTCCTTCTTCTCTTTTTTTGTTGCCTGAGATGGCTTATTTTCCACTTTTTCATCCTCTTCTGCTACCACATCTAATTTCCGAGCACTTCTATCATGCTTTACATGAAACACAATATCAGAAACCATTTGCTTAAGTTCATTCATAAACTCAGCAGCATCGTACTCTCCTTTTTCAATCTCACGAAGTTTCTTTTCCCACAAACCAGTCAGTTCTGCTGATTTTAACAACTCATTCCGGATAGTATCAATTAATTGGGTTCCAGTAACAGTTGGATGAAGATTCTTCCTTACTTTAGTTATGTATTTTCGTCGAAATAAAGTCTCTATTATCGCTGCACGCGTTGATGGTCTTCCAATACCATTCTCTTTCATCGCATCCCTCAATTCCTCATCATCCACTTGTTTACCGGCCGTTTCCATTGCCCTCAATAAGGTAGCTTCGGTATATGGTTTTGGAGGCTGCGTCTCCTTTTCGAGCAACTCAGGTTCGTGGGGTCCGGATTCGCCAGTTGTAAATTCCGGCATTATTTCAGCATCTTTCTTCTCTCCCTCTTTATTATCCATAAATACCACACGCCATCCAGGCTCGAGCAACTGCTTTCCGGTAGCCTTAAACTCTACTCCCGCAGCATTACCAATTACAACTGTATTAGAAATAGTAGCATCTGGATAAAAAGCCGCTATAAAACGACGTGTCACCAATTCATACACCATTTTTTCGTTACGCCCTAATGCATTAGCATATACTCCTGTAGGAATAATAGCATGGTGATCGGTCACTTTTTTATCATCAAAAACCTTTTTCGATTTCTTTAACTTACTCTTCAAGAGCGATTCGGTCAAATGCTGATGATCTTTTAATCCTTTTAAAATATTAGGGACTTTAGGATAGATATCATTACTTAAATAAGTAGTATCAACCCTAGGATAGGTAGTAACCTTCTTTTCGTATAACGATTGAATTATTTTTAATGTCTCATCAGCCGAAAATCCAAACTTTTTATTACACTCCACCTGAAGCGATGTTAAATCGAACAAACGAGGAGGAGCTTCTTTCCCTTTTTTACGGGAAAAATCTTTAATTACAAATTCAGAGTCTTTAATCTTTTCCATAAAAGATTCTCCCTCCTCTTTCTTCATAAAACGCCCCTTGGTTGCCGAAAACAGTACTTCTTTATATTTCGTCTTCAACTCCCAATATGGTTCAGGCTTAAAATCATCAATTGACTTTTGACGTTCTACTATTAATGCTAAAGTTGGAGTTTGAACACGCCCAATGGAAAGTACCTGACCTTGCTGACCGTATTTTAACGTATACAAACGGGTAGCATTCATTCCTAAAAGCCAATCTCCAATGGCCCGAGAACTACCCGCAGCATATAGATTTAAAAATTCTTCGTTTGAACGTAATTTCTCAAAACCTTCACGAATAGCCTCTTCTGTTAGCGAAGAAATCCACAATCGCTTAATCGGACATTTAGCTCCGGCCTTTAATAAAACCCATTGCTGAATTAACTCTCCTTCCTGGCCGGCATCACCACAATTTACAATTTCAGTTGCTGTTTCAACCAGCTTTTTTATCGTATTAAACTGCTTCTCAATCCCCCTATCTTCGATCAACTTAATTCCAAAGCGCGAAGGAATCATAGGTAGAGAACCTATAGTCCATCTTTTCCAATGGGGTAAATAATCATGCGGTTCTTTTAAAGTACACAAATGCCCAAAGGTCCAGGTAACCTGATAGTTGTTTCCTTCATAGTAACCATCACGTTTTGATTTGGCTCCAACAATTTGAGCAATTTCAAATGCTACGCTCGGTTTCTCTGCTACACAAACTATCATTTAAACTGTAAATATATAAGTTAAGTAATGTTATTTGTCTTAAATAATTTAAGCGGATAGCGAAGATAACATTTCCTGTTTTAAAATCGAAGACGATTATACAATGAGTTTTTAACACCCTATTTAAAACACTCAAATATTGCTATCTACACTGTGCAGAAATGCACGATACAGCTGATGCGTAAAAAAGACATTAATTATTTAAGTATTATTTGCAAAAACTATTGCCGTATCAAAATTGTTTTTAAATTTGTTATAATTACATTTTTTAGTTGTGAGATCGTAAAAAAGCATCTCGATCTCAATAAATTTTTTTTTATGAATAAAGGTATTGTTAAGTTCTTTAATGAGTCAAAAGGTTATGGATTTATTAAAGATTCAGAATCAAACAAAGAGTACTTTGTACACGTTACAGGTTTAATTGACGAAGTTAAAGAAAACGATGAAGTTGAATACGAACTTCAAGAAGGCCGCAAAGGATTGAACGCAGTAAATGTTAAATTAGCATAGATTTATCATTTTAGAGAATGCATTAAAAGCTGTTTCAGGAGAAGCAGCTTTTTTTATTATTATGAAATGAACTTTGCATACAAATAAAATGCACATTTGAATTCATTTATCAATACTTAAAACAAGCTCATGACACAAGAAATACAATTAGCCAACGAATTAATAGAATTTATTCATCAGAGCCCAACAGCTTTTCATGTTATTGCTCAGGCAAAAAATCAATTAATAAAAGCCGGCTTCACCGAATTACCTATGGGTGATGCCTGGAAAATTAAAAAAGGTGGTAAATACTTTACTACCAAAAATGAATCAGCTCTTTTTGCTTTTCAGATAGGGACTGATTCTATTGAAGAAAATGGGTTTAAATTAATTAGTGCTCATAGCGACTCGCCAAGCTTTAAAATAAAACCAAATCCTGAGATGCTTGCCGAAGGACATTTCCTTAAACTCAACACCGAAGTTTATGGAGGTCCCATTTTAAGTACTTGGATGGATCGTCCCCTATCCCTTGCCGGCAGAGTATTAGTAAAAAGTAAGAATCCTTTACACCCCATCTCTAAGCTTATCGACTTCAAAAAACCGCTATTAGTTATACCTAATATGGCTATTCATCTTAACCGATCAGTTAACGATGGTGTGGAGCTGAATAAGCAAATTGATATGTTGCCATTAATGGCTTGCGTTAACCAAAACTTTGAGAAAGACAATTATCTGCTTCGCTTAATAGCAGAAGAGCTCAAAGTTAAACAAGAAGATATTCTTGATTTTGATTTATTTACCTATGAGTTTGAAAAAGGCTGTATACTTGGAGCCAACCAAGAATTTATATCATCGGGCAAACTGGATGATTTAGCAATGGTACATGCCGGTTTAAAAGCCATTACTGGTAAAATTAGTAAAACTGCCACTCAATTCTTGTGCATTTTCGATAACGAAGAAGTTGGAAGTGTTACCAAACAAGGAGCAGGTTCGCCAGTATTACGAAATATCATAGAACGCATATGTGAGAAGTTAGGTAAAAACCAGGAAGATTATCAGCGTACCATTTACAACTCATTCATGATTTCGGCTGATATGGCACATTCAATCCACCCTAACCACCCCGAGAAGCATGATCCGATCCTGCATCCTACCATAAATGGAGGTCCTGTAATTAAAATCCATGCAAATCAAAAGTACACAACAGATGGAGAAAGTGCTGCAATATTCAAAGATATTTGCTCAAAAGCAGATGTTCCATATCAAAAATTCACTAACAGATCAGATATGGTTGGAGGCTCAACCCTTGGAAATATTTCTACCGGTAAACTAGATATAAGAACTGTTGACATTGGCAATCCAATGCTTGCCATGCACTCTGTACGCGAGCTAGCTGGAGTAAAAGATCATCAGTACATTACCAAAGTATTTGAAACATTTTTTAAAATGTAGATAACTATTGGTATGGATAAAAATTCAATATAAATAACCTAATAATTTAAAACATAACCTATGAAACAAAGAAATCTGATCTTCTTTTGCCTATTGCTAAGCATATTATTATCATGTTCTAATTATAAAGTAATAAGTAATTACGATGAAAGTATTGATTTTTCAAAGTACAAGCATTATCTAATAATGGAAAGACTTGAATCTGAAAACATTAATAACGACGCTAAAAAATACATTGGCAAACTTATTAAAGATGAATTAACTAGTAGAAATTTAAGCGAAAACCTATCACCTGATTTAATCGTAAAATTGATGATTATCTCTGAAGAAAAAGAAGCCACTGCAATCACTCGAACTAATAATTTTTATTGGGGTAGCGATCAATATCAATACGGATGGGGAATTGGAACCGGAGTAAACAACATAAGCTACAATAACTATCTTGAAGGAACATTAATTATTGACATTATTGATAAAGAAAAAAAGTTATTAGTTTGGGAAGGCATAGCTAATGGCGTTTTTAAAAATGATGCACAAAAAAATGAAGCTAAAATTCGTAAAGTAATAGCAGAACTTTTCAGTGCGTATCCTGTAAAAAAACAATAATAATAGTATTATAATAATTTATTAGCCGACTTATGTCGGCTTTTTTTAAATACACTACCACCTCATATACTGACTATTAACTCCAATTCGAAAAGAAAAATTAAAATTAAATTCAATTTTATGTGTTACGATTTGGTCTTTTTGCAATTAACCTATGTTAACAAGCTTTATTAGGCGTGCACCTAACATGTAAATTATGTCTTCAGAGTACATTGTATTAGAATGTGACTTAAAAGTCCTTAAACTTGCAATTGATGATATCTATTATATTATTCATCAAAGTGGTATAACCACGTTCGTACTCAAAGAAACGGAGAAGATATGCCATAAAAGTCTGGTAGAATTAGAAAGCCTACTACCATCCAACTTCATCAGAATTAACCGAAACTACATTGTCAACCACCTATCAATCACAGAGATTAACAAGAAAGATCGACAAATAACATTGGTTAATAAAGAACGCTTAACAGTCTCGCATCGAAATATAAAATCCATTACCGAAGCTATAAAAACAATGGCCATCAACGCTTAGTTGATTAGGTTTAACACTCACGCCTCTATTTTTTACGTTCACGATTTTTTTGAAAAAAAAACCTATTTTTATATATTATAATATATATTTTAGCAATCAAATGTTAGGTTTTTACGTTATGTAATTGACAACATTTAGTCATTATCCCAACAACCGTCTGTATCCCTTACAATAACTTCACTCCATAGCAGGCGGTTGTTTTTTTCTATAAAAAATGTTAGAGGCAGTAACTACTATAGTAGATTAAATTGAAAGTTGTTACTTTTAGCCTATTCAACAAAATTAAAACCTCAACTATGTCGAACAAGCAAGGTTTTGGAACAGCGCCTGTTTTTTTTACAGCCATATCTACCATATTAGGAGCCATACTGTTTCTTCGTTTTGGTTATGCCGTAGGCACTACCGGATTATTTGGTGGTATTCTTATTATTATACTTGGCCATTTAATTACCATACCTACAGCACTTGCCATAAGCGAAATTGCAACCAACCAAAGAGTAGAAGGAGGTGGCGAGTATTTTATTATTTCACGATCATTTGGTTTAAATATTGGCGCAACTATTGGAATGGCGTTATTTATGTCGCAGGCCATCAGTGTTGCATTTTATGTTATTGCATTTACCGAAACATTTGAACCACTCTTTGAATGGTGGAGTCAAAATTTTGGATGGGAACTACCACGTCAGGCAATTAGCTTACCTGTTATGACATTATTAGCCTTGCTAATACTTAAAAAAGGAGCTAATATGGGCGTGAAAGCCTTATATATAGTTGTTGTGTTACTGGCTATATCATTGGTAGCCTTCTTTATTGGCTCTCCGTCGGAAACCGAAGCAGCATCAATTGGCACTCAAAATATCGGTTTCTTTAACCAAAAAGATTTCTTCAGTGTTTTTGCTATTTGCTTTCCGGCATTTACAGGAATGACGGCAGGTGTTGGATTGAGTGGCGATTTAAAAAATCCTGGAAAAAGTATACCAAAAGGAACTATGATTGCCACCATATTAGGTATGCTATTTTACCTTGCAATAGTATATAAGCTGGCTATTTCGGCACCACAAGAAGACCTACTAAATTATCAATTGGTAATGAAAAACATTGCTGTGGGTGGGGTTATTCTAATTCCATTAGGTTTAGCTGCATCCACATTATCATCAGCTTTGGGATCGATACTTGTGGCACCACGAACTTTGCAAGCATTAGCGGGAGACCGCTCCTTCCCAACGGCCAAAGTCAATGTATTTTTAGCCAAAGGGAAAGGGGCATCTCGAGAGCCAGTGAATGCTTCGATTGTGGCCATTGCCATTGCTTTTATTTTTGTAGCTATGGGTAATGTTGATTTCGTTGCCGAAATCATATCGATGTTTTTCATGATTACTTATGGTTCGTTGTGTTTAATTTCCTTTCTTAACCACTTTGGCTCAGCCCCATCCTACCGTCCTCGTTTCCGCTCGAAATGGTACATTAGTCTTGCAGGATTCCTTTTATCAGTTTGGATGATGTTTCAGATTAATGCTTTGTACACCATTGTTGCCTACATCTTTATTACCTTATTGTATTTATACATCAATAGCTATCATAAAAACCGTAAAGGATTTGAAGCCATCTTTAAAGAAGCTATCTTTCAGGTAAACCGAAAGCTTCAGGTGTATATGCAACGTAATAAAGGTAAAAATGAGAAAGATGAATGGCGTCCTGCGGCCTTGTGTATTTCTTCCCATTCTTTTGAGCGTGATAAAATCTTCAGGCTGATGAACTGGATTTCGTATAAGCATGGCTTTGGTACTTACTTCCATTACATCGAAGGCTATTTTTCGCGAAAAAGCTTTACCGAAGCTAAAGATGAATTAAATAGACTGATAAGTATCCAGAATGATGATGATAATTCGGTTTACATCGACACTATGATTTCGCCGTCTTATACCACAGCCATTGCACAAGCCATTCAATCGCCTAGTATCTCGGGTATGGAAAATAACATGGTAGTGTTTGAATACGACAAGCAACACCCAGAAGAACTATCGCGAATAATTGAGAACATTAATCTTACACGTGCCGGAGCTTATGATGTTTGTGTATTTGCTCAATCGAATAAAACCATTAAATATCGCAACGGCATTCATGTTTGGATTCGCCCAACTGATCATACCAATGCCAACCTGATGATTTTATTAGGATACATTATTCTTTCGCATCCCGACTGGAAAAAAGGACATATCAAAATTCACAGTATGTGCTCTAAAGAGCGAATGGAAGAAACTCGTCAGGAATTACAGGAATTAGTCCAGGACGGACGTTTACCCATTACATTATCAAACATTGAAATTTTACCTGTTGAAGAAAACATTGCGGTTAAATCACTCATCAATAAACATTCGGCCGACGCCGGTTTAACCATTGTTGGTTTTAGAGAAGAACAGCTAAAACATACACAAAGCGAAGTTTTTGAAGGCTACGACGAGTTAGGAGATATCCTGTTTGTTAATTCACAGGAAGAAAAAATTATTTCATAATCAAGAGAAAATTTAAGATGGACGAAAATCAAATGTCAGAACACGATAAGATATTTTTTAACGATGGTTTAAATCTGGTAAAGGGTGCCTTAAACGAAAATTCTGATAAAAGATCAATTCTACACACTACCCGTCAGGCACAAGATGCAATTGACGGATTAATTGACGCTTTAAGTAACGAAGCCACCCGACAAAACATGCCGGTTGACTGCAAAAAAGGATGTAATTGGTGCTGTCATCAGCCTGTATTTGCAACATCGCACGAGATGATGTTTGTTTGGGAATTTATCAAACTAAATTTCAAAGAAGAAGATCGAAAAATAATATTACAAAAAGCCTTTAACAACTATCAAAAACGAGGCCGAATGGATGAAAAGGAGCTATTGCAATCAAAATTACCTTGTCCGTTGTTGTTAAATGGATCTTGTAGTGTTTATCCTGCACGTCCTATTGCCTGTCGTATTTATCTTTCGATGTCGGCCCAAAGTTGTAAAACGGCTTTTGATGCACCAAAGGATGAAAGCATCTATCCGCAGCTATTTGATTTTCCATTGCAAGCCGGGAGAATGGTAAATGAAGGTATCAATAAAGGACTACAGGATAAAGGCATTAAAAACCGGGAAATACTGATGGAAGAAGGGTTATTGCTTGCTTATAACAACGGCAATCCGGTAAGCGATACTATTAATGAGATGCCTTTATTTGTTGACCCCGATTAACCCATTTTTACGAACTTAATTCTATGAAAAACACACCTAACCCAGCCTTTATTATACGAACCACTGCAATGACTACCTTGGTTATTCTCGTTGCCGTGTTTACCTACTTATTCTATTATGTACTTATTTTTAATGATAGCTGTGCAGGCAAAGTATATGGCGATCATTTAAGTATTGGTGGTAAATACAAAATTCATTCGTTAAAATACTACTACAAACACAATGGCACCACCTATTTTGATACTAAAGATGAAATTATGCTTGATGAATTGGAAATTGGCGATACCATCAAAGTAAGTGCTTTGAGTTTTTATCCGGGCAAGCATCGCATTACAGAGATTAACCGCGATTTATCACATACTTCGACCTACAATGCTGAAGACGGCTTCTATACCGAATACCACATGCACATTAATCACTTTTGCGATTATTTTGGCCCCAATAATCAAGAATATACTAGTGATGATGGCCAGTTATTCTATTACTCAGCAAGTGATGTAAAACCAGCTGTAGAACTAATGGGCGCTATCTTGGATAAGGTAAAATTCAATCAGGGGAGTTTGATCGAAAAATCGATTATAAGACAAAATAAGGACTCAATTATTGTGAAACAAATCTATTATTACCTCAATAACTTTTCGCTGGATGCCGAACCCTTAAAAGTAATTAAGCAGGAGATGCAAAAAGCTTTTCCAAACCAAACCATTGTTTGTTCGGTGCTGGACAATTCGAACCCTAAACATGAACGTTTTTTGAAATGATATTACAGAAAATCCCGACTAACAGCCGGGATTTTTATACCATTTAAAACTTGGCATAATTCAAAACTATGCCTGCCTAAGCTTTATTTTGCTTGCTCATAATTGCTGACATATAGAGTATCAACTATGCCCAGCTATTTCTTTTTGTCATTATCATTACTTTTGGAATGTAACTATAATGGTACTGACTATCTTAATTGAGAAATTAAAAAGTTAACCGCAATTTTTGCAGCTTCTACTTTATCCTTCTGAAAAAGATGATTTTCACCATCTAACAAATGAAGTGTACTATTTTTGTATCCCTCATTATATTTAACACTATACGAGAAAGGAACAATCTGATCTGCTTTCCCCTGAATTAAACAAACAGGCCCTTCATATTTAACTGCGTTTTCGTAAATATTTGTTTGTTGAGCTGTAGCTAAATAATCATGCCCTACTTTGTGATTATAAACTTCAATATAATCAGGAATATTGTTTGGATCAAAGGTATTACCCATCATCTTACCTTCCTTTGTTTGATCTTCAAGAACAGCAGCAGGAGCTAACAACACAATACTCTTGATAGCATCTGTCAGTTCTCCACCTACTAAAGAAGCCACAGCTCCTCCCTGCGAATGCCCAACAATACTAATACTCGATGCGAAATCAAGTTTTTTACAGTAGGTAAAAACAGCTATTGCATCCTTAATTTCCAAAGGAACAGTCATATTTATAAAATCACCTTCGCTTTCGCCATGTCCATTAAAATCAAAACGGATGGATGCAATTCCATTTTCTTGTAATCTGTTGGCTATTTCAACCAATACAGGAAACTCCTTATTAGAAAAGATACCATGCATTAAAATAACCACCGGACATTTTTGATTGGCTTTTAATTCAGGTATTTGTATAACCGCATCAAGTTTACCAACTGCGCCATCAATTTCCACTGTTTTTGACGATGCTGGAAGAACCGCCTTAACTACTCTTTCTGATGTTTCTTTCTTACTTAAATTACCACACCCAATAAATAGAGTAGACAAAAAAGCAATCATTAAAATTCTATTAATCATTTTCATAATCTATAAGTATAATAACTTTTCGAATTGAGTAAAGATGTACAAAACTTTTAATCTGCATTTTAGCAGTTTTGTCAAGTATGTTTGAAGATGCAAGCGCTTACATTAATTTCTTATCTCTACGCTGCAAATATCAATATTACCCAATGATTATTTTAACCCCAATTACCGAAACACCTACCATAATTACCGAATAGATTTTTACTGCATAAAAAACGCTGCCTTACATAGCAAAGCAGCGTTTGAATAATATTAATCAGCTATTTATTCAACCAAATCATATCCCAGGTTTTCACCTTTTTCAATGGCCGGAATTCCATCATGCATCCATACTGGAACAGGAGCACCTTTGAGGTAATGATCGAAAAACTGCATCATTCGTCGGCTTAAGTCTTTTTCGTTGGCACGTCGAGTAAGGTTATGCTCTTCATTATTATAAACCAACATCCAGGCGGGTTTATCCAATCTTCGTAATGACATAAAATACTCAATACCCTGGTACCAAGGTACAGCTCCATCATTATCGTTATGCATAATCAACAAAGGAGTTTCAACCTGAGGTGCATAAAATACCGGTGAATTCTCGATGTATTTATTCATCTTATTCCATAAAGTTCCGCCCATTCGGCTTTGGGTATGCTCGTATTGAAACATACGGCTCATACCCGATCCCCAGCGGATACCACCATAAGCACTGGTCATATTACTAACAGGAGCTCCTGCCATAGCTGCTTTAAACAGGTTAGTGCGTGTTACCAAATAAGCCACCTGGTATCCACCCCAGCTTTGTCCTTGAATACCCATATGCTCGCGATCGATAAAATCAAAACGATCGGCCATGGCCAAGCAACCACTTACAATAGCCTCGTAGGCACATAAGCCCGGATCGCCATCGCGATAATAAATATCAGGCACAAACAATACATATCCATTACTTGCATAGAACGACCAGTTAACGGTTGAACGACTTGGCGCAGGACGATAGTAACTATGTAAACGATCTGACGAGCGTTCGTAGAAGTAGGAGATCATCGGATACTTCTTATTTTTATCCATATCCTCGGGTGTAACCAACAAACCTTGATGTGTTAAACCATCGGCCGCTACCCAATCAACCAACTGAATATTTCCCCATCGATACTCTTTTTGTTGAGGATTAGTATTAGAAATCGTTTTAGCTTGGGTAAACGAATCATCGCTCACCAATAACTCAGGATATTGTTTAAAGGTAGATTTACGCCACACATAAACGTTGGCATTTTTTGCTTTAACTGGATTATAAATGCTGTAATCACCTTCAATTACCTTTTGTAGTTTACCCTTGTTGAGTTTATAAAAACCACTTTGCTTGTTAATGTCATTAAAGGCATTTAGCAACCACTCACTGTTTAAATCGATGTAATCTTCTTCTCTGTCGAATTTGATATAGCGAAAAGTGGTATTCTGTTTTCTACCTTCTCCATTTGTTAAACAAACAGGTGATTTTTTACCTGCTAAATCCAACTTCCAGATATCGTAACGATCGTAAACCACAATACTTTTACCATCCGATGTAAATTCAACAATACCATAAGCACCTGCATCACTTGGAGTGTCATTCAACTCATCCACCCACATAATGTCAGCACCTTTACTAATATTGATTTTAGCTCCTGTTGCAACATTAATCGAATAATAAGCGCTATCAGCCGGCTCGTAAAAAACAACCCATTTACCAGATTCTGACAGGGCAGTTCTTCCACTCACTTCTTTTTGAAGCAGCTCTTTATTACCTGTCAACAGATCCACCTTGTAATAATCATTTGCCCATTTGCCACTCCATGACTGAGCTCTTTTATAAGGAGTATCAACAGAAATGAATCCAATATTCAGGTTACCTTTATCAGGCACTCGAACTGAGCGAAATTCAGGAGACTCCAACGCAACTATTCTTCCTGATTTAATGTGATATACACATTTATAAGCAGGATCTTTATCTCGTTTTACGTTCTTCTTCTGCATTGGCTGAATCTCTTTATCCTGCCAGTTCCAAATGTCGACATGCACTTTTTCATCAGCAGTTAAGGTATCTTTTGGCTCCTCATGCGGCCTTTGTCCGGCACCGAAATACAACTTGCTTCCATCGCGCGAAAAACTTAAACTCCCTTTTGACAAAGCCGACCACTCTGCAGGTAACGTTGAACAAATAGTATCCAATATCATCACCGGTTGTTTCATCTTATTTTTGTAATGATACAATCGATCTACTTTCACTTTGGTGGTGTCATCGGTAAATAAAAAAGCACATTGCGATGCTGTATAATCAGTAACTACTTTATCAATTTTTCCAATTTGTTTGAAGATGGTATCTACTGTAAATGATGATGGATTAAAACGTAACACCTTCGACACCTCTGTAGTATCACCCACACTTTGAACTATGTAAGCACCCGATCCATCGTCGGCCACATCGTAATGCGAAACTTTTTCGATGTACAAACTATCGCCTGTTGAAGGACGGAAAAATACCAATGGTTTACCCTTTGATTTAAACGACTTCTTTTTCTTGTCTTTTTTATCTTTCTTCTCTTCTTTAGTTTGTTCCTCCTTATTTTCTTCGCTGTTTGTCTTTTCTTCTGAAAGCTCAGTTACTTCAGCCTCAATTTGAGTTGTATCTTTGGCTTCTTCTTGTTTTTTCACTTCCTCCTCAAGCATGTAAGCCAACCAATCTCCATCATCGCGAGGTATTGTCCACGATTTTAAATTAGCCACTTTAGTAAGCTTATCTGAACTAAAAGACTGAATAAACAACGAGTCTTTGGGAAATTTATCCTTCTTGGCCTTCTCAAGCTTCAAAGCACGCACAGTGTCGGCCTGCGGCACTACTTTATAAGCTAAAAAGCTGTTTGAAAATGAGAATTTAGGAGATTTTCCTCTTGAGATTGAATCCAAAACTCCCGTTGTTTCATTGAAAAGGTATAAATACGAATCTCCTTCCTGAGGAGAAATAACATACGAAATATAACTACCATCGTTGGAAATTACATAGCCTCGGTCGATTGATTTCCAGCCATCGTAAACGGTGTAATCAAGCTTCTTCTTTCCTTCGGCCCACACCGAAGATGATATCAAAAATGACAGTAGTGTCAGTCCAATAGATTTGTAAAGATTATTGTGCATAAGGTTTTATTTAAAGCCTTGAAGTTAACAATTGTGATTATAATATTAAAACAACCCCTACGCAATGAGATATTAATAGTTAAAACCAATTCTATTCTATTTATTTGTCAAATTGGCGCTTTACCCAAAACCGACATCATTTAGTTCACTAATTTTCATTTTTAATGATTTTAGCTTTGCTACAATTCCTGCGTTAATGAAGAAACCCTGCCAACAACAGGCTGGGGAAGCAAAGAAAATCAAGACTGCACCTGACTCACTTATAAACAGCAGCTTTCTTTATTAAATATTATTTAGGGCATTATTGTATAAAAAAACCTGTTCACCCTTTGGCAAACAGGTCTTAAAAATTAAATCTAAAATCTATCTCACAGTAAAGCCACTGTCTTTATAAAATTAGTTTGTTAGTTCCCCTGATATTGATCGGAGCAGTGGGCTGAAGTATACTTTATCACTACTTCAACTGCCAATATATTTAACAAACTAATCATAAAAAAGGGAGGACAATTTCAAATGCGCAATCCCATAGCATTGCTTCAGTTTTCAGTTAATCTAATTTGAATTTTAAGCGTCCTCCCAATTCTTTACAATTCAAATGATGCGTTAAGTCCTTTATCAGAACTGGTTCCAACCATCACATCAAATTCTCCAGGCTCAAACAGGAACTCTCCTTCCCCATTGAAAAACCCAAGTTCTTTATCTGTTAAAGTAAAATGTACATCTACTTTATCACCTGCTTTAATCATCATTTTTTCAAAGCCTTTCAATTCCTTAACCGGTCGAACAATACTAGCTACCCTATCATGGATATAGAGCTGTACAACTTCTTCTCCATCGACCTTACTGGCATTAGTTACAGTAACACTTACTTCCACTTTTTTAGCCCCTGAAACATTTACTTTCAGGTTCGAATACTCGAAAGACGAATAGCTCAAACCATATCCAAAAGGGTATAAAGGTTCATGTGATTGATCCATATAATGAGGCCAAAAAATAGCACTCCCTTCGCGCGCCGGACGACCGGTATTAAAGTGATTGTAATAAACAGGTATATGTGCCACATTCTTTGGAAATGTCATCGTTAGTTTACCTGACGGATTATAATCACCGAATAGAACCTGAGCAATGGCGTTACCACTTTGCGTTCCCAATTGCCATGCTTCCACAATAGCTGGCACATGCTCATCGGCCCAATTAATAGTTAACGGACGACCATTCATCAACACCAACACAATATTTTGATTTACTTTATATACTTCTTCCATCATCTCTTGCTGTAACCCGGGTAAATTTAAATCAGATCTCGAACGACCTTCTCCACTGTGTAACCCGTGCTCGCCAACAACCATTATCACCACATCTGATTTTTTGGCCAATCTAACAGCTTCTTTTATTCCTGTTTTATCAGTTGTGTTTACCTCTAATTCGGTAGCAAAAGCAGTTGGTCCTGTAATCAACTTCACTCCACGTTCAAACTGAACATCAGCACCATATTTTTGTAAGCCTTCCAATACCGAAACAGCTGTATTACTTTCTCCTGCCATTCTCCAGTTACCTAATGGGCTATCTTTATCATCAGCCAAATCACCAATCAAAGCTATTTTTTTCTGGTTCTTTGCCAATGGTAAGAGTTGATTTTCATTCTTTAGTAATACAACTGATTTCTTTGCCATATCCAAAGCTGCGGACATATGATCGGGATGATAAATCATTTCCTTCTCACGCTCTTCGTCGCAATATTTATATGGATCATCGAATAATCCCAATTCAAACTTTACACGCAAAATACGTCGTGTTGCATCATCCACCACCGACTCATTTACCTTACCCGATTTTACCAATGCAGCCAAATGTTTTACAAAAGAATAGGATTCCATATCCATATCTGAACCCGCATTAGCAGCTAACTCAGCCACCTGTTCCAAATTTTTAGCATAACCATGAGCAATCATTTCGGCTCCACTACTCCAGTCGGAAATAACAAAACCATCAAATCCCCATTTTCCTTTTAAAACATCACGCAGCAAAAACTCGTTGGCTGTGGCTGGTATACCATTTACAATATTGAATGAGTTCATAAATGTGCGAACATTAGCCTCATCAACTACAGCTTTAAATGGAGGAAGAATAACATTATACAAAGTTGACGAACTCACATCAACCGTATTATAATCGCGTCCTCCTTCAACAAATCCATAAGCAGCAAAGTGCTTGGCACAGGCAGCTATAGTATTTGCAGCGCTTAAATCATCGCCCTGAAATCCTTTCACCCGAGCCACTCCAATGCGGCTTCCCAGGTACGTATCTTCACCTGCCCCTTCCATTACACGCCCCCAACGAGGATCGCGCGAAATATCCACCATTGGCGCAAAAGTCCAGTTTAATCCCTCAGCAGCCGCTTCGATAGCTGCAATTCGAGCTGATTTTTCAATGGCTTTCAAATCCCAACTAGCAGACTCTGCCAATGGAATAGGCGAAAGTGTTTTGTGCCCATGTATTACATCAAAACCAAATATCATAGGAATACCCAAACGAGAACTATCAACTGCCAATTGTTGCATTTTTCTCACTTCAGCAGCTCCTCTCACATTCAACATAGAACCAACTAAACCTCTTTTAATATGGTCGTATTTGTTTTTGGCATCACCTTCGGCCGGTGCTGGCCCTGTAATATCATAAAAACCGGTATATTGATTCATCTGCCCCACTTTTTCTTCGAGGGTCATCTGACTCAGTATATCCTCAACTTTCTGATCAATGTTGTCTGATGTTTTTTGCGAAGGTTGACAAGCAAACAACATCAGAACAAAAATTCCAAAAAAAACACTTTTAGTCATATTACTTATATATTTCAATTAGCATTATTTCAGTTGATAAACACGAACATAATCAACCAACATCCGACAAGGGAAAATGGTATTATCAACACCGTGCTTGCCTCCCCATCCGCCACCTACGGCGACATTCATCAACAAATGAAACCTTTTATCATAAGGCCATTCCGCAGAGGTAGCATTCTCATTTTTAAATGTAAATACCTTGTTATCATCCAAAAAGAAATCAATTTTTTTAGGCGTCCATTCCATTCCATATTTATGAAATGAGTATTCAACATCGGGCGCAAACACCGGCTGTGATTTTTGCGTACCAATGCTATGATTATAAGCTTCGGTATGCACCGTGAAGTAAACCGAATCGGGCTCATAACCCACATGCTCCATAATATCAATCTCTCCACTGGCAGGCCATCCGCCATATTCCCAATCGGTTGGCAACATCCAAATAGCTGGCCAAATTCCTTTACCACCAGGAACTTTTGCCTTCACCTCAACTTTACCATATAACCAATCACCTTTACCTTTAGTAATTAATCGAGCCGATGTATAAGGCATGGCAATACTATCTTCTTTTACAGCTGTAATCACTAGATTTCCATCTATTACTTCAGCATTTCTCAAATTATTACTGGTATAAGTTTGTAACTCGTTATTGCCCCAGCCCCAGGCATTCCCTTCGGTATCGTAACTCCATTTGGTTGAATCGGGTAATCCTTCGTAATTAAATTCATCACTCCAAACCAATTGATAGTTATCTTTTGGTTGACATCCACTTACTATACCCGTTAAAATAATCAGAGCTATTATTGATATCCGATGTAGTGTTTTCCCTTTCATAATCTAGTTTGTTTGATGAATTAAAAAATCAATTAATCATTGCCCGAGTATTGATAAACTCTCACATAATCTACTTGCATAGTAGCCGGGAAAATAGCATCATCTACTCCCTGAACACCGCCATAATCGCCACCTACTGCAACATTCAACAGGATGTAAAACGGATCGTCGAAAGGCCAATTCTCTTTATTGAAGTCAGAAGGACGCTCGTAAGTAAGAAAAACATTATCAACATCATCGCGATAAAACTTCAACCAACGTTTAGTCCATAATAAACCATACACATGAAAGTCTTCTTCAGCAGATTCAAGAGGCACATGACCCGATCCTAAAGCAGTACCCGCTGCATGATTATTACTCTCAGTATGAATAGAACATGATACGTGATTAGGGTCAAAACTTACGTATTCCATTATATCCAGCTCGCCACACAATGGCCATGAAGTACCATTCTGAATACTTCTTCCCAACATCCAGATAGCAGGCCAGATCCCCGGGCCTTTATCTTCCGGCATTTTAGCCCGAATCTCAAATTTTCCGTAAGTAAAATCGCTTATACTATTTAAACGAGAAGAAGTATAATCACCCACTTGCTGTCCATCTCCTACTAATTTGGCAGTTAACGATAACAATCCATTATCAACCGATGAGTTTTCGCCGGATGTATAGTTTTGCCACTCGTTGTTACCCCAGCCGTGCATACCCGTTTCGTGAACCCATTTAGACCCATCAACCGAAGTTCCGTCAAACTCATCGGACCAAACCAACGAGAATTGATTAAAATATTCAGGATCGTCAGTACTTATTGTATAAGTTCCGGTTTCTGATTTAGTATAATCGCCAATTCCAACCTGCAAAACAATATCATATTTACCAGCCAATGGCATATAAACCTCAACTTCATTATTAGTAGAGCTTAATGTTTCGCCATCAACGGTCCATTGAACCTGATCGTATACTCCTTCAGTAGTATTGGTGAGAATAACTCGATTCTCCGATCCTTCTTTTAACTCAACATTAAACGAAGCAGTTAATGCATCTTCATCAATTGTTATAGTTTTTGTAACCGTCTTATTGTCCGACATATCACTCTGGCTTCCCCAGATAGTCATTTCAACCTTATACTCTCCTTTTTCGGGATAAAATACCTCCATCGTTTGCCCTTCAGAAACAGCAATTCGATCTGTACGATCTCCATTACCAAATATCCATCTTATATAATACTGCTCTCCCTTTGTTGTATTGGTAAAAACCATAGTATTACCTTGCGATACAGAGTATTCAAAATCGGGAGTGTATAAGGGTTTTGTATCCTCTTCGCTACATCCAATGAATAGTAATAGCATCATTAAAATTGATAAGGATGTTTTACTTAAGACTATTGAGTTTGTTCTTTCCATATTATTACTAATTATCTTTAGCTATTTACATTGGGATATTGAAAATGATTGAAGGTTACATACTCCTTCATTAATGTACAGGCGAAGTTTTACCTCACCTTTAGGTAATTGCACATTTTTAATTTTGGTTATTTTCCAATCGAAAGGATCTTTAGCCAAATTAATTTGTACATTCTCAGCCACTATTTTACTATCTGCCATTACACTAACTATACCAGCTTCACCAGCAGCCTTTAATAGCACGTTATATTCTCCCTTCTGAGGTATTGAAATGGTAAATTGTAACCATTCATTATCTTCGGTCCAACCCACGTAGTACTCTCCATTATTCAGACCAATATCCACCCCATCGTTTCGATATTGATTACCGCTATTCCATGCCGACCACTTCACATCTCCATCATGAATATCCTGAGATACACTATCGTGATAAGCCTCTCCTTCGTTACCTAAGTCATAATCTACACAGTGAATACAGGTATTAAGTTGGTGCGTTTTAAAAGGCTTAGTTGCCTGATAACTCTTCTCTTGAAGCAAAGCATATATCACATCTTTACCAACTATACAATTTTCTGTTTTTTGAGCTTCGGCATAATCCATTACCGCTTTATAAGTTTGATCAGCATCTAACAAATCTTGCCCTTCTTCCCATGAATGAATTAGCTGTAAATAATTAGGCGGAGTTACTACTCGTAAAACATTATTCAACCTACTTTTTTTCACAGGCCACCACGACCAGCCGATATTGTTACTTTCGAATAATTCAATTGCTTCGGCAAACCATTGATTTGAATTTTCACCGGATTCGCTCATCCAGATTGGCATATTATATTTATCACGCATTTCGAACCACGCAGCGATAGAATTCTGATCATTGGTATTCCAGTATTTATGAAAAGTCAGAGCCATATTATCATCCAGATCTTTGAGCATATGATGATCGAATCCATTATAGTTATTGCCCCAACAATTACCCGAAATAAATATCAGATGCTTTTGATCTACTTCACGAATAGCTTCTATAAGCTCTTGATGCAAATCCCACAGTGCCTTATTATCTGTGCATCCACATCCATTTTGATTACCTGTTTGGTCTACATTCCAATTAGGTTCGTTAATTAATTCGTACCCACCAACCCAAGGTTCATCCTTGTATCGTGTGGCAATTTCTTTCCATAAGGCTATTAATTTCTTTTGATTATCCTTGCTTTCCCAAAGCGATGGATATTGAGGATCGTAATCACTTATATTGGCATCTTTTCCCTGCCCACCAGGAGTTCCGTGCATATCAAAAATAACATACATTTGGTTTTCGTTGCACCACGACACTAAACTATCGAGCATGGTAAAACCTTCAGATAACCACGTATTAGTTAATTGTCCTTGAGAATTTCTTCTTTCTTGTTGAATAGGTAAAGTGAACCATTTATAATGCAACGCAGGACGCACAGCATTAAATCCCCATTGTTTCATGGAGTCCAAATCGGATTTTGAAAACTGATTGGTCAACCAGTTTTTATAAAACTCAGCAGTTTTTTCTTCGCCGATAATACTGACCAACTTATGGCGAAACTGAGAATGCGTATTAACATTTGCACCGGTAGATTGCATCATATATCCTTCCTGAATCATCCAGTTTCCGGTACCGATACTCTTGATTAAAAAAGCACCCTTATCGTTAACTATTTCTACCCCCTCAGCTCGTAAAAAACCTTGAGAAAGAATTGGAATCGAACACAATAACAGCAGCAACAGACTAACAATCTTTTGTTTTGATATCATTTTGTCTATTAAGAATTTGGTAATGACTACCGGTTGTTTTTAGAGAATTGATTTTACAGATGACTTGATGATAAGCAATCTGTAAAATGAAAATATCATTTAGAAAATAGGCCTTGTATTCCAGGGTGTTCCCCTGAAATACAAATAACCTAAATTTAATTGTCAACTTTTTGACGGTATATGAAAAGAGATTAATCCAAAGGTTTAAAAACCCAAGTCCAACCAGTACCGTAACCAGCACTTTTAGGGTTGTAAATAACTAACTTATCATTTGATAAAAGCATAATACTATACTTACCATCATCTTTCCCATTTTGGTTACCATCCTGAGCAAAATGACCTAATATATTAGCACCGGTAAGTGTAATAGCAGTATAATCAGTATTGAATGCAAATCCCCCATGAACAGGCTCTGCATCAGGACCCGCATAATAAGTATAATTAGCTCCACCTTCTAGGTCAAATACCATTCTACCAGCGGCATCTGGCGGAGGACAACAATCACCTGCTGCATTCCACCATGGGCTCATATGATTTTCGGGCTTATCATTTTCTGACATGAAGTACCATAATCTTCCATCTGGTTCAGGTCCGCCATCAAAAACCCAAGTTCTACCAGCTAATTGTTCACCAATTAAATAGTAATAAGCTTGAGGAAGTGCTTCGTCTAACTGAGTAATTTCAACTGAAACTGATTTCTCAACATACTCTTTCGATTCAGGTGTTCCATCACTCATATAAGGAGTTGTAACATGGTAAGTAAAAGTGTGATTTCCTGTAAAAGGAAAAACAACTTCAACGCGATCAGTGTATCTTTTATCGATCACATAATCCCAATATCCCATTACTCCTGGAGTATTCATTTGGATAGAAAGTTTATTACCTCCATTGGTTGCCTGAACAACCTGTAAATCTATATTATCCGGATTAAAACTATTGGATAATATATCTCTGTCTTCAATGGGGTCGCAGGATGAAACCACCAAAACCAACACCATTAAGAAAAAACTATATATATTCTTTAATTTCATTTCTTTCATTTTTTAGTTTCAAACTGATTACCATCCGGCATTTTGCTCATAAACACTATTCGATAAGCGAATTTCGGATTCTGGAATTGGCACCAAACCTTTTGTTTCGGCACGATAAGAAACCTGATATGGTTCTTCAACTCCAGAGTTGTTAACAGTGATTTCGGTGCCATAGAAGTTATTGGTTGTTTCAACATCACCCCAACGTACTAAATCAAACCAACGCAAACCTTCAAATGCGAATTCATGTAATCTCTCTTCTTTTAAAGCAGATAAAGAATAAGCGACATCTTCCAATCCTGCACGACGACGAACTTCGTTTAAGCCATCAGCTGTTTCTGTCAATTCCGAAAGCATTAATAATACATCTGAATATCTTAGGTAATAAAAGTCTTGAGCAGCCCACAATTGCATTGGATCACCATTCGACATATTATATAGGTAATAGAACATACCTTTAATACCATCAGGGCCATTGTGTTGTAAAGTAGTATACTTTTTATTTACCAATCCGGTATTTTGATCACCTTTTCCGATGTTCCAATCTGCTAAACCCATATCAGCATCTTTAGAACTCAAATTAAGAACAGAACCTTCTTTACGGGTATCGTCATCCGACCATTGATCATAAAAAGCTGAATGAACCGTTCCCCATCCCCATCCTTGTCCGAATGGTACCATTGAGTGATCTCTGATTCCAAAGAACAATGGAACACGGTTATTATACTTTTGTCCCGAACCATTATCATAGTCCCAGTTACCAAGGCCATAGCGTAATGCAAACATTACTTCATAGTTACCAGTGCCAATTACAGGTTCTGGTCCATCCTGACCAACCCAAGCCAAGCCTTCATTTTCAGCCCATGGTAAAATCGGAGAAGTTCCTTCCGGATCGTAAGTTCTGGCACTCTCGTTCACATAAGAGTATGGCCAAAGATTCCTGAAATCAGGTGCTAGCATATATCCACTTTGGCCTTGAATATCCTGCAAATGAACAATAACCTCTGATTTAGTTATACTTCCACCATCTGTTAATGGCAATGCATCTGTAGCTTGTTTTGCAATGTTTGTCATATAACCAGTGTAATACAAATAGGCTCTGGCAATGTATGCTTTAGCAACCCAAACATTGGCATGCCCATAATCATCCAGTGCATATTCATCCACCTTCTTCTTTGGTAAAGTTTCTGCAGCCATTTTAAAATCTGATGCAATAAAAGCCCATGTTTCTTCAATTGACGAACGACCAACACTACGATCGGCATCTGAAGTAGCAATAATTGGCATACCTCCAAAGAAGCGAGCTGCACGATACATTAGGAAACCTCTCATAAAATAAGCTTCTCCCAAAGTATTGTTTTTAAATCCATCAGCTTCGTCAGCCGTATCGAAATAAGGTAAGAAATCACCTTCGGCAACCGCTTCAATAATTGCATTAGCTCTACTTACTCCATTATAAGTTTCAACCCATAAGTCCTTATAAGTATCTTCCGAAGGATCCACAAATCTATCCACATTTTTTGCTGAAATATCATCAGGGCCACCACCACCAAGCATCACGTCACTTAATAGGTTAGCAGCTACATGCTCATTACTATGAGGCCCGTTAACAAACAATGCGTTATACACCCCATTCATGGCTTCATTGATATCCGTAGGCGTACGATAAAAACTGTTCAGGTTTTTATTATACAAATTCGTTGTGTCCAGGTGATCTTCACATGATGAAACGAAGACCATTGCCCCGACGGCTATTATATATAATAACTTTTTCATATATCTATTCTTTATTTTTCGTTTACAATTCTATGATTTAGAATAGTTAATGATTAAAATGTTACATTAACACCAAACATAACTGTTCGGGGAAGTGGGTACAAACCTAGATCGAAGCCAGATGCCCAAGAATCAGGAGCATATCCCACTTCTGGATCCATTCCATCATATTTAGTGAAAGTATACAAGTTGTTAACTGAAACATATAAAGTTGCAGCTTTCATCCATGTTACATCAGAAAGTAATTTATCGAATTTGTATCCAAATTTAAGGTTACTAATTCTCAAATAATCAGCATCGTGCATATACAAATCAGAGATCAGCTGCGTATTGGCATTGGTAGCATAGGTTAAGCGAGGAATTTTATTTGAAGTTCCTTCACCATGCCAACGACCAAAAATTTGAGTAGTATAGTTTTGAGTTAACTGGTCGGCAAAAGAACGATAAGATTGCATCACCTGCATTCCAAATTTTCCAACCAAAGTAGTATTCACAAAGAAATTCTTGTATTCTGCATTTAATTGGATACCCATTTCGAAATCAGGCATTGGTTTACCTAACATTACTTTATCATCGTCATTGATAACACCATCACCATTTTGGTCAACAAAGCGAACATCTCCCGGTTGACGAGGAGTATCAGATTCCATTTCAACCACAATTGGAGTTCCATCAGCAGTAACATAATTATCTACGTCAGTTTGATTCTGGAATAAACCATCTGTTTGATATCCATAGAAAAATCCAATGGGCTTACCTACTTCAACTCTCGATACATATGAAGTACCTTGCGATAAAACATCACCTGATCCTGTAATAATTCCTTCGGCATTAGCCAATTTTGTTACTTTGTTTTTATTATAGGCACCGGTTAATGATACACCATATTTAAAATCAGATATTTTATCATTCCACGAAAGAACAAATTCAAAACCTGTATTTTCAATATCTCCACCATTTACCCATGGAGCAGATGCACCAAATGTTCCAAGAATAGGAGCTCTTACCAACCAGTCTTTAGTTGTCTTTTTATACCAATCAGCAGTTAAACCTAAACGAGAATCAAGAAAACGTGTATCCAAACCAAAGTTTAATTGCTCTGAAGTTTCCCAGGTTACATCAGGGTTTGGTACATTTGCAGGAACAGCTGCTTGCTGTGGTACATCTTTATTTGGACCGAAATAATATCCCTGATCTTTGTATGAGATGTTAGAGCTGTAAATAAAGTTATCAATAGCCTGGTTACCATTCTGTCCCCAACTGGCTCTTAATTTACCATAGCTCAAGAATGAAAAATCATTCATAAAGTTCTCTTCAGTAAAATTCCAACCAACTGAAGCTGATGGAAAGTATCCCCAACGATTACCTTTAGCAAAATTGGATGATCCATCTGCACGCATAGTAAAGTCAGCCATATACTTTTCTTTAAAGTTATATGATAAACGTCCCATATATGACATTAAACCGCCACCTTGAGCTGCCCAGTCTTTACCCCATGTACCTATATCACTAAGCACTTGTGGATTGTTGGTATTATCAATATAAGCGTAATCAGGATTACCAAACAAAGTATTATTTTTGCTACCTCCGACATTCATGTTCAACTCATTCTTCAACATTTCGGTACCAGCCAATACTGAAAATTTATGCTCTTGTACAGTAAAATCATAGGTCGCTGTATTAGTCCAAATGTAATCTACACCTTGATACATATCCATTTGTGCTGCATCAGTAGTATTTTGAAACTGCGTACCTAACTGATAAGTTGGTGCATAAGAGCGGCTATGTCCGAACCATGAATTAACACCAAATGAAGAACGGATTTTTAAGTTTCTGATCGGTTCAAGAACAGCGTATACATTACCTACAATGTTGTTTCCTTTACCCCAATTGTAGTTATGGCGATAAAACATTTGAGCAACAGGGTTATGCTGTCCTAATGAAATACCTTCTAATGATGGACCATAACCACCTGTCCAATAATTAATGTTTTCGTTATCCCAATGTAAAGGAATCATAGGACTGGCAACTAAAGCATTGTGCAAGTCATTCCAATAAATATTACCTGTGGCAACTGATCTGTTTTCAGTATTGGTATAAGTAAAATTCTCACCAACAGTTAATAATTTGTCACTGTTATTTTTACGGATTAAAACAAACTCGGTATTTAAACGTCCAGTAATACGCTTTAGACCAGCATTTGTAACATCACCTCCTAATAAACCAGTTTGGTCGAAATAAGAAAAACCAGCAGCATAGGTAACATCTTCACTTGCTCCGGTGATATTAAGCGAATGGCTTTGCATTGGAGCATTTTTTTGAGTCATCTCATCAATCCAGTTAGTACCTTCCCAACCATTTTGAAGTTTATCCCAAACGTCTTGTCCATATTGAGTTCCGATATTACCCGCAAATGTGTTATCTAGGAATGAGTTGCCATTAACAATCATATTTTCCCAATCGAATAATGCAGATCCATCATTTGAACGGGCTTCATCCATAATATACATATACTCCTGTGCATTTAATACAGGCAATGTTTTATAGATATTCTGCACTCCATAATAACCATCATAGGTAATTTGAGGTTTGGCACCTTTTGTACCTTTGCGTGTAGTAACCAAAATTACACCATTGGCAGCTCTGGAACCATAAATAGCAGCAGAAGCAGCATCTTTTAGTACGTCAATCGATTGAATGTCTGATGGATTCAGATAATCAATATCACCAACAGCAACACCATCAACAATGTACAATGGATTTGAATTACCAATTGTACCTGCACCACGGATGGTTACCTTTGTTCCTGCCCCTGGAGCTCCATTGTTTCTGGTAATATTAACCCCAGCGGCTAGCCCTTGCAAGGCTTCCATAGCGTTTGAAGTATTAAGCTCAGCTAAAGCTTCACCCTTAACATTGGCATTTGCTCCAGTTACTAAAGCTTTTTTCTGAACACCATATCCAACTACCACCACCTCATCAAGGTCGGTAACATCAGATTCCATGGTTACATTTATAACATCGCGATCTACTGTAACTTCTTTATTGGTCATACCAACAAATGAAAAAACAAGAACATCGCCCTGATTTACTACTAAAGAATAGGTTCCTTCAATAGTAGTTATTGTACCTACAGTAGTACCTTTAACAACGACACTGACACCTGGTATTGGCATACCATCCGTCCCGTCTGTTACTAATCCAGTAACTGTTGTTTCTTGTGCCTGACTTGTTATCGTCAGAAAGAGTAGGAAAATCCCTAACAGATGTTTCATAATTACTTGGGTTTAATGATAAAAACTGTCCCAAAACTAGAAGCACTTGTTAATATTCCCTAATTTAACCATTCACTTTAATCTCACTCATTCACATATTAAACCTCACAAAAAACTCACCATAAAATTTTTAGAAATATGTTTATAAGCTATTTATAATTCACTAATTCATTTTTTAGACTCATTCGATTAACTCACATATAATTTTATCACAAGCTAAAGTAGTATACATTTTTTAACACAATTAACTAATTACAATCTGAAAGCTCTTACAAATTTGTGATGTATCTTCCTAAGTTTTCGCCTTGCTTAATATCAAGTTTCTGTCTTAATTTATATCTGTTATTTTCGACTGCCCTGGCTGAAATATTCATTAATGAAGCAATTTCCTTTGAGCTCATTCCCATGCGTATATACGCAGCTAATTTTTGCTCCCTTGGTGTCAAATCCGGATGAACTTCTTTTAAACGATCTAAAAATGATTCATGAACCTGTTCAAGATGAAGCTCAAATACTTCCCAATAACTCTCACTATCAAGATCTTTATCAATTCTTCTTATTAAATTTTGAATTTTGTTCTCAAGTTCCGATTTGTCACTAATTCCTTTTAGCTTTTTAAGTTGTAACTTTAATGTTCCCAGAAATTCATTTTTCCGTATAATGTTCATTGTTGAATTAGCCAATTCTTTTTCTTTGTGTACCATCTCATTACGCAATTTTTCATTACGTAACTTTATCATCTCCTTTTCGGCATTTAATGCTTCGCGTTGTAACTTTTCTTCTTTATCTTTATAAAGAGCTCGTTGCTTTAGTACTTCCTTAGCTCGACTAATCTCTAATCTTTTGTTGAATATTAAAAACACCAGCAATGTAATTATTAGAATACCTATCAAATAAGTAATCTTTGCTGTTAATGATCGATACCATGGAGGAAGAACTTCAAACTTAAACGAAATTGGACTTGTTTGTATGCCATATCTGTTTATTGCCTTAACAGTAAATTCATAATTCCCTTCTTTAAGCTTTGTAAATTCTCTTACTGTCCTATCAGACCATGATGTATAAGATTCATCAACACCTTTTAAAAACGAAGAGTATTGAACCTCATCATCTTCATAATAAGTAGCAGCATACTGCACCGTAAAAGAGTTATTACGAAACTCATAAACAGGTATAACCGATTGCTCTAACTTATTATTACCTTGACTTAACACATAAGGTATTGTATCTGTTACACCTTTAAAAGACCGAATATGTATCTTAAACGGTTTACGATAGTTCTTAATTTGATCCACTTGATAATGAGCAAAACCATCTTCTACACCAAAAAATGTTTCTTTATTATTGGGTACTAAAAGCGACTCAAAACTATTAACTAATTTATTATGAAGAACCTTAAATGGAAACTCAATCTTCTTATAAGTAGCATCTTCCATATGCCTTAGTACACCAACCATTCCATAATGGAAATACCAAAGATTTTTGTAATCATCCATATAGATACTTTTGGGGAAGTAATTCTTCTCAAAAAAAGAATCCCACTTAGTATATCTTTCAAACTTATCCTGTTTTGCATTCCATTTATACATTCCCTGATCGCCAACGAACACACATTCACCATCCATTTTATTCACCACAATATCAGAAGCATTGGTATCAACAGAAGCAAATGGAATATTATCAACTTCCGACACCTTACTGTAATCCTTATTGAATTGAAGTCTAAATATTCCTTCATATCCATGAGTAATCCAGAGATTACCATCTTTATCCCATTCTATAAATCGAGAGGAGATATCGAATCCCTGAATCTTCCATTTAAACTTCCATTTTAAACCTATTTTTTCAAGAAGTAATAAACCATTATAGGTTCCAACAATCATTTGATGGGGATTATTATATATTGGCCGAAAAATCCATGCTCCTTTAATAACGGAAGGTGTTATTAACTGAGCTCTCTTATTTTTTATCTCAAAAATACCTAGGTTATGACCACACAATATCTGGTCCTTATCCTTAAAAAGGCTCCATACCTGACCTTCTGAATTTTCAATTTTGTGGAAGTTTTTTCTGGTAATTAAAGGATTATGCAAAACGTCTTCATCAATAGTAAATAAAGCCTGATTGGTTCCCATATAATATTGACCATTATAATTCTTCATTACATACCCTGTACCAATATCATAGTAACCTTGTAAAAAGGTTATGCTTGTATTAAAATTGACTCTTACAATACCATTATCCAAACCACCCCAAATATTTCCCTCGTCATCAACAAAAACACTTAATACAGTATTATTTGCCAAGCCTTTATCCTTATCTATGTGCATAACAATATTACCATCTAAATCAGTAATAAGCAGTCCACTCTGAATAGTACCAAATACTAAAAAATCGTCTTTATAATTTGTTCCGCAAAAAATATTTGCTTTAATTAATTTCTTATTTGCTCCTACACTCCATGGTTTAATTGTATTCATATCCCACACAAATAAACCATGGGTCATTGTGCCAATAATCACCTTATCTTCTGATACAGAAAGAACTGAAGTAATCATTTTATCTTTAAATATCTGACCTCCAGGCACACGATACACTTTATCACCCCTAACTTCCATCAAGCCCTCACTCTCCTCGTGTAATAGTAACAACCCATTTATTAAATATGAAGACGAAAATCTGGATTTTGCTTCTATTACAGTAGTTAATTCATCATGTTCATAAAATAGCAAATTCGTCTCCGACTGAAAAACAACTTTATTATTCCAATAATGAATATTCCAGAACTCACCACTTTGTTGAAGTTGCTTTGTTAAGGGGTAAGAATGAAATTTTAATTGCCGTAATGAATCATCATACTGATAATAACCTACTTGATTAAATAAACCTGCATATATACGATCATCAATAGCCTTTACACTGCGCACAACAAACGGAGAGCCTTCTCGATGTAATTGCCAATTGACACCATCAAATTCTAAAACACCATCATTATTCGCAAAATAAATTAAATCGTGTTTATTCTGACTTATTCTCCAGTTCTGCGTGCCTCCTCCGTATTGACGACGGTTAAAATATTCCATTTCAGGAAGGCCAACTTTTTGCGCATAAATTGAACAAGCAGTAAAAATTAAAATAAATGTGATAGTATTACTTAATATAGAGGATCTTTTCATTTTCAGGTGATTTTTAGCTATAAGCAAAATAAAGAAAAGCTGCCTTTATATAAAAGCAGCTTTCGCATAACATTCAAAAATATTTTAATACTAGGCACTCCTAATCTTACCTGTCAAGATATTATATACGGCTAAAAAGAAATATTTAATATTAGTTGTATACGGATACTTCTCCTTTTCCTCCATATAAATACGCTCAGCCTCAATATTTCCTTTATTATCTGCCATTAATAAAGAAACATATGGAGGAATGCAGCCTGGTTTAAATTGAACTCGCTTTTGACGAATATCTTCCGGCAATTCTTTAAATCGAGCTTCACTAAGTGGTCTGACTCCAACTAATGCTAAATCACCTTTTAGTAAGTTAAATAACTGAGGTAATTCATCAATCCAGTATTTTCTAAGAAACTTACCTAATCTTGTTAATCGAAAATCATCTTTTGGCTTTCCTTTTGTATTATATCCATTCATTCCAACCACATATTCCTGCAAATATTCCGAATATGGATACATTGTCCTAATCTTATAAACTTTTACTCTATTGCCTCCTTTTCCAATTCGTTCCATCGGAATAATAAATCTACTATTATTTTCTGGTTCGATTTTTGGCAAAGCAATTTTCATAACGCATATATGCAAAGTATCTTTGATGTTTCTGAAATCAATTATTGTAAATCCGGCATTAACTAATCGTCCCATCACTTCAGCTTTAGACTTACGATCCTTGAATAACTTATAATACTTTGATTCACTCATTTTAATATTACATAGAAGTAATCCCCCATCACCTAACAAATGATTTAATTGATAAAGATATTTCTGACCTTCTTTAAAAATTAGTGGATTTAAATCAATTATGACATTAAAACCCGATTGAGTTAATGTTGATCGATGATGATGAAAATCAAATACAGCTATATTTTTTTGAGTAAGAGATGCATTCTCTGACATAAAACGAAACACATCTTCACCTTGACTCTTGATTAATCGATAAATCGTTGAGCTTCGATGCAACGCTGAAATCGGTTTATGATCCGAAACTTTTCGTATTGATGTCCCTCCTGCTGCCATCTTAAAAAACGTTTGTTTAAGTATACTTATAATTGACCATCTAGCTCTAAATAATTTGACAATAGGAATAGATTCTTACATTAACGGTTAACTTTCTGATTCTATTTTTTGTATGTTAATCCTTTTAAATGTCAAATTACTTTAACCACTTTATCAGTATGAACAGACAAATTCTCTTTTTCTTCATCCTTCTTATTTTTGCAATTATTTCAGGAACAGGATTATTGATGTATATCTTTCCTTTCAGGCTTGGTATAACTATTACACATGTTGTTTTCGCTACCCTTTTTCTTGTATTTATACTATTTCATCTTATAAATAATTTCAAAACAATTATTCAATATTTATCAAAAGGGAAACGATCTATTTTATATTTCCTGATTAGTATCACTGTTATTACTCCAATTCTAATTGCTTCTTATACCCAAGCTCCCCCATTGGTAAAACTGTATCAACTGGGCAGTTTTTTTAAAAACCAAGGCATAACTAACAGTAGTCAGGTTAATTATCAAATAATAGACTTTACCCAAAAACAAGAGGAGCCAAATATTATTCTTGAATTAAAAAGAGGTGAGAGTTTTCAATATCCCCTTTTTGCCATCTGGATTGAAAGTTTAGAAGGAGAATATATTCAAACCTTATATATTTCAAGATCCATAGCAACAAGTGAGTTTGGAAGAGCTTCGGTTAATAAAAGTATTATCAGACGACCAGAAGCATTACCTTACTGGTCACATAAAAGAGGAGAAATTGCTGGTGATGGTCTATACATTCCAAAAGAGCTACCAGCAGATTTAGATGGCGTTTCTGGAGCTACTCCATCTCACAATTTTATATTTAAAACAAACTATTTATTTGATAATAACAACAGTTACCGAATATTATTGGAGGTAAATCAATCGTTTGATTGGAACAATTACTATTCGAAGAAAAAATTCCCTGAAGATAAGATATATTCAGGATCAGGTCAGGTTGGACAGCCTTCGTTAATTTATTCCTGCCAGATATCAAGTAAAGAACTAAAATCTGATATAAATCCAAAGATTATGACATTAATTGGCCACGGACATCATTCAGGCAAAAATGGAGAGCTTTATTCCGATTTGTCAAATATCACCACAGCCCGCCACATTACTGACCGAATAATACTGACAATAAAAAAATAAAGCTCTTAATAGATTTATGAAACAGTATTCTCTACCTTATGATCTAAATCACAGAATTGACTATTCTGCGAAATATATTCAGGCACAAGATCTTTCATACGACTTACCAAGAGAGTATCGTTCTCAATTTGTAAAGCAAATAACAAATCTTTGATTTTCTGCTCTACTTCACGATATACATGCCGACGTACTTTGCCTATCATTATTTTTTCATGATGCGTAGGCAATGTATTTTCTTTCGAAGCTAATAATTCTTCATATAACTTCTCACCTGGACGCAGTCCTGTAAATACAATTTTAACATCCTCATCAACCTTTAAACCTGATAAACGAATCATTTCTGAAGCCAAATCAACAATCTTAACAGGCTCTCCCATATCAAATAAGAATATTTCACCTCCAGCTCCCATAAAACCAGCTTCTAATACTAATTGACAAGCTTCTGGTATTGTCATAAAATAACGGGTAATATCCTTATGTGTTACTGTTATAGGTCCTCCTTGTGCTATTTGCCTTTTGAACAATGGAACCACAGATCCATTCGATCCTAAAACATTACCAAAACGAGTGGTTATAAAAGCAGTTTTTATGGTTTCTAATTGAGATAAGGCCTGAATATAAATTTCACAAATACGTTTTGAAGTTCCCATTACATTGGTAGGATTCACAGCCTTATCGGTAGATATCATTACAAATTTCTCAACATTAAACTGAATAGACAAATCTGCAAGGTTTTTGGTTCCTCCAATATTAACACGTATAGCTTCGTAAGGATACGTTTCCATTAACGGTACATGCTTATACGCAGCTGCATTAAAAACAATATCTGGTTTAAACCTATCAAATACATCAACCAATCTTTTTTTATTGGTTATATCTGCTAATACAACCTCAAAAGGAGCATCACTATGGCTTAACAACAACTCTTGTTGCAAATCATACAATGCTGACTCTGCAATATCAAGCATTATTATCTTCTGTACACTAAAACGCAATAATTGTCGAACAATTTCAGATCCAATAGAACCGGCAGCACCAGTAACCAAAATTACCTTACCATCAAGTCCTTCCATTATACGACCCAAATTCAGCTTAATCTCATCTCTTCCTAAAATATCTTCAATTCGAATATCCCTGATCTGCTTATCATTTGAAATACCATTTACCCAGCTATCTACCGATGGCATTATTTTAAGTTTCCAACCTTTGTTAATACAGTCTTCTGTAATCTTATGTTTTTGTTGTATACTGATTGTCTTGATAGCTAAAATAACTTCTTTCACATTTTTACTATCACCTGTCTCCAATGCTTTTTCCCATGATAAAACCGGATAAGAATGCATTTTAACTCCTAATTTGCAGGCACTATCATCAATAAGCCCCACAACATTATATTCACTATCCATGTCGCTTTTAATGGCCTCAAGTGTAATTTGCCCCATATCACCCGCTCCATAAATAAAGACATTAGTAAATGTTCTTTTTTTGGTTAATAAAGCATAAATTTCTTTTACCAGTACCCGAAAACCGACCATTAATACGACTGTTGTAACAAAATGGGCCACCAAAACCATACTTGCTACATTAATCCAATGAATATGCATTAGGTCAAATACATAATTAGCTAAAGATAAGATAAGAAAGGCAGCAAATGAAGTTAAAAGTACTTGCTTAAATTCATTATAGTTACTATGCCGAATTACACCTTTGTAAGAACCAGAAAACAAAAAGGCGGCACAATATACTACACCAACCCATAAAATATTGTTTATCAAGTTCGATACCGGATAATTAACCAACGATACATTTAACCTCACTGCATAAGCAAAAATAAATGCATTTATAACTAAAAATAAATCGATAGACAATATTAACCAGGGAGAAACAATTCTTCCCTTAACTATTCGTGAAAGTACCCACTTCATAATACTAGTTTTTCAAGTATTCTAATCTTTAAATCATCATCAAGCATTAGGATATATTTATATCCAAGCTTATAAAAAGTAACTAATTAGTTGTGTTTATATCCCTCCTAAAGCATTGTCAATTTATAACATATTTTGAGGCGATTAACTATTTTTTGCCATACCGGCTAATAGATATGACGAACGCGTGTTTTTAATAGTTTAATGATTAAAGTCATTTTTCACTTTCACCACAAAACCTTACATGTTTTATTTCCAAGTAGATAGTTTACGAAGAATAAACCTGAGCTCAAGTTAATAGTGACAACACTAATCGTAATACTTACCACTATATGCATAAGAATTATAAGCCCTTTTTGTTACTGGCAAATCATTTAACAACAAACAAAGGTTCTTAATTTTAGCTACTTTACTATCCCTTAAAAGATTAAACAGCATAGCCTTCGGTGTATGATTATGACGTGTAACAAAAATAGTAAGATCGGCATATTTTTGAAGCAATGCCGCATCTGTAACCAAGCCAATTGGTGGTGAATCAATTACAATGACTTCATATAATCGGTCTAATTCTTCCAATAAAGTATTGGTTCTGTCTCTGGCGATCAATTCTGCAGGATTTGGAGGTGTAACTCCAGCTGGTATAACGTCCAGGTTTGGATATTCCGTAGTTTCAATTAAGTGCATATCCTTATCTGTACTCGACAAATGACGACTCAAACCTGTACCATTCGATTTAATCCTTAACACCTTATCAATAGTTGGCCGACGCATATCAAAATCAATTAATAAAGTTTTCTTCCCTAACTGAGCGTATGAAATAGCTATGTTTACAGACGTAATACTTTTACCTTCTCCAGGCAAACCAGATGTCAACAATATTTTACGAGCACCTCCATTTGTTGGATAAAATTCAAGACTTGTTCTGATTGATCGAATGGTTTCTGATATAGATGATCTTGGATTGAGCATACCATTTAGTATATCCTCACTTTTCGACCATCGAGGCACAACTCCAATTAAAGGTATTTGAGTTTTACTCTCCAGATCTTCCCGATCTAAAATCTTATTGTTTGTCATTACAATCAGAAAGATAATTCCAAAGGGTAAAAACACCCCAAAGAAAACCACCATTATCAAGAAAGTTTTCATATTAGGTTTAACAATTCCCGCTGCTCTGGCATATTCAACCACTTCATTATCTGGTGTATTTGCAGCCTTGGCTAACTGAGCATCTGATCGTCTCTCAATCAGGTAAGTATACATCTTATCTGTTGTCTGGAATTTGCGCTCTATATCCAAGAGTTTTTGCTCTTGTTTTGGTAACCTTCTGATATCACGGCTCAAGGCCATTAATCGTTGATCAACACCATTAATGGCTTTATTTGTCGATTGGATATTACTTTGAGCCTGCTGCTCAATTGATCTTTTTAAAACATCCATTCGACGAGCGATACGAGCAACATTAGGGTTCTCTATTTTTGAATTAAATTGCAATCCCTCTTTCTCTGCGTTTAAGGTACTTAGCTCAGTAATCATCTGTCCAATCATCGGGTTTTCAACACCGTAAGCAGATGGAGGTAAAAGATTAAGTACATCCTGATCGCCTTTCATATAGTCCACCAGATAATTGAAATAATCCAGTTGTGTTTGCAATAAATTCTTCTCAACCTGCAGCTCTTGTGTTTTATCTATAATCATTTGCCCTTGAGCCGATACATCCATCATCTCGTTACGAGACCTGAAATTTTCTAAAACAGATTTAGCAACGCTTAAAGAATCTCCTACTCCAATTAATTGACTTTCGATAAAGCGAATGGTGTTATTAGCCACCTGGTTTTTCTTTTCCAATGTGTAATTCACTGAATTTCGGGCCAACTCATTAATAAAATCTTTTCCTTTTTGAACATTGTTAACATCAAGACTTATATCAAAAACAGATGATCCTCTATGAAAATTATTAATACTAACCCTTGATTTAAAATTACTTATCAAATAGAACTCTGAATTAATAGTAAAACTATATTGCTTAGAACGATAATTGCTGCTTCCAATTTTATCTTCATTGGGAATAATAGCAAACTCATTACCATCGAGATTAATTTTTTCAAAAAAGACATGCCTTGATTTAAAATCTGCATTCTTCTCTTTTGTTAATTCAAATGTTTTTTCATCAATAAAATTAATGTTATAGTGTTGATAGACCACATCGCTTTTGGGCGTTTCTAATTTTATCACAAAAGGCGATTCTTTGTATATCTCTCTTTTATAGAATGTTTCATCTTCGAAATAACTAATCTGAAAATCAAGATTAGCCAAAGTCTTTTCTATTTGTTTGGTAGAGGTTAAAATAACCAACTGGTTTTCAATATTGCTATAAGCTCCAATATTAATTCCAGGTAAAGCACCTTCGGCTGAACCAATTGTTGGTACTTCTTTTTGATCACCAGAAATTAATAATTGGGCATTTACCTTATACAAGGGTACGGTTGATTTATATAAATAAAAAACAGCTGCCAACGTTATCACCAAACATATAGGTAAGATATACCAATAACGTAAAGCTCTTAATATGATTTTCCAAAAATCAAACGATTTTTCATCTTGCTGAAAAGATTCGCTATCGGGAAAATTATCCATGTTAATCCTGAGTTAAAGTAGTATTGTAAAAAGTATAAAGAAGTATACCTGTATTTAAGAAAGTAAGAACTAAACCAATTGGCACCGTACTTAAATTGATTGCTTTTAAACGACGAGGTTCTACATATAAAATATCACCAGGTTTCACATAAAAATAGGGTGAATTAATTAACTTATCTTCCAGCGTATTAATGACAAACATTTGCTGTATATCACCTTCTTTCCTAATTAAACGAACTCTTTTACGATTAGCAAAATCAGTCATATCTCCTGCCATACTTAATGCTTCAAGTATATTAATCTGCTCATCGTACAATAAAAATCTCCCTGGTCCTCTTACTTCTCCTATTACTGTAATGTTATCGTTCAATAATTTAACAACCACACTACTTTGTTCAATATATTTTGAAACCGCCAGTTGCATTTTCTGACGAATCTGCTCCAATGTTAAATTAGCTACATATACTTTGCCTACAAAAGGAAAGTAGATTGAACCATCATCCTCAACTCTGTATCCGGCTAAGCTTGCTGACATTGGGCTTTCGATACGTGTAGTTGCACCTGATTCATTATTTAAGAATGCCGAAGTACGTTCATCCAAACTATTAATGCGGATATATAAATTATCACTTGGTTTAACAAGATAGGAGCCTTTTTCAACATCGTAAGTTGCCTCTACATCGCTCAATTCTTTAGCAATCTCGCCCTGCAAATAAATCGACTTTTTTAAAGATACACAGGAAGTTAGAAATATACCTGTTATCAATATTAGATAATAACTAATTTTCATTATTTGTTTATTTACTTTCCAGATACAAATATTTATAAAATAGCACAGACGGCCATCTCGTTAATCAGTGTTTTTAAAGTATTCATCAAAATGACAATTACAGTAGTATTCTAACAATAGATTCTAAAAACTTTATATGATTACCTATTCCTTTGCCTATGATTCTCAAATTGAAGACTATCAACCAGACTTTGGCATTAGACTATAAAAAAATAAATAAATCTTATATTTAAATTTATTCATGACCCAATACCTGCTCCCTTCTGTTGTAATATGATAAGCTCCGAATCCTTCTTTAAATCGAGTTACCCCAGGTCCTCCGGCAACACCTAAATCGTAGAACGAGTAGTTTTTTTCGATACTCAGCCGAATCATCTGATCATGCAGAAAATGTCCAACCTTTCTATCAGTATCTTCTCTTTTAACTCCACCAAAAACATAAGTCAACCGGCAGCCAAAATCAAAGATGACCAAAGCTCCTTTCATTTCCTCACCGACATAACAACAAGGTACCAAACACAAGCCCTGATCGACCATTTTTAGCAAAGTATCCTTGATCTTGTCCCAGCTTCTTAAGCGATATTGATGCAATTGTGCCACTTCCTCAATAATACGATAAGCTACCTCAACTTCCTTTTTATCAGTTGCATATTTAAGCGTTAACTTATTATCCAATGCAAGCCTAATATTTCGTCGTGTACTCTTATTAAACTGACTTATTGTATCCTTATAAGAATCTTCTGTATTTTGAATTACCACAGGACGAAAACCATTAATAGATGTCACAAATGGGAATTTACTTCCTGTAAGTGCATTTCTAAAAATATTGTACTCTTTAATTTTCAATGTACTTGAATCTATCAAATCACATGATTCTTCCAGGACAGGTACTCGTATCTGGCAATAAAAAGCTCTTTTTGTTTTAGCCTTTTCTAAAAACTTCTCAACGATGTAATCAAATAATTCCTCATAACCATTTTCAATTATAGGCCCATTAGAAGCAATCAATACCTTGAAAAAAGGAATTCCAACAATCAGAATTCCCAATCCGGCAACAATATTACCACCTTTATTTTTTACAATGAAGAGCTCGTAATTAAACCCTTGATAACTATGAAATGACTTTAACCAATGCCCTGATTGCTGGCAATGGCCTCGCGGAGTGCGCTGCAAGAAGGAATCCCAATCTTCAATATCCTTTTCAGATTGAGTCCAATAATATTGATAGTTATCAATCATTCAGCTTTAGTGTTTTATCCGTATCCTTCAAATAAGAATATTCTTATTTTCGCCTCTATACAAAGGAAAAAAATGCGACATTCCGCCATCTTCCTTATCATTTTTCATCATTTTTTGCTTATTATCAACAAGCAACTTATAAACTTGAGAATCAAATATTCGAGATCCGACTTTATAGGAAAAAATACTGGATGGAGCAAAATCACTTTTAAATTTCAAAAGACTGTCATTTTGATGATAACCTCCGCCTAACACATAGTATCTTCTATTATTATTTATTCCCCACTTCATAATCTCAAATTTCAATAATTCATTGGGGCGCATATAAAAATAATCTTCAAGAGTACCTCCTAAGTAATAATACATTTTTTCATCAGATAACAATACTAGTTCTGCTGCAATATCCAGATCTCCTTTTTTTACAAATACATAGATAAAATTACCCTTTAAGTGACTATTGATATACTCGAAATAAGACCGATTCATGTAATATTTAGGAGCTGCTTCTAAACGCTGCATTGTTCTATAATAAACATTAACAAATGAATCCAGCTTAATCCCCTCAAAATCAAATTCAATAGTAAGATTATGACTTAAAGCTTTTCGAATATTGCGTCTTACCTTTGGTTTAAATTCATCCCATAACACAGATTCTCCCTTATATAGATCACAAGCCACAATATCATTATTGTATTGCAAGTCTCCTGTATAATAATTTCGACTTCTACTAAAAGCATCAAACCTGATAAACTCGCTTATTATTTTATTATCTCTGACCCAATTTTGAAAAACTCTATCGAACTCATCCAACACTACACGATCTTCACCATGACCAATCAAATAGATATCTCCAAAACCATAAGGAGTTATGATATCATAATATTTTTCTGACAAAACATTTTGCGCTACCTCTCTCAAACAAAAAGGGAACAAAACTATTTGCTCCCCTTTACTGTATAAGGCACACATTGGTTCCGAATATCCTTTATAGAGCAACAGATAATCGGGATGAGCAAACACTTCTTTACCCTTCCACTGGGTCCAGATATCTATCCATTCCTTATAATCATCCTGCTGATTTGCTCTAAGTATTCGAAACATATTCTACTTAATCAATGCATTATTTTTTTTAAGAACCTTATTTAAAACATTCTCAATACGTTCCCGATCCTCATTGCTAAGGTTACTTCCCGAAGGAAGGCAAAGTCCCTGATCAAAAAGCTTTTCTGAAACACCTGTACCATAAAACGGACAACCATCAAAAACAGGTTGTAAGTGCATTGGTTTCCATAATGGACGTGATTCTATATTTTCTTCTTCCAAACTTAAGCGAATATCTTCACGTGAGATTCCACCTGTATTTTCCGGATCAACAATGATGGCTGTCAACCAATAATTCGAGAAATAATCAGAATCAGGCTCCGATTGAAAGCTAACTCCAGGTACATCTTTCAACACATTACGATACCAGTTATTCATATCCCTTCGTTTTTGAATATGGTTATCCAAAACCTCCATCTGACCTAACCCAATACCAGCAACAATATTACTCATCCGATAATTATATCCAATATGAGTATGCTGATAGTGAGGTGCATTATCGCGAGCCTGAGTAGCTAAAAACCTTGATTTGGCAATTAAATCCTCATCCTCCGAAACCAAAGCTCCGCCACCTGATGTGGTAATTATTTTGTTTCCATTAAAAGATAAAATACCAGCTTTTCCAAAGGTTCCAGTCTTTTTACCTTTGTAAACCGAACCTAACGATTCTGCGGCATCTTCAATAACAGGAATGGAATATTTGTTAGCAATTTCCATAATCTGCTCCATCTTTGCAGGCATTCCGTACAAATGTACTGGTATTATAGCTTTAGGCTTTTTGCCTTTACTTAATCTGTCATGAATAGCTTCTTCCAGCTTTTCAGGACTCATATTCCAGGTATCCGGTTCTGAATCCACTAAAATAGGTATAGCTCCTAAATATTTTATTGGGTTAACAGATGCTGCAAAAGTAAAACTCTGAACCAATACCTCATCTCCACTTCCTACATCAGCCAAAATCAAAGCTAAGTGTAATGCCGCCGTTCCGGCACTTAAAGCCGATACATGCCCGGCTCCCATATATTCAGATAGAACTTTTTCGAATCCGTTTACATTCGGCCCCAATGGAGCAATCCAATTGGTGTCGTAAGCTTCTTGTACATACTTCATTTCATTACCCCCCATATGAGGCGATGAAAGCCAAATTTTACTTTTCATTTTAAAGTAAGGTTAAATGTTACTATTTGTATTAACCCAAAAATTACTATATCAATATACTAATTTTTGAATTAAACTCTTATATACTTCAATCCATTCATTCATCTGATCTTCATAAAACAGATCAGTTGAATATTCAAGATATCCTGTAAAGTCATCCTGTTCTTCCCAATAAGTATAAAATAAATCCAATTGAGCTCCTTCTCTTTCAAAACATAATGGAGTTATATCAACCTTATCTAAGGTTAAATGCATTGGTGGTTCTGATGTAAATCCTGCTTGAAAAAGCGGATTATATGAGAAACTCCTTTTTAAATTCAAATTCTCTATCAAATGAATAAAAGGAATTTCCTGATTACGATGCGCCATCAATAAGCCCTTACGAACCAGACTCACCACTTCAGTATCTTTTTCTGTATTTTTTAAATCAATTAATATAGGAACAATATTAACCAGTGGACCAAATACATCTTTATTCTCTTTTTTTCTTCTATTGGATAAAGGAATGCCTAAAACAACTTTATCTTGTTTGCTAACATTACGACACAACAAAACAAAAGCACTCATTAATAAAGTAAAAGGTGCTATTGAATTGTTTTTTGAAAAATCTCTGATTCTTTCAGACAGCCCTTTATCTATGGTGAAATTTATTCGTTTACCTTTTTTACTTCCTTTTACAGGCCTTTCTTCTTTTAATGGCCACGATATTAAGTAATCTGTTTCGTTAAAAACATTCTGGTAATACCCCATCATTTTTGCGGCCTCTTTCCCTTCTAAGAAGGTTCGCTCTCTTTCTGCATAATCAGAATAGGAGTCTGAAATCGTTTCGGTTTGAATATCTTTTCCTGTTATAGCTAGATTGTACAGATCTGATAATTCTTTTCCAAAAACTTGCTTGGAATGCAAATCTATAATGATATGATGAATAACAATACTTAACACACTAACATCATTATTAAAAACAAACAAATGCATTCTCACCAATGGAGCTTCTTCAAGATTAAATGGTTTATGTATTTCCTTATAAATGGCCTCTATGTTTACATCTTCAAAGGGAAAATCCAGGGTAGTTTTTGGAAGTGTTATTACACAATTATCATCTACCTCAAACAAGACTTCTCTTCCTTTACGATGAAAAGAGTATCGCAACACCTCGTATTTTTTTAGCAAATGATTAGCTGCTACTTCCAATGCCACACCATCCACTTCCCCCTTTATTTTAAATAACGACGGGATGTGATACGAAGTATCCTGAGGACACATCAAATAATTGATATAAAACTGCTTTTGTATAAAAGAAACCGACTGATTCATTTTACCTGTTAAATATCAATTCCTAGTTCTTTTTTAGCATCTTCTATTTGATCCTGAGGCTGATCGGCCAGTTTTTTCAATGCTTCATCGCGTGTAAGAAATCCATTTCGAATCAAATGACTTAATTCTAATTCATACGGGCTATATCCGTACTTTTTAATATGCACGTAATTATTGAAGGTATTTATTTTACAGTTGGTTGAACATCCATCCACATCGGCAGGAGCTTCCCACCCCAATGGTTTGATTTGCTCAACAATTTCATCTTCCGAAATTTCTTCTAAACAAAGCAGGTTAATGTTATGTGGGTAGCTCTTTCCATCTCCCAACAAATTCTCATTCAACTCCATATATTTAGAAACATCATTACCCAACTGATCTTTTAATTTTTGGAGAACCGGACCACGACTTTCTTTAAAAAAAGCATAGTTATTTTTGTAATAAATAGTATTCGAAGGAATCTGCCCTAAAGTAAATCCTGCCAAAATAAACGGAATATCTTTTTCGATGGCAAACTTTAGAGCCGTCATATTTACAATAGAAATACATGAGTTACAATTGGCCGATATTCGGGTTAATGTTTTAGGATTATAAATGGGCAGCGTTGAACTCACTTTAAACAAGTTCTTCATAAACTTATAAGACGGACGATAAGTAATGTGATCAACTCCTAACTTACTAACAACTTTTTCGATATTCCGAAAAGCAGTATCTGAAATAAAACCATTGTCCAAAGTAAATGACAAAACATTGAGTTTATATTTCTCAACGGCCAGTTTTAAGGTATAAGTACTATCTTTACCTCCACTATAACAAACAATTGCATCATATTCGCCTTTAGATCTTGATTCATCAAACAGATTATTAACAGCTGTAATACCTTCCTCAATGCGTTTCTTATCTGTAGAAATGTACATTTGATCATTACAAAATGAACAAACACCATTATCGTCAAAAGTAATCCTTGGAAAATTCTCTGACATTATACATTTTGTACACCTTTTCATTACCAATTTTTTAATTTACAATTTCATTCTACGATGTCTGTCTGTATGACACCTTTGCTTGTGGTCTGTTATTTGTCTGTTAGATGATCTTAAAAAGTTATGAGATCATTAGGGATATGAAATCAACAATTTTAACGACAGAGCCGAAATTCGAACGGTTCATCATTTCTTCTGTCACCTTAAAACTATATTCGTTTTCGATGTATGAGGCAATCTCAATTAGTCCCATCGAGTCGATAATACCAGTGTCAACCAACGACTCCTCCAGTTCAATATCTTCCTCATCTACCATAAACTGACGACACAAAAATGCTATTAAAGCAGCTTGTATCTCTTCTTTATTTTTTATTTTGTCACTCATAATATCTAATTTTAATACTCTGTAATTGCAACGGTTAATTTATCGTCAGAAAGGGTATGTTCCTTTGGGTTTTTCAACCAGTAATTGGCGATTTGAGTTGATAAAATAAATGTGATAATCATATTATCTCTATAGCCAATATTTTCAGGAACTCCGTTTTTAAATTTTTGTAGGAAACGATCCACAAACTTCTGATTGAAAATTCCATATTCTTTAATTTTGTCTTCACTCAGGAAATAACCAACATTATCAGAAGGCTTACCATCTCTGAAGAACGACTTCAAATCAGGAGACATATATGGGCGTTTAGGACGATTTAGAATTGATTTTGGTAATTTATCCTTATAAGATTGAACTAGTAAGTGTTTTTGTGAAAATCCATTCATTTTAAATCGTTCGTTAATAGTAAATAAACTATCAATTAAACGATGATCTAAAAATGGATAGCGTCCTTCAATACCATGAGCCAACGACATCCGGTCTCCTTGTGAAGACAACAGGTAACCAGCCAGTAAAGTTCTGATTTCCATATACTGATTTTGTTGCAACAAACTCCAGCTATTGTAATTTTTCGGAAAGTCTATTGACATACCACCGATAAGGCTAGCTGTATCGTATGATAATCCATGATCTTTACTAAAATAATTTTTAATGATTTTATTATTATGAATACGAATATTTAATGAAGCTAGTTTGTTGTCATAAGAGTCCAGAAATCCTTCATAAAACATTTTCATCATTCCAAATTGACGAGGATCGCTGTAATGTGTTAAGTGCGGATATAATTTCTTAATCAGCTCAGGTCGCATTTTCGATTCTGGAAATCTCGACCAAAACTCAAGCAGTTTAACTTCCTTATAAGAATCATATCCCCACAATACTTCGTCTGCCCCCTCACCTGTCAACACCACTTTTATATCATTTTCTCTTACCTTTTGTGACAAGAGATACAAAGGCACCGGTGCCGTGCGAAAAATAGGACGATCGGTATGATAAATGGCTTCAGGAAAGTTCTCATCAACCTGTTTATAATTGATATTTAAAAAGTAATGCTCTGAGTTTATCTGGTTCACCATATCCTTTTGAAAGTCTGACTCATCAAACTCCTTATCATCAAAAGCTATGGAAAAAGTTTTAAATCGTTTATTGGTATTTTCTTTTACCAATTGAGTTATTACTGAACTATCTATTCCCCCACTCAAATAAGCTCCTACAGGCACATCACTTCTCAATCGTAATTTAACCGAATCTTTTAGAAGCTCATTGAATTCTTCTTTAACTTCACCAAACGATTTTTTATCCGACTCATACTTTACGCCTAATTCATAGTATTTTTTCTCGTATACTAATTTACCATCTTTGTATTTGGCAAAGGATCCACCTGGTAAAGATTTAATATTCTTATAAACGGTATGATGACCATAAGTATTCCACAAAAGACAATGTTCAAACAGGCGGTTTACATCAAACTCGCGAGTAAAACTACCAATCCGGTCAAATGCTTTTAACTCTGATGCAAAATAATGTTTCTGATCGTGCTCAAGCATATAAAGAGGACGAATACCATAGCGATCGCGAGCAATAATTAACTCCTTACTAACTTTATTCCATATCAATACTGCAAACTGACCATTGAACAATTCAAAACACTTCTCCCCATAGTATTCATAGGCTTTCAATAACACTTCTGTATCACTGGTAGTAGTAAAAACAACACCTTTGCTTTTCAGATCTTGCTGAAGTTCGATATAATTATAAATTTCTCCATTAAATACAATTATATGATCTCCTGAGACCAAAGGTTGATCTCCAGTAGATAAATCAACAATTGACAAGCGGGTATGTCCCAATGCTATTTCGGGAGATATATACATTCCCCAACCATCAGGCCCCCTGTGTTGAAGTGCAGAAACCATATTTTTGATTTCAAAGCTTCTTCTATCTCTGTTTAACTCTTTTCCGTAAACGCCTGCAATTCCACACATAGTATAGGTTTGATATGATTAATAGTTCTTTATTATTAATTACGAAAACGATCCTTTAATTTTAAAAATGGCATTTCGAAATACTGATAGGATATATGTGATACTAAAATGGTACCAATAAATACAGCTAAGTTTACAAAAATTATCACGATTGCCGTAGATATTGTTAAGTTATCCCGAAGCTTGAGAAAAACAAATAACACAAAATTTAAAACGATCATATGGTACAAGTACACTCCATAAGAGATCTTACCAAGATAATTCATAAACCTGAATCGTCCTAAAACTTCATTGTCTTTCACAATGTTTGAAATCACTAGTGAAAACAATATCAACTCAGTTACATTTTTGAGTATTTCATTTTTAAACAGAAACCAATCGGAGGTGAAATAAAAAATAAATACCGCATATAAAACTACTCTTAATACAGGCGAATTAAAATGCAGTGGATATCCCTTCCGACTGAATAAAGCCAATACTCCTCCTGCCGAGATAAAAAAGTAATAGAACCAATAATCATCCAAAAATGGGAATAAACCACTATGGAAAATACCAAAATAAATAACTGTAAAAATAAGTATACTCTTTAAGTAATGATTGATTTTGGCAAAATATAGTAATGGTGCGATTACCAGATAAAACTGTTCTTCAATACCAATGGACCACAATATTAATAAAACAGAACCCGGATCAAACTTCCCAATAAACACATTTGGCAAAAATCCTACATTCCATAATATTCCCTCCATAAGTGTGTAATTTTCACTGTAAGGCATACCAACTGCAGGTAATAAATACCTATAATAGAGTAGGCCAAAGAACAGAACCAGATAATAGGCAGGATACAATCTTAAAATCCTTCTGGCATAAAAATTCTTTATACTAATGGCCCCTGTACTCTTCTTTTCATCGTATAAAAGACCTATAATCAAGTATCCACTTAATGCAAAAAACACAAACACCGATTCAGTCCCTCTATGAAAGATAGGCCAATTACTGAAGAACGGTAAGCCAACACCTTCAGATAAGGTTGGTATGTGCGAATTAACCACAACAAGAGCCAGAAAAGCTCTTAACAGATTAAGGCTTTCAATTTTATCTTTCCTCACTACAGGTCTTTTATCTGTTTTAATCCGATTTCAGAAACTCCCCTTAAGGCCATGAAATCTATTCTATTTTTTTTGCAGGATTACCAAATATGGTGCACTTACTTCTTACATTACGTAATACTACACTGCCTGCTCCAATGACCACATCATCTACAATGCTTCTTTGTGGTATAATGGTTGCATTGGTTCCAATAAACACATTATCCCCGAAACTGCACCCTCCGGCAATATCTACATTGGGCATCAACGAACAGAAATCGCCCAATTCTGAATCATGTCCAATTATGGTCTTCTCCAAAATTGTAGTACACTTTCCTATTTTTACATTATTGGAGATGATGCACCCGGCAAGAATAATACAACCTTCTTCTATTCTATTAAACTTGCCTAATATAGCCCTTGGATCAATAAAGGTAAAGAATTGTACCCTTCCTTCTAATCTATCATAAACGTTGCGACGAACATGTGGATCGCCTATGGCAATAAGAACCATATCCTCCTTATCAAAAGGATAAGTATTAATATCACCTAATATTTTATAATCTGTTGGCAGGTTATCCAAAGCCGTAGGGGACTCATCAATGAACCCTGTTAATTCCCAGTTTCTTTTTTCTTCAGGAATCATTTCAAGGTAAGACTCCAGCCCTCTACCAAGACCACCAGCACCTACTATGAATAATCTCTTTTTCATTCGTTATTAATCAGATTTATTACAGACACATATATTATGCTTCAAATTTTTCTTTACCAATTATGGCCATTAAATCATCGAGTGTACCAATGCTTTTAAAATCATCTGCTTTTATCTGCATCTGAAATTTTTCATCTACCAATGATATCAGCACTAAACGTGCCACTGAATCCCATATATCCAGGGTATCAAATTTTGTATCAATATTTAATTCCTGATCTTCTACCTCCAGCTCTTCTCTTACTACAGTAATGAATTCATCAACTTTCATACTCTATGACTTTAATTAAAAACTATATTCAACGGATCGATTTATTCGATCATGAGCTAACATTCAATTATTTTACAAAACTGAAGATTCTCCAGTTTCATTAACATCGAACTCCATGTTAATCCAACCCCAAATCCGGCCATACAAACTTCAAAACTCTCTTTTTCTGTTCTTTCTCCAAGATTATAACAAGTTACGATTGGCACCGTAACTCCATTTGAGTTACCAAAGCGCTCCACTATATTATTAGGCATTTTTTCGTGAGGCACCTTCATCTTATCAGCCAGCTTCTGTAACATAAAACGATTGGGTTGATGAAACAAATAGTAATCAACACTATCCTTGTCTTTATTGGCAAAATCCAATAAGGTATCTATCATTACAGGCACTTCTCTTTGTACAAAGTTAAAAACTGCATCGCCTTTCATTACCAGATGATCTTTTGCTCTAAGATTACCACTTTCATCCTCTTCCAACTCTGCTGTTTGAGCACTTGAAGGTGTTTTAAATCCTCCGGCCGGAATCATCAATACTTCATGCTGGGTACCGTCCATCTTTACAGTGGTAAATATGGGATTTTCTTCTTCACATGATTCCACAATAGTAACAGATGCTCCATCACCCACTAAAGGACGACTGTTTCTGTCTTTTTCCGAAACCCTTGCACTTAATACATCAGCATTCAATAACACAACTTTGTTGATAGATTCTTGTTCAAGCAAAGAGAACGCCTGTACGAGACCTATTTGAAAACCTGCACACCCCTGGTTTATATCCAGGCATATCATATCTGTTTTTAGGCCTAAAATACCCTGAATTACATTACTGGTTGGAGGTAAGATGTAATCCGGCGACTCAGTAACCAAAAGCAATGCATCTATATCATTTTTATTGAGTAAATTCTGATCGAACAGATAATTCAATCCATAAACACATAATTCAGATACTGTTACTCCTTCCTTTACAATCCGCTGACGATCATACCCCATTATTTTCCCCAACTGCTTTGATTGCCGTTGTGAAAAATTATAATTATCAATGGTATCCTCAAATTTCACCTCATTTTCGGGAACCACTGTTAATATTCCTGTAATTTTTTTGTGGGTAAATTTTAAATTCATAGCTATTGGGCTTGAGTGTATTTATTTACCAGTGCACTTATTGAGTCAATATTCTCAAAGTTCTCAGGTACGATATCTGTTCCATCAATCGAGATAGCATAATGCTTATCCAACTCCGAAACAAGCACAAGCAAATCAAAGGAATCAAGTAATCCATCAGCAATAAAATTCTCTGATATCTTGTAATCTTCGTCAGGCCTGATTCCACTTAAAATATTAACAATCTCTTCCATTATCTACTTTTACATTAATCAATTCCACTACTTATTTTAATTCGACTGAATCCTGTTGCAATTTCAGCTTTAAGCTACTGCGATCTATCTTACCATTAGGATTTAACGGCATTTGATCCAGTTGAATAAATGATGATGGCACCATATACTTCGGTAGTTTTTGCACTAATTGCGATCTGATAGCACCTACCTCAACCTTTTGAGTAGCTGAAAAGAACAATACTATTTCTTTTTTAACCTCGTTATAGAGTACACAGGCATTATCAAAAAGTCCCAAGCCCAAAACCGCTACTTCAATCTCTCCCAATTCTATTCGATAGCCCATGTGTTGTATCTGATTATCTTTACGACACAGATATATAATTTCGTTATTTTCGTTCAGATAAACAATATCTCCCGTACGATAAATTAATTCAGGATAATGCTTGTTCAAGGGGTTTTGGATAAATACCTCAGCTGTTTTCTCAGGATTATTATAATAACCCAATGATAAAGAACTACCTCTCACGCACAATTCTCCATTTTCGTTAACTGCTGCCCGTTGGTTCTTTTCATTTAAAATTATGATATCGGTATTTCTGCATGGGTAGCCAATAGGCACCGACTCATCATCCGAAATTTCGCGTTCAACTACATAATAAGTACTGTCAACTGTGGTTTCAGTAGGACCGTACATATTTATATACATTGCATCAGGTAGATGTTTTCTCCAATAATTCAAATGACTGGTTGACATTACCTCTCCTCCAAAAAATATTTTTTTTAGATAAGGCATTTCAATCTTTTCCAATAAATTAAAATTGGCAATATTCACAAGCAAAGAGGGAACCCAAAAAAACATATTTACCTGAACTTCATTTAAATAGTCCAGTAATCTCGCCGGAAATATAAACAACTCCTCTGGTATTATTACCATGGTAGCTCCTGTCGACATCATCAGGTAAATATCAAATACCGATTGATCAAAAAAGAAAGGTGACTGATTTCCTAATATGTGATTTTGATCAACACTAAATCGATCTCTTGCCCAATCGATATAATCAATAATAGAACGGTGAGAAACAACCACTCCTTTAGGTTTACCAGTTGAACCCGAAGTAAATAATGCATATGCAGGATCTGTATCAATAAAATGTCTCTCTGCAAAATCAATCTTTTCCTCACTAATTTCAAGGTCAAAATCCAAACTCTCATATTCAACCACCAATTCTTCAGAAAAGCCCAATTGTAGCAAATTCTTTTTTAATTTTGAATTGGTGATGATTATTTCAGGTGAAACAGTGTCTAGTATATGACCGATTCTTTCAATGGGGGATTTGGCATCCAAAGGCACGTAAAAATTACCGGTATACAAAATACCCGTATAACAAATAATACTTTGGGCCGATTTGGGTAAATATACTGCAACTGGCACATTACGAGTAATGCTACGGCTCAGTAACATCTCACGTACACAGAGCGCCCTTCTTCGCAATTCCGAAAAAGTCACATCTGTATCCCTGTCCCTAATGGCTACTTTTCCCTTTAATATCGGATAAGTATCCTCAAGATATTCTAAAGCATGTATATTCATAATAATTTAGGTCGCAATAAAATATGATAAAATTAGATTTAATGAATCCCCTTTCATTAACAATAAATGTAACTTCTATCCAAGCGAAAAATAATCAATAAAAAGTTACTAAATAACTGTAAAAAGGCACTTCTTTACCAATCCACCGTTTTTATCAATGAAACATTAAAATTACAGGTTTAAATTGCGTCAGGGTATTTATTAATATGATAACAAATCATGTAACCACCACTAAAACAACAAATAGAATAAGTATTTATACCTATTCATTTCGACAAGATTTATTAAAAGTAGTAAGCTATTCATCCTCTAGGTACCCTACGTTTAGCCTAGACATATTTATTTCTAAGCTATTCTGTATAGGATAATACGATCTTATCAAAGCTATCAATCCAAAATTGAGGAAGGTAATCTGAGGATATATCAAATTCTTGAGGATGTATATTTTGTCCATTATTTTTTAAACCGATGGTTGTCCAGCCCATTTCATTGGGGGTAACAAAATCTTTTGCCGTATTATCACCAATATAAATCAGATGGTGTTCCTCATATAAATCAGCTATGGCTTTATAGTTTCGTTTATCCGGCTTTTGACTGCCCAGTTCTTCAGATATAACAATCTTAGCCATCCAACCAACTATGCCCAGTGCTTTTATTTTATTACGCTGAGTAATTGAACGACCATCCGTAATAATACATAAAGGGATGTTATAATCTTTTAATTGCTGTAGAAAAAATGCAGTGGATGCACTTAATCTAATTGCGGGTAGATGATTCCGATAGATTTCAAGGAGTTCCTGTTTTGAAGTGAATCTATTGTTTTTGGCCAATAGATAAGCAAAAACATCTTCTTTCTTTTCATAAAGATCTAGCATTTGCACAAAGGTTTGTTCCGGCTTTGCTGTATAGCTGGCTATCTCTCTATATGCTGATTTAAGATAATCCACTTCTTTAAATAAAGTATCATCCAAATCGAAAACTACCACAGTATTTTTATTTAAAAGAAGCTCCATGTACTAATATTTCATCATCATAACGTAACATTAAAAGCTGATCTTCCCAATTATCAAAATATTCGATAGACTCATTTAGGAAATACTCTTGTATAATCCATCTAGGATAATTAGCACCAGCCTGATAACTCAGTGGATACCCCCCTCCAAAGCGAGGATTAATTTCAATGCCATAAACTTTATCTAAATCTTCGTTATAGAATACCTGTAAAGTGATGCAGCCAATATAGCCTTTAACTTCAGAAAAACGATCGGTTAAATAACTAACCAGACCATTTTTAACGGTGATACCTTTAAAAATCTCACCACTTCTTATTTCAATACGCTCACGGGGAACCAAACACTTAAGTATACCATTTCTATCGAAATACATATCAACCGTATACTCTTTGAATACTTCCTGATCGATATATTCTAAAAACATAAGGTTTTCATCATCAATCAGACGTTGACACAACTCATGGGGCCCCTTAATATGGTATATGTCCTTACTACAACTTCCATCTATGGGTTTTATAAAAAGAGGGAATTGAGGTTTATCGTGGGCATATTCTCTTGCATAATTAATATTCAACTCTTCAAACAACTGATGAGTTAAGCGTTTGTTCCGGCAAACCACAATATTGCTAAAATCAGAGACAATACATTGAATACCTTCCTGTTCAAAACGCAGTTTGTTCTCTGCCAACGGTCTTAGCTCTGGGTCAATGGTGGGAATAATCATCCTAATATTGTGTTGCTTACAAAGCTCTATAAGCATATCGATATAATTGGGAGAATCTACTCTTTCTACCTTAAATGATCCATCTGCCACCTGGCAAGCCGAGGATAAACCTGGCTCTAAATCAGTCGCAAACACCTTAGAATCTGGAAAGAATTTTTTTAATTCCTTTTGAAAGGCACGTAGTAGCGAAACTCTTCTACCTGCCGATGTAATAAGTATATTCATTTGGTTAAAAATCTTTGATTTTTCTATTATTCTGGACTAATAATTAAGTAAAAATCGTTTTGAATTTTCAATTATTTCCTGTAAATGCTTCCATGGTAGCATGTGTATCCGAATTAATACCATCACTAACCAGCACTTTTTTGATGGTTAAAAACAAAATTCTCATATCCATTAAAAAAGAGACATTGTCCACATATTCAATATCCAGTTCAAATTTACGAGTCCATGATATGGCATTGCGGCCGTTTACCTGTGCCCAACCTGTAATACCGGGTTTTACATCATGGCGTCGGGCTTGTTCTGCACTATACAAGGGTATATAACTCATAATTAATGGCCGGGGACCGATTAAACTTACATCCCCCTTTAATACATTTATCAATTGAGGAATTTCATCTAAGGAAGTTTTACGAACAAATTTACCCAAGGCTGTTAATCGCTGTTCATCGGGTAATAACTCTCCATTGGCATCCCGTTCATTTGTCATTGTTCGAAACTTAATGATCTTAAACGGCTTCGCCTTATAGCCCGGGCGAACCTGAAAAAACAAGGGATTCCCCTTTAATCCCACCCACAAGACTAAATAAACAATTACAAATAATGGAGAAAACACTATTAAAGCGGTAAGTGATAGCGTAAAATCCATTAAAGGCTTAAAAAAATTTACATACATAAAATTGAAACTCTTTTTAAAACAACTCAATTACATTCTACTTACAAGGAATGTCAATAAAAATATTGGCTACTTTTCAATCGTTTGGTATTCTTTCAATAGAGCTTCCCAAACTATTTCCTGCTGAAATCGATCAACAATTGATGGTCGTGCATTGGCTTCCATTTTATCAAAAAGCTTCTTATCAACTCTTAACCTATCCATAGCCTGAAATAATGCTTCACTATCTCGTGGAGGAATAATGAGCCCGGTTTCTCCATCTATAATAATTTCATTGCTACCATTTATATCTGTAACGATGGTCGGCATTTCCATAGCCCCCGATTGCATTACCGAATTAGGAAAGCCTTCGCGATAACTGGGAAGAACCAAAACATCCGATGCAAATAAATAATCCCTTACATCACTTACATGTCCTATGTATTTTATATCCTCACAATCATGGATGTATTTTTCATCTTCTTCGCTTATGGGATCCAATGCCTGTTCGAACCTCCCCAGCAATAAGAGCTTAACTCCAGGTTGCTGTATCTTTTTAAATGCAGTTAATAATTCATTAATGCCCTTATCTCTAACAATCCTTCCTATAAATACATATACAAAATCGCTACTTGTAAAGCCCAGTTCCTCTCTTATTTCCTCACGGGAACGAACAATAGCTTTACGCGAAAAATACTCACAATCAATACCATTTATATTTCCATTTGCAATTACTTTCAATGGCTTTTTAGTAATCTTATAATTGATTAAATCATTCTTTACACCTTCTCCTTCAGGTATTACCTTGGTAGCAAACTTACATATTAACCGATCGGTACGAATCAGTAATCGTTTTTTAAATCCGGTAGCTGTAGGAAATATAAGCCCCGTAAAAGTATGAATACGTACCGGTACCCTGGCCAGCCATCCTGCAGCCATAGATACTAATCCGGCTTTTGGAGTAAACGAATGAATAATATCCGGTCTTTCTTTAATAAATAGCCATGTCATCTTTAACACAGATATGCCATCTTTAAAGATAGAAATATGACGTTCCATATTTACCACCCGGATTTCAATTCCCTCTTCCTCCGATATGGTTAATAAATCGCGTCCTTCAGAAGATTCACCCTCTGCTTTAAACGACGAAACGGCTGTTACCCGATAATGTTCAGCTAAAAACTTCAACTGTCCCCGCAGGAAATTTAAAGAACCCGGAATGGTCGTTATCCTGAATAATTTTTTTTGCTTTTCTTTATTTATCATGGATATATTCAATAAAAGATAAAATCTGACGGATATAATTAACCAATACTTAAAGCATAAATATCAGCCACGGTTTGAGAAGATGACTTTATATCAAACTTTTCTATTTCAACTTGATCTAATTTCATTTCCGGAATTCGTTCATCAATATAATCTGTTATTTTTTCAGCCCATTCTTGTGCATTATCAGTAAGTGGTATTGACATACATAACCCAGAATTTGTTTGCTGTGGTACTGCATCCGATATAAAACAGGGTAAACCAGATGCCTGTGCTTCAACCAATGCAAAAGGCAAACCTTCGAATAAAGATGGCATTAGAAAATAGTTGGCTTTTTTTAACAAAACTGGAATATCTTTTCTTACCCCTAGAAGATCTATATTATTCTCAACACCTAGTTCCGCAATGTGTTGCTCAATTTTTTCACGTTCATCTCCGTCTCCAACCCATCTAAGTTTGACTTCAGGATGTATTTTCTTTAGTTCAGCTATAACTTCTACAATAAACAAACAGTTCTTTTGTCTTACCATACGCCCTACAGTAATAAAATTCAAACCAGCATCTCGCTTATCAACAAAGAACTTACTTAAATCAATACCATTATAAATCACTTTAGTTTGGTCAAAATGTTTTTGCCCATATAAAAAACGATTTGCATCATCAGAACACCCTAACTTAACATTAGCAAATTTATTAATAAACCATCGCATAGTCATTCTATAATATCTAACTATCTTATTATCCTCTATCTTACCTGAATTATGAGAATGAGAAACTCTTAATTTAACACCAGCAAAAAAAGCAATCATTAAATTTAGTCCATTAAAAAAATCCATATGCGTATGACAGACATCAAAAGGTCCATATTTCCTCATGTACTTATACATCTTAACAAAGTGCTTTAATAGCTTTATTTTACCATCCAAATCATTTGTCATATAAACCGTATGTCCCTTACTCTCCACTTCATCCTGATGATACTGCCTCCTATCAACAGCAATCAAATAGCTAACCTCAAATTTATCTTTATCAAGATGGTCCACTGTATTTAAAACAAAAGCTTCAGTCCCCGCAGGTGCTAATCCATGTAGAATTTCTAATACTCGTACTTTTCTTTTCATAGAACTGATTTAACTGAATTGCATATTTAATTAAGGCTTATCGAACTTCCATCTTTTTTCCTCTTGCTACCTGACGCTTTGCATATAGATATAAGACACAGCCCCAAGGTACCGCCAAAATAGTCAGTAATTTAGCAGGTGATTCCTTAATAAACTTATTATTACGCGAAATAATACTGGAATTGACATAGTGAATAGCTTCTACAAAACGCCTCTTTAACGAAGGATGATATTTCATGGATTCTTTACGTATAAAAGCGAAACCTTTGGGATTCCTAAAATATTGCTTATACATATTCATCGAAGAACCATCCAACTGATAATCTACAATTACCAGAACCTCATTAATGGTTATCATTTTATACTGAAGATCGGCCAACATATATTTCCAACCCAGGCCAACATATTTTTCACCTTCAAACTCAGGATATTCAGGTAGTGATTTCATAATATCAGTACGATACACCAACTTTTTATCGCCACTTCCTCCCTTTCGATAAAAATCCGTCAGGGTGGTTTCTTTCTCCGTAAACGTTGTACCAATCACCTTACCATCCTGCATACGTTCATCCAAGCCCAGAATTCCCGCATATTTATCTGATCCTTTCTCTTTCCATAAGTTAACAATCAACTCCACCGCATTGTCGGGCATATAGTCATCAGAATCAATACAAGTATTTAGCTCTGTATCCATCAGACGATAGGCTGCGTTATGAGCAGTGTGCATACCGCCATTCTTTTTAAGATGATAACGAATGGGGATCTTGTTCTCCTTAACCCAGGCTTCCACCAGTTCCCGGGTATTATCAGAAGATCCATCATCAATTACCAACCATTCAAAATCTTTAGACGTCTGCCGTAACAAACTTTCGTATGTTCGATGAATGGTATGTGCCCTGTTATATGCAGGCGTAAAAATAGTTAGTGTTGGCTTATTCATTTTTTTCTTTTTTATTGAATGGCTTCCAGGTATAACTGTGTTAACCAAAGAGCATTTTCCTGAATATCGAAACGAGCGCTTTGAATTTTACCAAGTGTATTTTTGCGGGTGTATTGTAGATTTATTAAATGTTCAGACCAATAGCTAGCACCGGCTTCCAATGATAAGAAATCAACCAGTTCAGGCACAATAGCCACCTGATCAGATACTCCTGTTGATGTAATAATTTTCAATCCCGCAGACTGGGCTTCTATCATAGTAACCGATAAGCCTTCATGAAAAGATGGAAATAATAAAACATCCATCCCTTGCATTAAGTCCGGAATATCAGAACGGGTACCATAAAACTGAAAATATTTGTCCAATTTTAGCTCCTGTATTCGTTGCTGTACTTTATCGTATTCGCTCCCATTGGCACCAATTAAAACACATAATAAATCAGGTTGTTTGCTTACCATTTTGGCAACCACTTCTACCAAAAACAAATGGTTTTTTTGCTTATCAAAGCGGGCCACATTACCGATAATGAATTGTTTACCCCAACCTTCTTTTTTTCTTACAATCTCTCTTTTTTGCTCATCAAACTGAAAATCCGCAGCATTTACCGCATTGGGTTGAAAGATAGCTTTTGCTGCTCTTTTCGACCCAAACAACCATTGAGCGGAATCAGCAGAACAGGTAAAAAAGTGAGTAAGATAGGGACGCATTAAATGTTTAAGCAGGTTTCGAAAGGGCATCTTTACATCCCAACCTGTTGGGGCATTATGAGCATGAGCTGCAATAAAAGGAATATTACGCTTATGAGCTTCTTTATAAATCCATAATCCCAGTTCGGAACAATGCCCATGAATAATGCGATACTCGGGATGCTCATCAAAAAACATTTTGATGTTTTTTTTATAAACAGATAAATTACCGGGAGTTATCGCGGGTAAGGTATAAATCTTTCCACCCAAAGATTTAATTTCATCGTCATAATCACCTTTTTGTTGGCGATGTACAATAAAATCAAACATAAGTTTACTTCGATCAATACTCCTGAAATAATTCATTACCATGGTTTCAGCACCACCACGATTCATAATGGTAAATAGCATTAAAACGCGAACTGGAGAAGTACTCATATTATCGGTTTATTATTTTACGGATTGCCATTAATAAAACATATACACCCAAACTTATCTTGTTCTTACAACAAAAGAAAAATACTTTCCAATGTAAGGGCATATACTTAATTTGCAGCTGGGCAATGGCCTCTGTATATGAATCAGAACTTAAATAATCATTCAGAAAAGATACTTTATCAATAATGCCCTTTTTACTATTACATTCATTTAAACCAATCCCAACAATACTTAAAGCAATTCTATTCTGTAAGGCCGACTGATAAATAGAGCTATTGCTCTCGTTGGGAATAAAAGCTGCCATCTTTTGAAATAAAATACTCCATTGATTCGCCAACTCAGCACGATAACCAGAAGTAACAGATACGGCATTGTTTTTTCGATAATGATAAAAAATATCATTCAAATAATAGGCTGCTTTTGCTTTACCAAAGGCTTCTAAATTGAACAATGCGTCTTCTGCCGTTCCTATAACTTTAAGATCTACAAATTCAATATCCCTGATTAATTCAGCTCTATATAGTTTACCCCAAACAGTAACCATAGAATCGGCTCCTGCAGGATCAGCTAACTCTGCTCCATACAACCCCAATACACGTCTCTGTAATTCGTTATATTCTTTTAAATCAAAATACGTACTTTCTGTAAATAGTTGTTTTTGTTCCGATCGGTTTTCAAATTCCTTTTTATATCCCCAAATAACAATATCAACTTGCTGATCAAGTGCTATAAACAAAGCTTTCTCACAAGTATCCGTTTCAATCCAGTCATCACCATCCACAAAAAGAATCCAGTCTCCTTTGGCTTCTTTTAAACCTCTTGTACGCGCAGCTGATACTCCCTGATTCTTTTGATTAATAACTTTTACCCGTGTATCTTTTTGGCTATATTCATTTAATAACTCCAAAGACTGATCAGGCGATTCATCATTAACACAAATAACTTCAATGTTACTGTAATTCTGATTAAGGATGCTTTCCAAACACTTTGGCAAGTATGCCTCTACTTTATATATGGGTACAACTATACTGACTAAACTACTCTTATCCATTACATTAAAAAATTAATCAGAATTATAAAAGAGGTTTCATAATATTGTAAAAGAAAGTAAATGCATAAAATAATAGAATCGCCTGTCCTATCTTTTCTGACTGGTTAGACCAAAAACGCTTTTTATAATAAGGGTAAATCAAAACCAAAGGCATAATAAACCACGATAACATGGCAAAACGATTGGAAAAAGCAGCCCTAATTACAATTACCCAAAAGGAATTACTCACCAGATAAATATTATAAATCCATATATAATGTGGATCTTTAAAGTTTTTTTTAAAGATAAAGTAGGCTCCTACTACAATGGGCATGGCACTATACAGTAAAAAATCCCATCTAAAACCCGTATGAGAAAACTCTGAGGCAAACTCATCTGCTGCATTTAGGTAATTAGCAAGGCGATCATCCGCAATTCCTAGACTAACAAATAAATTAGCTACGGCATTCCCTACTGTTAATGATAATAAAATAGAGAAGAACCAACCATAGAGATAATACTTTGGATTTTTTATAAACCAAGCTAGTATACCTCCCAAAATTACCAAAGCAGTTGAATTATGGGTAAAATAAGCATAGATGGTACATAAAATAACAATCCATATATTCTTACGATATGCCATTCCAACCATCAGGGCAGACACTGCTAATCCTGTTCGAATCCCATTCACTGCATTACTCACGAAAAGAAACATACTTAAAATCACGAGATAGGGAACAAAATAATGTTTACCAAAGAGCTTAACTGCTGATAACCAATTAAAACTTATATACAAAAATGCACAAAACAAAAAATACTGATGCACATTAAAGCCACTATAAGCAAACCATTGCGTCATTCCATTAAAAACCCACTCCTTGCCGAGGTCAATACTAATACTCCCTCTTTGAAGTAAAGTAAAATTGTGAGCATAATTGGAGGTATCACCAAAATAATAACCTGAGATAGGTCGTAATCCAAAGTATAGGATAATTATAATTGAAATAGTAATACCTATAAAATTATGAATTTTATAGGTATTACCATTAAATAAACTACCTGAAAAACCTTGAAAAGAAGTTACTATGACCAATAACAGCACCATATAATTAAACAGTGGTATATACTGATCTAGTGGTATAAAATCTATCATTAATTTTTAATAAATAGCTTTCTTATAAAAAGATAAATAGTTGTGGGTAAGAGTGACCTTAACTTCTTTTTTAATTTAACTCCTTTGGGAAACCAGGAACCATCAAAATGATGAATACAACAAGTATTTGAAGTTAAGTTCACCTGCAAAGTCAATTGATCCTTAGGACAAAAATAATCAGTAGGATATAAATGTAAAATACCATTACAGGTTTGATAGGTATTATTGGGAATAAAACCATAATCTTTCATCATACCCGATACAATGGTTACATTGGTTATGGGTTCCGGAGTTCCATCCGGGCGAAAATAAGGACGATCTTTATAATAACTTAGCATTTTTCCGGCCCAAAAACCTTCTTTTTCACTAGCCATTACACCGGTTTGAATCATTGCTTCTGATTCAAACCCGGCAAATGCAGGTGCATCCAAAAAAGAATCAAAGGGTTTTAGTACTTCCACATCCGTATCCATATAAATCCCACCTACTGTATAAAGAGCATGCAATCTAACGTAATCGGCTACAAAGGCATATTTTTTTGCATTATATGCTTCTTTTGTCCAGGGAGTTGAATTTATATCAAAACTATCTTCGTTCCATAAATACAAATCATAATCGGGCAGTACTTTCTTCCAGGTGGCAATGCATCGTTTTGCCAGTGCATTCATTTCACCATTTCCAAACCAGCAATAATGTATAATCTTAGGTATCATAAAAATCAATTCTACGTTATAATTTTAAGTACCCTTGCCGGGTTACCTCCTACCACAGCATTATCAGGCACATCTTTTGTAACTACTGCTCCCGCACCAATAATAGCATTATTACCTATTGTAATGCCTCCAATAATAGTCGCATTAGCATGTATTTTAACATTATCCCCTATTACAGGTCTTTCTCCTCCTTTTTCACCAATGGTAACTAAATGATTAATATATAAATCACTCCCAATCTCACTGGCATTTATAATGGTTGCATAGGGATGGGCCAGTTTTACTCCTCCTTTTATATGGGTTCGAACATCAATTATAAACGGATCGTATGGTCTAAAAAAGACTCGTAGAATCTTAGCAAACCTGTTATGAATCCGAAAGTAGAATAAATTCCTAAAACACTTATCTACCAGTAATTTATAAGAAAGCAAATACCAAATACTCCTCTTACCATTTATGTATCCAGGTAAGTTCGCTCTTAAATCCTCTATTATTAATTCTTTCTTATCAGAATAAAAATAAAGTATAAGATGTGGAAGAAATAGGACCTGCCCCAATAAGTTCAGCAATCGCATAATACTAAAATATCACTTACACATTTCATATACTTTTTCTATCTCATTAAAATTACCGTATTCTCGTAATCGGCAATTATTTATCAGTGTATTTTGCATATCGATATCATCTATAAGATCTTTAATTCCCATTGCAGCTCCTTGAATGTCCATTGGTACAATTACCCCATCAACACCATCAGTTAATTGCCCTTGGGATGTTGAAAAATTGGTAATCACAACGGGTTTACAAAGCATTTGAGCTTCACGCACTGTAACCGCCTTTCCTTCATAGCGAGAAGGCTGAACATAGATATCACAAGCCCTCATATACGGATAAGGATTACTTTTTTTACCCAAAAGGATGAAATGCTCTTCCATTCCACACTCACGAATGGCTTCATCAATGCTTTTTTGATCACCAAACCCAATGATATACCATTTTAAGTTCACTCCCATCTTAACTAATTCAGCACAAATAAAAACTGCATTATCAAAAGCTTTAGCATGACAAAAACGACCAACTGATAATAATTTCACTTCTCCATCAAGTTTTATCTCCTCTAAATTAGCTTGTTCATTAACAAACAATGAGGATAGCATATTTTCAACTATCATTGTTTTTGATTGCAAAGAAGGAAATGTCAAACAAAAAGCATCCTTAGCACTTTCAGAAATGGCTGCTATATAATCGAAACTATTCCAAACAGGTAGCTCTGCGTTTATATCTAATTTAACAGTTGAATAATCAGTATGAATCCATGCAGCTTTCTTTCGAGCTTTCACCTTAGATCTTACAATCTGATGTGGGATTAAAAAGCTAATGGCCAAATCGTATTCTTTATCATTCACAGGAGGTAAACAATTAATGATAGCATCAGCAATCATCTGAAAAACTACTATATTATTGATATCTTTTCTATACTTACTAAATTTATACTTAAAAATGACCTTTAAACGATTTATAGCTAGCTTCCAATAACCATCCTTTATTACTTGCTTTATTGGTTTTGTAATAGATGCATAAATAGGATTCTCTGGCAGTAAGTTTGCTTTAGGGTTAATAAAATCCATTAACTCACCTTTATGATGTTGAATAAAAACATCTACATCATATTTTGAATAATCTATCGCATCTAAGAATCCTATCAAGGAACGCTCTGCTCCTCCTAATTCCAGATATTGCATAGTAATAAAGATACTTTTCTTCATAGACTTTTGGAGATTCAAGTTTCAATGCTTATTGCATTAACTATTGTAAATTACGTTTTAAAAACAATTTGGAATCAGCGATAAAAGATTGTAAAACCTGATCAACTTCTGTATAATTAATTGGATTTAATTCCGTAATATACTCTGCAATAGGATCCAAGCGATCAGACAAATTCAAATATTCCAATAAATTCTGCATACGTGTATTTATACCTTCCTCCCTTGAAACAACAAAAAATTCTTTTTTATAGATTAAAGAAAATACTGTTCCGTGAAAAGAATTTGAAATTATATATTTCGCATCTCGTATCAGGGAAACAAAATCTGCAGGTCCAATATTTTTAAACGACTTATCAGAATAATCTAAACGAACATTGATTGTAAAAACCTTTAGATTGTGCTCTCTCGCCAACTTAAGAGCTATCTTTTTTATTCGCTCATTTCCTTCAAAATCATACACCAAAACATATTCTTCCTTAAAACTTTTTAAAGCTATATGATCCCACTCTTGACGCTCCAAAAGAAAAACCGGATCACAAACCCAGGTTCCATCATAAACGCCTAAGTTTTTAAGTATATTAATGGCACCTCGTTCTCTAACTGCTATTTTATCAAACTTCTTCAACATTTGCTTAACAAAACTCTCGAATTCTGGCACTACTGACTCGGTTGCAAAACTTGCAGCATAAGCAATTCTTTTTGATTCCTTGGAGGCAAAATCCAGGTAAAAAGCTGCGTCCCTACCATTGGAAAAAATAGTGTTCCAAATCTGATCACTACCTGCTATAAAAATATCTGCTTTGGGACAATCTTCTTTTAATTCCTCATTAGTAGTATATTTTTTGGAAGTAAGTTTTAAATATTTTTTACGAAAATCATCAAAAGCTACCTTGCGACGCAAATCCATTAAACGAAAAGGTAATTTTATGGATAAATAAACCATTCGTGTGAAAAAACTACGATTCCATTTATGATGATTGACTTTCCATAAATCATAATGCCCACTAAGATAATCTGGCTTATAGTCAATTATTTCGACACTATGCCCTTGATCAACTAAGTACTTTTGTAAAGCAAATGCTTGTAATGATGCTCCATAATTATATACATCATGGCAAGTTATCGTTTTTATTTCCATCTAATATTTATAAATAAGTAACACAAAGACTTAAGCACTATATAAAATATCATAACAATAAGGGACTTTAATTAAAGTCCTCTACACCAACCATTGTCTCAATATTATATAGCTTCGCCTCTTCAGTTACATTATCGAACTGATCAAAGACGTTTATGAACGGAACTAAAAGTACAATTCTAATGGCTAGCCTTTTTAAAATAATGACTAACCCATGCTTTTTTTTGCTGAATTGTATCATCTACTCAACAAAGAATAAGAGCTCACTTTATGTTTCGTATATGATTTTTATGATTCGTATATCTTAAGATGAACTTTTTAAAAATATATCAAGAAATAACTAACCTACTTGATTATTAAATTTCTCTAAAATACTTTAAACCTATCACTTATAATAGTGTGGAATTATATTACTTTTTTAGTTTTGCAAAGAAATATTTTCACCTTTAATAACAAGGCATTCATCACCACCCAACCTTCATTCATGTAAAAAAAGATCGTTAAAACAATAACATTTTCATTTTTTTCCCGTTTAGAGCTTTAAGAATTCTGAACACTCACATACAAGTAATTAGAAATAATTGAAAATGATTTTGTAGAAAAAGTAAACATTTTAATTTTGGACGTATGAAAAGCAATTTATTAATCATTTTTTCTTTTATTTTTTTACTGGCATGCAGTAAAGAATACATTGAAAAACCAGGTACTGACGAACCTGAAACCGATAATCCAGACACAGAAGAACCAATCCCGGGTGATGATGTAGAAACAGTTCCTTGTGATTTTGATTTTAACACAATAGAAGCTAATGATACATTAAATATAGTTTGTAATCATGACCTAAGTGGAGAAACCATCAATATTCCTTCCAATGTAATCATTAATTATTATAGTGGAGGAGCAATCACTAACGGAACATTATATTTTGAAGACAATGGCATCATAGATGGTAGAATTCTCAACTACAAACTTAATGTTGAAGGAAATGTAAAACTTAAAAGCACAACTTTTCAATTAAATATCAATCGTTGGAATATTACAGAAGGAATAGTTTCTGATGAAGTAGCTATTACTAATAAAAAAGCGCTTCAAAAAGCACTAGATGATAGTAAACGTTTAGGAGCCACAATTTTTAATACCGGTGATTTTGACGCCTATTTTAATGTTACATATGACTATTTCAGAATAGCAGCAATTTCTATCCCTAGTGATTTAATATTTCAACTAAACGACAATACACACATTAGAGTGCAACCAAATAAAGAACCTCATTATGTACTAATACAAATGCGTGAAGTATCAAATGTTGAAATTTTAGGCGGCAAATTCTATGGCGACAGAGACGAACACGATTACAATTCTATCAATAGTACACATGAAGGTGGATGTCTTATAGACATTACTGCTTCGCATAATATTTTAGTTAATGGTGCCCTTATGAGAGATGCAACTGGTGATGGCTTAGATATAGGCTGTATCGGAACATATACAGACAGAGGCAATGGACTAGAATACCTTCAATCAATGGATATCAAAGTTACGAATTGCACTTTTGACAGCAATCGAAGAAATGGGATTTCACCAGGTGATGGAGTACGTGTTACTATAGATCGAAATCAATTCCTGAATTCAGGAGTTGACACAGAAAAATCGAAAGGTACTGCTCCCCGATGTGCCATTGACGTTGAATCGTGGTGGGAGCTGGATGAGAACCAAAATCTAATCAGATACCATACAACAACCGATTTTGTTATTAGTAACAATATTGAAAGAGGTGGAGCAAACATATCCTTTCTAGTAGCAGTTGGTGAGAATGTGACTTTTGATGGAAATGATGTAGAACAAAGAATTGGTTTTAACACAGGTAGAAACCTTACCATCAAAAACAACAAGGTTAAAAGCCAAATTATTGTTGGAAATGGCGCTTACAGAACTTACCAAGAGAATTTTCAGGTATATGATAACGTAGTTGAAGGAGATACTTTAGGTGGTATCGGTATTTATTTCCAAGCATACGAAGCTAAAGTCTTTAATAATACGATTAATGGAAAAACAACCGGTATTGCCATTCGAAATTCAGGAAACTCTGATATTTATAACAATATTATAAATCTTCCTAAAGATTTATCTATAACCTATGGTATCTTTGCATACGCGGCAATCGCAGACAACGTACATGTTAGTGAAAACAAAATTCATGATTGCAAGTATATGCCAATCAGTTTTAATGGCATAAATAACATCGATGGAGGCGAAAATAACTACGTAACGATTTCGGACACCAACTTGGATGGAGACATAATGAGCATTGAAGATGTTGAAAAGAACATTTACAATTCAAAAGGAGTTGTTGTAAAATAACCAGTGATAATAAAAAAGCAGGTATCTGATATAAATACCTGCTTTTTATTTATTCATTCAAAAGAAAAATATCTCACTTTCCTATCATCATATTTATCCAACCGTTCTGATAACAAAGTACTAAATCTCTTTGCCCCCTTTTTATTAAGATGATCGTAATTAAAAAAATCACTCCTCTTAAAGTTTGAATTAGTAGAATAATTCCAATATTCGATATTATACTTCCTACATAAATAATTGATCTCCTTATTATTTTTTTCTATGGTCGCCGAATCTAAAAACTTATTATATTCACTATACGTTGGAGAAGCATATAATATTGGTCTAATCCCTTTTTTAATAAGAATACGAATAAACTCTTCTAAATCATTGAGCACTTGTTTCCGCTCACTATTAATTGGTTCTGCAAATGAATCAGCTCTTCTTTGATAATTAACCTTATTAAATAAGATAGAATCTGTTCCTGAAAAGGTAATAAAACCACGATACACCTTATCGGTTAAAGGCACACCACTTTCAACATCAAAATCGAGAATATCTTGCCCACTATTTTCATATAGGTTACGTAGCCTTTTTTTGAGCATTGAAATACTTACCATTGGTGTATATCCCCAAATAAATGGTGATAATTCATACTTCAGGTAACTTTTGTCCTTATATTTAATACCATTGCCATAATACGACCATATATCGCGCACACCTTGTGATGATGTATACAGAGAATGATAATCAACACTTATTAGTACATACTTTAACTTGGGAACTCCCTTACTAAGAGCCTTTAAGGTAAGTCTTTTATCGAAATATATCTGCTGATTAACATTTGCCAGGTTATAAGCATAAAAATCGGTAAAACAGGCAGGATCTACTGCATAATTTGCATGAGAATTCCCCAGAACCAACACTTCAACAGAATCCTTTTGTTGCAATAACCCATTAATTTTCACTTTATAAAGCGAATTTTGATTACGTAACCATAAATCGAAAAATCCGATTACAACAAAAGGTACAATCGCTATTATTATTGTTTTTATAACAAACCTTTTCATAAAGCATTAAAATTGAAAATAAATAAACTCTTGCTGGTTCCCTTGTAATAAAACAATAGCAATCAAAACCAGATAATACACCCCATATCTGACAATGGGTATCTTTATAGTACCGACTGATTCAATGGCATATTCATTTTCGCGCCCCATCCATTCAACTATAATAAAGAGCAATACAGCCGCAATCGTTCCTTTGGGAATAAAGGCTGGCATAGCAAATAAAGACCCTGAAAAAATAGTTTTTATAATTGCAAATGCATGAGTAATACTCTCTGCCCTGAAAAAGATCCAGGCAAAAACAACCATTGCAAAAGTTAAAATCATCATCATCAAATCTCTCAGGTTCGGCACTATTTTGCCTTTTGCTACAATATCTATATGATTTCGGTTATTCTTGGTTAGCAATAAAGGTAAGAAGTATACAGCATTGAGCGCTCCCCAGAAAAGAAAAGTCCAATTGGCACCATGCCAAAAACCACTAACAAGAAAAATAATAAACGTATTTCTCACTTTCATCCACAAACTACCTCTACTACCACCCAAAGGTATATACAAATAATCTCGAAACCAGGTTGATAACGAAATATGCCATCTTCGCCAAAACTCCGCTATATCACGCGAAAAATAAGGAAATGCAAAGTTTCGCATCAAATCAAACCCAAATAAACGAGAGGTACCAATGGCAATATCTGAATATCCCGAAAAATCACCATATATCTGGAAAGTAAAGAACACAGCCCCCATCAATAAGGTGCTACCATTGAAATCAGCTGAATTATTAAAGATCTGGTTGGCATATTCGGCACAGTTATCGGCAATAACTACCTTCTTAAACAATCCCCACAATATCTGTCGCATACCATCTACTGCCTGAGTGTAATCAAATACCCGCTTTTTATAAAACTGGGGGAGTAAATGTGTAGCTCGTTCTATGGGGCCGGCAACTAACTGGGGAAAAAAGCTTACAAAGGCTGCAAATGCAATAAAATCACGTGTGGGTTCCATTTTTCGTTTGTAAACATCTATAGAATAACTAAGTGTTTGAAAAGTATAAAAACTTATCCCAACGGGTAGAATAATATTTAAGGAACTAACTCTTACAGGTTTTCCCAATAATGTAAATGCTTCGATAAAATTATCAAGGAAAAAGTTATAATACTTAAAAAATCCCAGAAATCCCAGATTAACACAAATACTGATCCAAAGGAGAACTTTTCTTTTGTTTTCGTTTGACTCCTTTCCTAAAGTACGGCCAACAATATAATCTACCATTGTACTAAAAAGTATCAGAGATAAAAACCTCCAGTCCCACCACCCATAAAAAAGATAGCTCGCCCCAACAATCAACAGGTTTTGAAGCTTTAAATTCTTACTGATCACAAACCAATAAAGCACAAAAACAATAGGCAAAAAAATTGCAAATTCAATGGAATTAAAAAGCATCTATTATAATTTTCTAACTAAAATTCAACTTTAACATATCTATCGACCTATCAATTAATACTGAGAGCAACTAACAGATCTTGAGTATATATTATAATATCGGAATGATCAACTAATATTAATGTCCTTTACTTCGTTAAACAAGTTTACCCACATGGGCATTATTTTCTCCGACGTATAGTCTAGTGAACGTTCTTTTGCATTCTTTCCCATTTGCAACCTTAAATCCTCATTGTCCATTACTTCATACAGATTTTCTAGAAAAGCTGTTCTATCATCCATTTCAATTACATAACCATCTATTCCTTCACGAATAACATCCAATGGACCACAGGAACATTTATAGGAAACACAAGGAAGACCATAGGACATAGCTTCTATTATCACCATAGGTAAACCTTCTCCATCAGAAGTCATAATAAAAACAGAAGATTCTAAATACTTATCGCTAATATTGTTAACATTACCATGCAAAGTTACATTATCATTTAAACCATACGAATCAATTAAACTTTGCAAGTGGCTTCGTTCTACCCCATCACCATAAATATCAAGTTGCCATTCCGGACGGGTTTTCACCACCTCGCGCCATAATTCAATCTGACGATCAAAACGTTTTATGCGGCTTCGCATACTACCCACACTAATAACCCTTTTATTTACAAGCTTCGAAACTCCTGCTTCATCCGACTGATTAAGTACATTGGGTATAACCACATGAGGGGTAGTGTATTTACCTTCCTCTGCATCCTGCTGGGTTAACAGCACCAGTTTATTGTATTTTTTAAGTTTAGAAAACATTCTTTTAAACTCTATAGCCAACTTTTTCCTTCTGATAAAAGGTTGTGTAAGTGCGATGGTATTTTTTGCAGCAATTGTCGAATAATGATACTCCCGTATAGTGGGTATCTTTAACTTTTTAGCCACATGTGGAAAAACAAAATCACCTATCCCCAGTCCCAATCCAATAATAATATCGGGTTGGATGGTTTTAAATAACTCTTCACTCATCCTTCGTAATTCCAATACACGTAAACGATGATGAAGAATTGGAACAGAAAAATTCTCATTCAACACTTTTGTTCCCAGGTAATGAAAATGTATATTTTTCGAATAATCATAGGCCAGTAATTTTTGTTTATCCTGAAGAATAAAAATATGAACTTCATAACCAAGTACATCTGCAAAATAGGCCGATTTAGTTGCGAGAACTTTTTCTGTTCCTCCCTTACCGGCAAGAGTCTCCATAAAATATACAAGCTTCATATCTAATTATTTTATTTTCATAATAAACTCCTCTATCGAGCTAGCCATAAAATTTGCTGCATTAATTTTTATCTTTTCATCCTCCCAATCCCACCAGGCAATTTCATTCATTAATCTTTTACATGATACATCACATTTATGATCTACAATACGTGCCGGTACTCCAGCTACGATACAATAATCCTCAATATCCTTTGTAACCACACTTCCGGCAGCTATTGTAACACCATTACCAATTTTAACTCCAGGTAATATTATTGCCCCCATTCCAATCCAGACATCATTCCCAATTTCTATTCCTCGCTTAGTATTATGTTTATCCAAAAAATCACTCTTTGATTCACCCAAAATTCTCTCATTTTCCTTAAATAACTGATCAAAAATTGGATAAGCCGTAATTCTTGAGATGGAATGATTGGCCCCATCTACAATAAAATTAACATTATTAGCTATTGAACAGTATTTTCCTATAAGAACAGGGGTGTTTGTCCAACGCCACAATTTAGCCCCATTATCATAAGTCCTTTTCCCAATGAAAGTATAAGGATCATTCTTTAAAAAAACATAGTCAATACTTTTAAGTAAATGATTCCTATCCACCCCCAATAAACGCCACAGTATTTTTCGTATTGTATCTGTCATAGTATTTTCCCAATTATTGCTTTTTCATCTTTATTCATTAGAAAAAAATAAAATATTAAACTATAAATCGTCGCATAAACAAAAACAGACAGACCTAAGCCAATCCAGGTAAACACAATATTTATATATCCAATCAGGAAACGAACACTACCAATTAATACTAAAAGTACAAGAATCTGTTTAAAATAAACCCTTGAATAAAATAGAAGTAACTTAAATCCAAACACATGTCGAAAATATAAATTAGTAATAATTACATTAATAAACATAGCTGCTGTCAATGGATATATCATTCCTTTAATCCCATATTCTTTGGATAAAAAAAAGCCAATAATTACCCCCATGGTAATGGTTAATAAATTGGCAATTGCTTTAAAACGCACCTTATTTCGGGCTTCAATAATTGAATTACCAAAACTTTGAGATAAGGGTATAGTCATCGCTAACATAACCAAAAAAGCAACCATCCACGACATTTGATAATCATCTCCTACCCATAAATGAATAAAAGCTTTACCAAATAAAAAGAAACCACTTAGTATTAAAAGAGATACTCCATTACACAAACGGCCTACCTTAACCATGGCCATTGTCAATTCCTCAGATGTTTTGCCCTGCACCACCATTTGACTTGCCTTGGGCAGCAATAAGGTATTAATAGCTCCGGCAAAAGCACCATAATAGGTTCCTAACATTATACCAACTGCAAAAATAGCCACCTGTACCGTATCGATATTAATACCTAATACCAGCTGCCCGGCATTCCATTGAAACGACTGAGTGATGGCAATTACAAATATCCAAACCGAATAGTTAAAAATAGGAGCAATGGCATTAAAATGGATATTGGAAAATGTTGCACGTATTTTCAACTTAAATTTAGCATATATAAACAAAGAAGATATACCTACAATATTTAAAACAGTATCTAATATTACCAATGATACAGCCTTACCTCCCAACTTTAAAACCGCGACCACTGTTACAGCCCTTATTATATAACGTAAAAAGTTAACCGAACGAGGAAAAACAAACTGCTCATAAGCATTACATATTGCAGTAAAAGAACCACCAGGCAAAGTGATGGCAATATTAAAAACCAATATAAGATACATTATTTTAGCCCGGATAATCTGATCGGGAGTTAATGATTCGCTAAATATAGATTCGATGTTAAAGTAAAAAATTAAACCTATTATTATGACCAAAGTAGAGATTACTCCATAAATAACATAGATACTTCCTAAAAATTCATCTTCTTTTATTCTATTTTTTTCAGCCCTGTATTTCGATACAAAACGAACAATGGTATTATTCAACCCCAAATCCATTAATGAGAGATAGGCTACAAAAGAGCCTATTAGAGTATATAAACCGTATTCCGAATCCCCCAATGTACGTATAATAAAAGGAGTTAACACAAGGCCTATTACATTCACCATCACAATATTTAGATAGGAAAGTGATGCCCCGGCTTTTAGTTGATTGATTGCCACTTATTGTTCTTTTTAAACGGTTATTTCCTCCTAAACACGATCATAGTCAAGAGAAAAAGCAGAAGTAATATACACTCCCACCATGTTAAAAATACAATTCAAAGTAATGAGTGAAGGAAAATATTGACAGATAGCTTTTATTTTTTGTTTAACCTTTACTATTACAGTATATAATTATTCACTAGTGTCCGGTAAAAATTTACCGGGCAGAACATTTTAAAGAACTGCCCGACATGTCTACTTTTAGTTTACCACAACAAAAAAGTAAGACATGGGTAAAAGTACAATTTTTAGCGGACAGCCTATATTTAATCAGCTGTTAACGTTCATTGACAAGAGTGAGATTAGAAAAATAGCGAAACAACACGGCAGCGAACGGTATGTAAAGAAGTTTACGACCTATAACCATTTGGTTGTGATGTTATTTGTTGCATTAGAAGGTTACTCCTCGATACGCGAGGTTATTCTTGGTTTACTTGCTAATGCGCATAAATTATCCCATTTAGGATTAAGTTATCTGGTAAAACGCACTACTTTTTCAGAGGCTAATAAACGCAGAAGTAGCAAGGTCTTCGAAGATATTTACATGTCTGTCTACAGAAAACATGCTTCCAGTTTAGCGGACAGCCGGCTGCAAGAGAAAGAACTCAAGCGATTGTATATCATGGATTCGTCAACTATTTCCTTGTTCAAGGATATTTTGAAAGGAGTTGGACGCAATCCTAAAAATGGCAAAAGAAAGGCGGCATCAAGGCTCATACACTGATAAAAGCAGACGAGAACGTCCTTGTTTAATCCGATATAGCGAAGCTGCCAAACACGACCATCTGTTTTTAGCAGAGGCAATGCATTTGCCGTCCGGTTCAATCATAACCTTTGACAAAGGCTATGTTGATTATGCCCGCTATGAGGTGTTTAGCGATAAGTCAATTTGGTATGTTACCCGATTAAAAGACAACGCTCTTTATAAAGCCAGGCAAGAGTTTGATATACCAGATGATGCAGATTCCGGTGTACTAAAAGATGAAGAAATCGTGCTTCTTGATGGTAGTAACAAAACAAAGGAACATAAAGCAAGACGTATTGCATACTGGGATAATGAAAATGGGCGAGTGTTTGAGTTTATCACCAATAACATGGAACTTGCTGCAGAAACAATTGCATACATTTACAAGAAGCGCTGGCAAATAGAGCTGCTATTTAAGCAACTCAAACAAAATTTTCCATTAAAGTATTTTCTTGGCGATAATGAAAACGCAATTGAAATTCAGATATGGGCAGCAATGTTAGCAAACCTGCTTATTACCCTTGTAAAAAGTAAGTTGAAGCGTAATTGGGCATTCTCGAATATGGTTTCTATTATCAGGTAACAATTAATGAATTATATCAATATATATGCCTTCTTAGAAAATCCTGAAAAAAGCTGGCTGGTATTGATTAAAGAAGATAAAAACAAATATCAGAATTCGCTATTCCCCAAAATTTAGGGGGCTTACTTTTCGAAACTAAAAATGCCCGATTTGTATATCAGACACTTATATTGATAAAATTAAAGCTATTCCGCTTTACCGGACAACAAAGAATATAAATACATTTTCCTATTTCAAGGATGTTATGCAACGTTTGGCTGAAAGTCCATCAATGACAAATGAACAATTACGCTACTTGCTTCCTGATAGGTGGGCATTTTTTTGAGGGGCAACGCGGAGACGGTTACACTACAAGCGTGGTAATCGCACAAGAACCTTATTATTACCAAATTTAGGCACCGTAAAAAGTATGGGTTTTAATATTCCTTTAAAATAATGGACAAATACCACACAAAGAATTATTGGAAATAATATCAATACTATTTTGCCCAAAACAGAATTCACATCAAACCCTATAAGCTTATATAAGTGAATAAACAATGCCACAAAAAACTGATGAAGCAGAAAAATCTCCAACGAATTTTTACCAATATTTATAAACGTAGTATTTATATAGTCTGAATATGACATTAAATAAACTACTAATCCAACAAAAAAGAATGTAACTGGAATATTTAAAATCAGTATCCTAATAAAGCCCGAAGTCCTAATGGAACCGTATGTGATAAATAATAAAGAATGAATTAATAGAACAAAAACAGCAAGTCCTACCATCCACAACATTAACCTATTGCTCCGTTTAAATATATAAGTCACTTGCTTTTTAAATATAAAACCGGCCATAAAAAAAGGCAGTCCTATAAAGCATAAATTGTGAAAAAGAATATTTTTTAAAAATCCATATTGCATACTAAAGAGAATCAACAAGGCAAGTATAATGGTGATAATCATCTGTTTCAAGTAAGACATATAACTTACAACAGCAGCAATTCCACTCAATATTAACAAAGCATATATAAACCATAAATTCCCATATGGTAGAATAAATAAACTGTTTTGAGGAAGATATGGATATGGTTCCCAGGGATATAAATGAAGTCCTATCCTTTCAACGAGAAATGATAATAAAGTCCAAATTATAATTAACCAAATCATAAGCGGCATTCGCTTTGATAAGAACCACTTTAGTTTGTTTTTCTTTAAAGCCGCCATAACAATACCTGCAGCTAAGAAAAAAGCAGGCATCCTGGCAACGGCTAGTAAAGAATTAGACGAATGAACAAACCAATCAAATAGAATACTAGACGAATGTGTACTAATTGCATCAGAATATGCAGCACAAACGGCATGGTTAAAAGCCACTAATAATATGGTAATGCCTTTTAACATATCAATCCATTTTATTCTACTATCGTTTTTAGAGCATTCTTCCATGCCTACATTTTTGTTCAAAGATTTACATATATAATTAACTATCACACAATTAAATATAAGCCCAAAATAATATAGTTTACATTTGTTTTGATTTAATTACATTTTTTATTGATTAGGTATATATACCTAGTGATTAAAACTCAAACAAACTGCTACAAATTGATTACATAGTCTTTATTGAGATTACGAGATCTTTTATTGCTTTCTAAAACCTTAATATTAGTTGTTGATTACCATTAAAGGTTTAATAATACTCGTGATTCGTTAAAGACGTTAAGAAACGTGATAAAAAGATATTACCATTAAAAAGGATTTCTTTATCAAACAAAGATTACAGAATATCATAAAGACAAATACAAATAACCAAAGGAGTGTATAATTAAAATAAGTTGCAAGATGGAAATTAATCCAAAGTCTTCAATGCCTCAAAGTATTTTATAAAATCCACTAAATGCACCTGTGGACTTACCTGCAGGAATTTTTCATTGGTGATATAACATGTATAACCCTCTTTTGGGGCTATAGCTTCAATCTGGCAAAAGGGATAATTAAAGGCTACCTTTTTTACTTTGCCAGAAAAAAAATGGTTCTCATTATAGTCCGCTAATAAAATAAAAAAAGGCATCATCAGTTTACTGTAGCCCGTTAAAACAATGGTATCCTCCCCCGCAAAATGGCAAGCACCAGTAATTAAACCACCAACCGGATATTCTGCTATTTTTTTTGCCACATATGTTCCTTTGCTGGCAGGAAGAGCATATACCCTGGTGTTTTGACTGATCCACTGCTTGGTAAATAAATAGATACTATCGTTTGTTACAATCATTGCTTCGCAATCAAAGTCAGTTTCCAACACCTCGTTATACGAATAATCAGTTTGATCTTCATAGCTGTAAAAAAGGGTATCGATAACAATCCGCCCATTATTTAAGGCTTCTTTTTCTACTAAAAAAATACGAAGGTTTTGTCGGTAGTTAAAATTATTGCCAAAATCACCAAAATAAATAGTTTCATCATCTTGAGCCAACGATTCCCAATCCTGCATTTTTAAACCAGGAAACGTATATTTTTTTATTACTTCTCCGTTGGAAGGATCTACCCCATACAAAACAGGTTCTGAGCTATCATTTTGCATCCACAAAGTATCTTTCCAGATAATAGCTCCTGAGTTTTCATTTAAACCAGAGTTTAAAGCAATGCTTTTTATTGGTTCTATAGGAGTAGCAAGAAGCTCCTTTGTTTGTTCCTTTTCAGACTTGCCATTGCATGATATCAAAAAAGCACTCATTAATATAATGTATCCTTTAAAAAAAGAGCGAATTACTCTATGTGGTTGCAATACTTTTAATACCATTATATATTAAATTAAGATGGCGCCTCCCCTATTGCTGACAATCAATTAATGCAATAAACTTACACGCAATATTGTTTAACCCTAACAATATACATGATTGACTTGTTTAAATCTGAATTTTATTTGCGAATTACGCTAATTAATCGATTTATATTTCGACACAGACAATAGGCAACTAAGATAAGAGTAACTGTATTAATATATTAACACAAAACAGATCACTTGGTTACAATTCTCTTATCCCCGGCGGGATATATATTTATAGATCATAAAAATTGTCAACTCACCACAACTCCAGAGGAGTTGAATAGCAAATGATAATACATTTAAACTAAATTCTGAAAGAATGTGATAACAAAGAACCAGATCTTTTTTCGTGATTAACCTTCCATCTATTTTTTTTTATTCGCTCCTCTCCTAACTTCATTCGACTATCCATCGATACTGCTTTGTAGCTTATTCGTAATTACTTCGATAGCCATTCGATGCTTGTTTGATGGTTATTCGATGCTTGTTCGATCTTAAGGAATCAGAGATTGATCGAAGGATAAACCTATCAAACTTTCACCAAAACCAAACCAATAAAGTTACATATTTCAACAAGTTAACATAATTACTTAATCCATATTCCTACGATGTCTTTACCAATCATTACAGTAATATTACCGTTATATTTTCCCATAAAATCAGAGTTTATATTGCACTTGTCTTTTGGATCCAAAAAGAAACATAAACAGTAATTGCACACTATGGCCGGACATTGATTGTGTACAAAACTAAAAAAGAAGAACCATGGAAACATTTAGATTATTTGCGTTAGCCGCATTGGGAAGTATGGGGATAATGGAACTAACCGATTATCCGGTACTGGATCAAATACCCTCTGAACCACTCAATGTAATTGCGAAATCGATCCTCAGCCTAACAGCTGGACTACTGGCCGCATTGATCAATCGCTTTTATAACAGACGAATCAATGGAAACAAAAAGTACAAAAAACAAAATAAAAAACAATAATCATGGGAACATATGACAAAGGTATTCTGGGAGCCATATCCGGGAAAGTAGGCACCGTAATTGGTAGTCGATGGAAAGGCATTCGTTACTTACGTTCATTAGCCGGACCAAGAAAAGGAACTCCTAGTGAGGCACAGTTAAAGCAACAAGCTAAATTTACATTAGCAGTGCATTTTCTTCAGCCCATACATCCACTAATTAAAATTGGGTATCGTACGCAAACCAATAAGCAAAGCCCATATAATGCAGCCCTATCTGAATTACTCACCTCTGTAATTGATGGAGAATATCCTGATTACCAAATTAATTTTGAGCGATTCAGAATATCAAAAGGTTCAATGGAACCACCGGTTGATGCACAGGTTAGCTATGTTGACAATCAACTTCAGTTTACCTGGACCAACAACACGGGGAAAGGAGATGCTTCAGCTGAAGACAGAGCACTGCTTCTGGTATTGTCGGAAAATATGTGGCCAATATTTGATATTTACTCTTTTATCCGATCAGATTCACAAGGTCAACTTTCATTAAATGAGGTGAACACTGGTCAAAAACTATATTGCTTTATGGCATTTGCTGGTGATGGTGATAAAAAGAGCGTTAGTAACAGTTCCTTTGTAGGTATAATTACAATACCATAATTTTGAAAGTGCTCTTCTGTATAACTACAGAGGGGCACTTTTATAGGTAATAATCTATAACAATAAAGACTTATCTGGATTACAACACAACAGAATATTAATATTTTATTGAAAGACATACGTAAGTTAAAAATAATATAATGGTACTAACAAAAGTCAACAAGTAATAATCAATATACAAAATCAGCAATTAAGTATTAAATATATATACAAAAGTATTTTTAATTTCACTTTGATAGTTCAAGAAAATAATCATATATTACATAATCCAAACAACTTACTAAATGTATTCTCATATACGCAATATTACCCGTGAGATACTTCATCGTAAAAAAATGAACTGGGATAAATGTATCTGTCCAACATATCATCCGCCTTTCGAAGAAAATTTCCTTTTAATAACCATGTGTGATACAATGATTGATAGTTTTCTTAATACCATGCTGGAAGAGGACTCTCACAGGAAACGAATACACAGACATATTCAATTTATAAGCCAAATAAAGGAGCTACTACATGCTCAATGGCCAGAACTACCTTATCTCAATGCACACCCAAAACAATGGTATATACATGATGTACTCTTTTTTATAAAAATATGCCATCATTTAACAGAAACCTTATGCTATTGCAAAAATTATATTAATCTTAAAGAATTACCATCAGAACATTTTTGTTGTGCATTATCATCTACACTCCCTGGTTACATCCTTGAAGATCCAACACTCATAAAACAATATCCTGAATTAAACTTAACCACAGTAGCTGCATCTAAGTTGATTAATATTTGTAAATCCATAATAGACAAAACCCAGGGAGATCCATTTTTATTGACAACCTCCATTAAAAGATTACTAAAACAAGGCCCTACATCATTGGCTCACGAACAGTACTGCCTAAATATACTTAATAGCCACCTTATTACTATTGACAAATATGATTGCGACATTATTAATGATCATCAACTATTATCAACTTCCTTAGCTTTGTCGTATACAAATATTGAAGAAACCTTTAGCATAATTAACACCTACATCAAACATACTATTAAACAACCAGATACAACCATTAAATTACAAACAGAATGCGTATTCTGGAAACTCTTTCTTGCCCATATAACCACCATCATACCTTCTCATTTCAGACATAAAAAAGACATTACCAACCGGATTAAATCAATTATAAACATGTTGAATAACAATGAAAATCACATATCTCCACAAGCTCCTATTTTCGAATGGCATGGAAGTACTGGTGAATTTGTGAGATATTTCTACGACCTGATATCCGGAAGAAAACTATCCAGCAACAAGAGTTACGATATGGAACCATACGTTCGTCAGCTTCACAGAACTATATCAATAAAAAAAGATAAAGGTCAGGGTTATTTAAGTTGTAACTCATTACTTACCTATTTTAAACAAATGAATTCAGAAATATAAATTTTTCCCGTATCAACTAATCCATGAAACAGCCCACTGTCAAATCCATCACTTAAATAACTCTACATCATATACATTCTTTACAACCACAAATTTCTCAAAACAATTTTCTATTGAAATTCTAATATATAATTAGCTATTGACTATGACAAGAACTACATCATCTTAAACTACAATACACTTATCTTTTGATGCAGGCGACCGAGAAACAAAGTGGCTTTAGCAATTTATCCACGAATTACGCCAATTAAACGAATTATATTTCGACACAGACAATTGGCAACTATAATAATAGTAACTGAATTAACTATTTAAAATAAAACAGATCACTTGGATACAATTCTTTTATCCCCAGCGGGGATATATATTTATAGATTATAAAATTATCACCTCTCCACAACCCCATAGGAGTTTAATAGCAAATGATAATACATTAAACTAAATTCTGAAAATATGCAATTTGAATAACCGCAAGTGAAACCATTGGTTATGTGCACATTATAATATGAATTATTGCATTAGCCTTAATAAATTGTTTATACACCCATTAAACGAATTTAATTATTCAACTATTGAGTATAGGTTATTATTAATATAGTGCACTTAAATAAAGTTTAAAAGACCCGATAGACAGCAAATCAGTTATTCCCTTTATAGTTTTTTTGAGGATAATCAACTGATCTACCGCCACTCATTACATCTCACAAAGAGTAATAATACGCAAATACTAACTTTAACAAACAAAAGGCTGAAACTTAACGCTCCAGCCTTTGATTATACAGGTTGTAGAATATTAGTCTATTAATAACTTTCGGGTAACTATTCCTGATGGACTTTTAATTTGTACAATATATAATCCTTTTTGAAAAGACGATGCATTAATATTTATCTGACTTGATTGAGATATAACCTTTTTAACAAGGGATCCAGCCATATTATAAATACTTACTTCTGCAGAAGTACTGTTTGCCAGCACGACTCTTATCTCATCTGACATATATTTAACATCTATATTATTTAAAATGTCATCATCTATACCCGTTGGAGTTTCATTAAATGTTAGCTCCCAATTGTAGGTTCCGGAAACATTATCAGCCTGCCACTTTATGGAATACAATTGATCTTTAACCACGGCAAAGTTTGTCAGGTTAACATCACCACATCCTTCACCTCCTGTTACCTGCGAACCACAATCCATATATACTCTCACACTCGTATTTTCTGTTGTAGAACCACAACTTGAAATACTAATGCTTCCATTAGCCTGTGGGGTATAATAAAACCATTGGTCAGCAGCAGAAGTATGATCACAATAATTGGTACTACCCACAACAGCTTCTGTAGCCAAATTACAGTCCTCTCCTTGTTCCCAGTCAGTTTCCTCTATTGTCCATGTAAAAGGTTCGGAATCCGAAAGATTTTGCCAAACAATAAAATATTCTGTTCCTGCAGTTCCTGAAAAAGTAAGCTTTGATTGTTTGTCGCAGAAATCATCGTTTTCTCTAAGTAAAAAGTTAATACCACAGGTTCCATTATTTCCATAAATCGTCACTTTAGTATCGACACCTGCTCCACATGACGAAATAATAACCTTACTACTCTGAGTGGCTGTATAAGTGAACCATTGCTCCGATTGTTGAGTTCCACTAAAAGTATTCTCTCCTACAAAAGCGCTTATTGCGTCAGTACAAGTACTTCCTCCGGACTGAGCACTTAAGTTTAGGGCAAAAAAACATAGAATTAAAGGTAAGTAGTATTTTCTCATTGTTCCAGTATTAAGTTGTTAGGTAAAATTCCTCATACTTATACTTAAGTAATCATAATTAAGTTACACCTAACAGCATACTTTTGTCAAGTAAATAATACCGAAAAATAAAAAAGGCTACCCATTTCCAGGTAGCCTTTTGGTTTATCTAACTCAGTATCTTATTACTCTGCTGGAGTATATTCATCAAAATAGAATGGTGGTTGAATATCTATATCATCCAAATTGTCGGGATAGGTACCTTCTTCCAGCTCAGGAATTGATTCTATAAATGAAATACTTTCATCTGTTAATCCATCTCCATTTGTTACAGACCATACAGCATTTTGTAGCTCAGAAGTAATGTTTTCGTATGAAACTGCTTCGTCTTTCAAAGAGTAGCTTGTTGGATATCCATGTCCGAAATAATGCTCATAATTTATTTTTCTCCATCCAATACGATTAATTAAATTCCACATTGTTGGTGAATTAGTTATACCCAGGAATGAGAATTCACTTTGAGCATCCGAACCTGAGCGTCCATAATTGATACAATACATGTGTAAAATAAATGTACGCGAACCATAAGGTTTAATAGTAACCCAAGTCCATTGAAGCGACATTGCATTTTGATATCCTTCTTTATGAACTTTACATAACAACCCACGAGGGAAGAAAACTGTGCGGTACTGGTTGGTAGTATTTTTTAGATTACAAAGTAATTTTATGAATCTTCCTCCACTACCATAATTACCAAAAGTTTGCACTGACTGATTGGCAAAAGTTGACTTTAAACTCATATCATCACCAATAGCAACAGATGATGATTCATCTATTCCAGTCATGGTTCCAACTAATTCAATTCCTTCAGGTAAACTAAACGCTTCGTCGTAAGTTAATTCACCACTTGCATTACCCATTCCAGGAATATCCCCAGGTGCTTCTACATGATCTTTCTCACATGCACTAAATATAAGCAAAGCACCTATTGCAAATACTGATAAAATTTTTCTCATTTCTTTAATGCTAGATTTTTTGTCAAAATTAGAGATATTTAATGATGAAATCAATAAACAAGATCCACACAACAATAAGACACTAACATCCTACTATTCTTTACTTTACATACATAAAACACCCTTATTTCACAACATTTACTTTGACGAAATACCGAATCTTTATGTCTTATTTATTAAATTCTTTGACCAAAAACGTAACCTTTTTGTAAAACATTTAACATCATGCAAATAAGACAACAAATTACTGATTTGAAAGCCACGAACATCTTACATGCACCCGCACAAATAATCAGATATCTAAGGTCTTTATTAGACCATGTTCTTCATTATAAATTCAGAGAAATATATAGCTTTTCTATAGAGATAGAAAATGATTTATAATAATTAGTAATCATACAATTAGAAGAAACAATCAAATAGTGGATATTAACAATTTGTCAGGCAAAAGATTTCCATTATCTTAAGGCTTACCAAACAGCCTTAAGCATTGTTTTAACAATACCTCCTCCTTTTGGATGAAGAAAATACCTTGGCAGCAATAAATCCTCCTCTTTTCTATTTACCAAGTTCTCGTTGGTAGTAAACGCCAACTGATAGCCGACTTTCTGAGCATTTATAGTAACATCCGTACTATAATCGCATTTAGTTCCATTTGGATAAGCCATTACATCGGCCTTAATCCCCAATTGATCCTCGAGCCAAAGCCTTGGTTCCTCTAGCTCTCGCTGCACATCAGATTGAGTTTGCCTGTTATGAAATATCATATGTGAATGACTGTGTGTTCCTAAAGTAACCAACGAACTATCATTAAGCGATTTCAGTTCATCTACACACATTAATTGATCATTGGAATAAACAGACTTATAATGATTCCACTCCTTTTCACATAAAAGATTTTTTATCTCTTCAATATACCCCACCCCTTCTTTATGTGGCAAATACTTATAATAGAAACATAACTTATCTGCAAGTTTCTGCCTTGATTCAGCATCCAATAACCTGGTTAACCTTAAACCAGTTTTAGTACACTCCCATTCTTTTTTCGAATGCATTATAGCCGTACGGATATAAAAGGTTGGCATATAACCTTGTTTTTCAATTAATCCGGTTGCTACAAAAACAGTAAATGGAATATTATACTTCTCCATTACCGGTAATAGTGTGGTAAGATTGTTACGATATCCATCATCGAAAGTAAGATGAATCCATGGTTTTCTATACTTTTTATTCTGCTTTCTGATTTGCAGCAAATCCTCCATACTTATAAACTGTACGCCTAAATCTTTCCAAAAGTGGATGAGTTTAATAAACTGTTTTTTTGTAATATGAAGATGTTCAATATATGCTGATTTCTGATTATTGCAAACGCCATGTCCAAAATACACAAATCCTTTTGGCCTAATTCTCAATAAATATCTAATTATATTTTTCGTTATTCGATTCATGAGATCATGATAGAAATTATTGCAAGACAAATTGATACAGCTCTTTGTATTTTTCAGATAATACTTGCCAATTATATTCCGTGCAAGCTTTGTGATAAGCAGCTTGGGCTTTTATAGTGATTTGGTCCGGATAAGAAAGAGCTTTTTGAATCTTCATCGCCAAATCATCCACGTCACCTGATTTAAAATAGCTAACCTCTTCCTCATTAAACACCAAAGTATTTTCTCTTATATCGCTACAAATTAATGGTGTTTTAACCAAAGCAACCTCTAGCAACATCATCGACATAGCCTCATAAAATGAAGGAAAAACAAATAATTGAGCACCTTTAACATAGCCCAATAGTTCTGCCTTATTCATCAACATGCCTAAAAAGGTTATATCCAGAAATTCTTTATATAATTCCAACTGCTTTTTGTATTCAGGCAGTTGTTCATGATCGCCTGCAATTAATATCTTACCTTGGTAATTCATTTTCTTCAGAGCTTCCAGAAAAACATGACATCCCTTATGTGGTATAATCCTACCTGCAGCAAACATTATATAATCATTTTCAACCTCACTTGTCCCTATTTTCTGATCAGGATCAACACCATTACATATTGTAACAAACTCCTTATGGTATTTTAACCTTGCTGCTTCACGTTCAGTTTCTGCAACAAATGTTACTATATTGGCAAATCGAATCATCAACTTTTCGGTACACCTGAAAAAATACTTCATTCCCATACCCCATTTACTCATATTATAAGTTCGCCCGTGATGTGTCGAAATCACTTTATAACGCAATCGAAGAAGCGGAACAATAAAACCAGTATCTATCTGATGAGTATGAACCAAATCGTAATTACAAAAGAGTAAAGCATGTAATGCCCCCATCAGATTATAATAAAAAACATTCAGTTTGTGGGGCATGTACTTTTTAATAATAAACATTCTGACATTATCGTAGGGATTCTTCTCCGAACAATGAGAAGAGGTAGCATAGACAGTAAATCGATAGTCTTTGTTTAAATGCTGCACAAGATTCTCGCCAACCGAAGAAGTTCCTCCAATGGCAGGAAATCCTTTCAGTCCGAAAAGGGCTATATGAGGTTGGGTTTTGTGCATATTATTTTCGTATCACAAGTTTATGTAAAACCTTTATAATTTGCTTACTAAATCCTGACAATTTGGAATTAGATTTTAAAATAGACTCTAAATATTGTAATTCTGCCTTATCAAATGGATGGAAATTTATTATACATAAGCAATAAACAACAGTAAATACAACCGACCCTACAATTAACAAGAACATCTGATTTTCAATAAAATGCAACGGATAAACAAGTGACAACAAAACAGTAACTAAAACAACATTAGAAGACAAAATATTAGTCTCATATTTTAATCCAGCAGACTTACGAAACATGAAAAACATCATCATATTTTTAATAAATTCTCCTGAAATTGTAGCAACCGCAACACCGGTTATTCCATATTGCTTCATCATTAAAATACCAGCAATTAAACTAAAAACAACCACAATCCTTGATATCAACAAAATGTGCATCTTCTCTTTTAAATGAATAAGAATGCCTAAGGGATAAAAAATTCCATCAGATACAAAACCTGCCAGAATGATAACCGTTGGCCAATAAGCACCTAAATATTTATCACCAAAAAGTAAGCTGATTATTTCATGTCCAAAAACAAAAAAGTAGGTAAACGGCAAAATAAAAACAGGCAATAACACTTTGATTATAAAATTATAAAATCGATTTAATGAATCAGCTTCCCCTTCTGAACTATACTTATCAAAAACCAATGGTTTCAGAACCGATTCAAACTCTTTAAGGGGTAAAACTTTATAAAAAAGCTCATAAATTTTTACTGCAAAACCATATAATCCAACAAAGTACGGACTTGAAAGTGCTGCCACAATATAATAATCACTAGTACGGCCTATGAGGCCGGCCCCCAGTTCGGTAAACAACGAGTATAACCAAAACTTTCTCATGCGTTGTTTTTGCCTGTTACTGATTACCTCCACCGAAGTAGTATTATCAGAATACAAAGCTTGAAGTAACACCAATAATGCCGGAATGGCATAAATCAGCGACACACCTCCTTCTATAACCAATAAAAGATTAACATTTAATTGTTTTAACAAAACCAGATAAGCTAAAGCCCTGGTAAAAGCTATGATAATGTTTAAAACAGCAATTCGTCGATGTAGTAATAATGCTGACAACAAAACCTCCAGCAATATTTTGATGGCATACGCAAACACAAAGAATATAAAAGGCTTAAAATGTGAATCAAGCGTTTCGATATTAAAAACACGAGAAAGAAAATCCTTTAGCACAATCCCACTAATGGTTAATACAACTACCATTACCAATGCAATACCCACATACAACACAATTAACCTCAACAACGAGGCTGAAGAAATGGACTTTTTTAACTCCGGCACAAAACGCAACAAAACGTGTTTTAACGGACTTACAATAACCAATTGATATGCCGTAAACAATCCAAACAAAAAAACATAAGTTCCATAAATATCAACATCCAACTGACGTAAAACCATTACAGAGGCCACCAAGCTAATAAGCTGAGTAACGATCTTAGCCAAATACACCCACAGAGTATTTTCAAGTAATATTTTTTTCCTGTTAATCATTCTGCACGCTTAACAACTGATTTCTTCATTAATCGTTTAAAGATATATTTAAGATATTCAAATTTAATGGCTTGCCTTGCCGATATTTGGGATGATTCAATGGTGACGCGATGATAATGATGTGGTATTACATCCTTTTTCAACCCTTGAACACCAAAAGTAATATCTACATCGCCTTTTATATTATCAAACAGCTTTTTGCTAATTGGCCGATCATCAGATGGAAAGGCAAACATTCGATAATTAATACTAAACGTCTCTGCTACCCATTGCATACTCTCTTTCACTTGTTGTGTTTGTTCCTCCAGACTTAATTGCTCAAATGGAGCATGATCCATACTATGCCCACCCAACTCAAAACCATCGTTCAACATCTTTGTAATCTCATCTATTAATAAATAGACTGGATTCTGTGATAAAAAATCCGGAACAGATACATCCAGCATAGATTGCAATTCATCGAGCAAGGCCCGTTGATGATATTGGATGGTATTGAGTTGATCCTTTAATTGTTTAACATCCAGACTTCTCTCATTCATCCATTTAGCCAAATTATTTGCATGCTCCGTTTCCAAGCTATCCAGTTGTTGAATAACCAAATTTCGCTTTCTGATAAAATGAACTTCTTTATTATCAACAAAATCAGGATTTATAAACAGAGCTGGTTTAATTCCTGCCTTTTTAAAAACGGGGTACATCAAACTATAAACCGATTGCAAGCCATCATCAATGGTTATTACTAACGCATTTTTGGGTAAAGCGTGATTATTAATCAAATCAGAAGCATTAATTATCGAATAGTGTTTTTGAAAAAACTGAAGGTCTTTTGCTAACTGATCAACTGTTCTGTATATATTATTATTAATAGTCGGATCCGGATCCCATCCCAGTATACTGTGATAGTTAACGACAACTAATTCTTTTGCCGCCCAAGCTCTTAAACACTTAAAAGGAAACAGGATTGTAAAACGCATTAAACAGCTTTCTATATTTCGATTAAAGCGCTTCATATTCAACTTTAATTTTTTTAGATGGATAAAAGAAAACGAATGCCAATAAATTAAAAACATCTCTTATGAAATGTATCAACAATCGTTGAAAAATATCAGAAGAAAGCTTTTTTCGATGGCGATAAAACACAGCCACTATCAATAAGAACGGATACAATAACAGTATCCATCCATTCTGCATTATCAATGCTAATAATACATTCCCAACCAGTACAAGTAAAGTCGGATCGCTGGTTAACACACGTTTCAAAACATATTTATTGGTTAGATGAGTGCGATATAACACAGCTCTGGGATAAATTGCAGCACCATTACTAAACGATTTCCACAATCGCTTAACATCTTGATAATTTACAGTATAATGAGTTGCCATTACTTCCTTCTTGCGCAAAAGCAAATGTCCGTTAGCAGCCAGGCGATATCCTAACTCCAGGTCCTGTGCTTTTTTAAAATATGAACACATCCCACCTACTTCGTTCCAAAGTCGTTTTTTTATGGCAAAAAGTCCCCCTGTTGTAGATTGGTAAGTATCATTGACACAATATATCTTTTTATAATAATCCTGTCGAATAAACTCTCCATTAACAGTGTAGTAATGGTTGACAAAATTACCCGAAACAAAATCGTATTTTAAATCTCCAATATCATCCATAATACAAGGAAGAAAAGATGCTTCGAGCTGCATATCTCCATCGAGAAAAATCAAATTATCTGACAAGGACTCTTTTACTCCAATATTTCGTGCAATGGCAGAGTTATAGGTACCTGTAATGCGAAAAACACGACAAGCGTTGATGGATTTTGCAAGCTTAACACTATCATCAGTTGATTGAGAATCGACGTAGATAATCTCGCCTTGCAAACTATATTCTTTTATGGCCTTTTCGATACTCAGAAGACACGCATGAAGACGCTTACCTTCGTTTCGGCCAATAACTATAAATGACAACATCATCTCACTGCCTCCTGTTGATTTTGTTTACGAATAAATGAAACCCACAAACGCAGAAACTGAATAGGCAATCCGCTAACCATCTGCCAACCTGCATGTTTACCATAATACTTGGTCCACATACGCCAGCTTGTAGCCGAATAAGGATTAAAAAACGATTTGAAGAATTTTGCCCACGACTGCTTAATAAAAGTACGCCCTTGCCCCGTTGTTTCCAATACCGACTGAATCTTAATATCCCAGCTAATAAAAACATTAAACCCGGCCTTGCCTGCCCGCAATGCAAAATCGTAATCTGCTGCATATTGCGGAAAATTACAATGATCATACAGCCCAATCGCTTCAAATACTTTGCGAGGAATTAATGTGCCTCTGCCGGGCAAACATTTGGTGGGATGCAAACCTGTCATTTCAGTACTGTACTCCGTAAAAGCTTTTTTATATTTGATATCCTTGCCTTTCCACCAATGAATAGCTTTAACACCCGCAAAAAAATTGTATTCCTTGGTGCCCACAAATGTATTTAAGCAACCTATCATCGCCTGAGGATGCTTTTGATGCAATTGCAATAAATCTTCGATTAAGGTAGTTGAAAAAAACACATCGTTGTTTAAGGTAAAAATCAAGTCAGCACCTTGTTTAAGACTGTACTTAACACCTTCATTCATCGAACGTGTCCACCACCAGGATCCATCACCAGTTACCAAATGAACCGATAGCGCATTAAAATAAACCAATTCATTGGTTCCGTCATCAGAGCCATCATCAACCAAAACAACATTAAAAGAAGTAATAGTTTGAGAAGCCAATTGTTTCAAACATTGCTCTGTTTGTTGTTTACGATTATGGACCGCAATCACAATAAATAAACTAGGAGTTACCATCACTCACCTCCTCTTCTGCTTCGGGCAAACCATATAACACGGACAATAACGTAAGGGCAATAAAAAAAACTTTAGTAAAATATACCTCCGAAAAACCAATCAACCATATTCCACCAAGCACATAAAGTGCGAAAACAGGGTTAAAATTTCGATAATGACAATATTGGCGTGCTCCGTGCCACATCAAAAAAAAGTAGATGATAAAAGCAAAAATACCATAACTGGCCAGCAAGTTGGTAACACCATTGTTTCGATGAATTTTTCGAGCATTTTGTTCTTCCGCAAATCGCGTTTGCTCCGACCGTCCCAGACCAACCAAGGGACTCTCTGTAAAATCAATTAAATCGATTTGAGCACTTTTAAATCGTGTATTATAGGTTTGATCGGAGAACGACAATTTTTGAACAATTTTATCACCAATAAAATCAACTGAAACAAAAAGATAAATAACACTTCCTATTAGCAACGGAACAAAAACAATGCGTCGTTTTATATTCTGATGTATTAAATAATACGAAGTAATAACGTAAAACAAGGCTATTAAACCCGTTGTTGAAAAAGTACTGATTAATCCCAACATTATAACAACATTGCCCTTGTTCCACAAATATCTTTTACGGATAATATTCAAGAGAAGTGCTACAATCAAGAAGCCTGAAAAAGCACCAGGTTCCCAGAACGGACCAGAGTTACGTTTCAACAATAAGAAGCCTTCTCCTTTAGTATTGATGGTATATAAAATTACATTATCGAAGTACTTATAGTTGGATTCTTTTATAAAAGGATGCTCGAAATAAGGTGCCAAAGTGTGACTTAAAAAATATTCAAAAGAAGATGAGTACGAGGGTAAATAGAAGAACCAACTTACTATTACCGACAAAACAATTAAATGCACATAGTACTCGACAAAACGTTTATCAACCGCTTTCAATGTAAGATAGGCAAATAAAATACGAGCATGCAAACCAACAAATGTTGAAAAAGGCAGATAATAAAATTTGAACACCTGTCCTGCCTGAATTAATAAAACACCGGCCAAATAATAAACAATGAATTTATCAATTTTTCGTTGGCGATAAATAAATACCCATAATGGAAATAATGTAAACACAATCAACACCTCTATCCGCGACCTATAAAAAAAAGGAATACCGGAAAAGGCCACCAGAAAATACACCAGCAGATAATCAACAGTCTTTGTTTTATTAATCATTGCTGCCATCATTCAATATTTTTGTATATAAATCAATATGCTTTTGACTAACCACTTCTATATCAAAATTATTTTCAATTGTTGATCTGGCATTTAAAGACAATTCTTCGCTTCGCTTTTCATCAACACACCAACGAATTCCATCAGCTAAATCGTGAATATTAAATGGGGAAGCCAAATAGCCGTTATACTGATGTTTAATCATATCACCATTTCCTCCCGTTTGAAAAGCGACGACGGGTTTTGAGCAAGACAATGACTCCATTATCAGATTCGACAGGTTCTCTTGCATGGATGGTACAACAACTACATCTGCCACCGAAAGATATTGAATGAGAGTTGCATCATCACCGATATATCCAACACTGTGTATTGTAATATCTTTTTCAGGAAACTGATCATCTTTTGAACCGCCAATAACAATTAGCTCAAAACGATTTTTATCCAAAAGATCTATCGCCTGATTAAGTAAATGGAAACCTTTGTTTTCATCAGATGTAGCATCTACTGCAGCAAATAAAACCAACTTTTTATCAAAATTAAACCCCAATAATTCCCTGTTAATCCTTTGTAAATCGAATTGTTTAGCTAGAATCCCATTCGATAAATGAACAACCTGTTGATCATGCAAAAGACTACTCCGAAGTGCTTCGGAATACATCCAGGTGCTTGGAGCAATAAAGTGAATCTCTTTTCGCTTATAAATCCTATCTTTTAAGGCATTAATTACACGACTGGCATCATTGGTGTTTTCTGAATTCAGAACATGACATCGCCCACAGCCATCCTGAAAATGCTCGCAACCTTTTTCGTAATGGCAACCGCCCGTAAAATACCACATATCGTGCATGGTAATGAAAACAGGAGCCTTTATTTGCAGAATATCACTCAACTTCATAAAGCCCCTGTTGATCCAATGAATATGAACAACATCAGCATTATATGAATTTATTTTGGATGCTACTGAAAAAGCATGAATGCCTGATGAAAACATATGATCATTTTGTTTTCCAGCTTTTTGTAGCCAATATTTTTCGAGTTTAATTAACAGTTTCTTTCGAAAACGTTTATAAAGGCCTTGTTGTATATTAATAACCGAAGGATCATCAGAATGCTTATCTCCAACTAACATCAGAGAATCGACACCAGACAATTGCAAACCTTTGTGCAAACGATATGCAGCCCTGCCTGCGCCAAAATAATCCTTACCAGTTACATGTACAACCCTCATCTAACTTTAAATAATGCCGTTAACTTATCTACATTCTTCTTAAGATCAAACTCTCTTGAAGCCCTCATGATAGCATTCTCTAACTTTAAATTAAATCCTTCTTCTCCTGAAATAATCCTATCTACAAAGGCAGACATTGCCTTTACATTATCATTAAAAACATTTCCTCGCTGTAGTTCACTTAACATCTTATCCGGATCGACCGCCAAACTCAACACCAATACTTTAGTAAACCAAGCTTGTATAAATGTATTGGGCATCCCCTCGCGTGATGACGTATTTACATACACAGTGGACTTTATAAACCACTCCAATGTATCGTGATAACTCAATTCTCCCAATATTTCAACCTCATCACCTTTATATTCCTCAATTTCCTTATTTGGTTTACCAATCATTACAAAGCGCCATCCTTCTCTTTGTTTCAAATTACGCACCATCTCTATAAAAAGCTCAGGGCGCTTATCAGGAGTCATATTACCCACCCATAAAACAATGTTCTCCTTATTATCTTCCAGGTTTTCTATTGGAGGGAAAGAACTGGGAATTACAATGGGCTTTTTACGAAATGAGCGTTTAAATGTCTCTTTTTGTAATTTATTTTGCGCTATAACCAAACGTGCATTTCTTTTGCCCCATTCTACCATCTTATCAATCAAAAAGAAATCTATTTTCCGGATCATCTTTTTTGTTTTTGACTGATAAGTAAAGGAGCGAAAAAGTTTACGGTACTTTTTACGTTCTGCATCTTTATCCTGTGCCAGCACGTAAAGCATCTTTCTTCGCTTGAGCTTACAAAATAATGCGCAGGCAGCAGTTAAGGCAAAATCGGTACGTTGATAATAAGCTCTGGATTTCGTTTTAAACAAAAGAAAAAACACAGAGAAAAATTCAAAAGAACGTATCGTTTGTTTACGATAATAATAAAACGAAATGCGTTCATCGTAATAATCGCTCTTTTTGACTTGCTCTTCCAAACCTTTGGCAGCACAAACTATTTCAACATTCCAACCTCTCTGCAGCAACTCATTTACCAGATAATAAACCTGAATTTCAGCACCTCCGGTACTGAAAGTTACATACCGTGGAATAACAATACAAACCGATGGTTTTTGATTCGCTTCTTTTTGCATTTAATTAAGCCTGGTTTCTTCTGAGTTATACTTATTGTAATATTCGTAGCGATACTTGCGATCTTCTAATCGACTGGAATTTAAAACTATTCCCAGATTCTTGACATCCTTTTTTTTCATATCTGAAAAAACAGAATTAACAATACTCTTTTCACTAAAGTTCTCGCGAACTACGAATACATTAATATCTGAATAATCCATTAATAAAAAGGCATCGCTAACCACTCCAACCGGAGACGAATCAACCACAATATAATCGTATTGCTTTCGCAAGCTCTTGAAAATATCTTTTGTTGTTTCGCTGGCTATCAACTCCAACGGATTTGGAGGAATAACTCCAGGAGTAATTACATCAAGTCCTTTAAATTCAGTGGAATGTATTATGTCCACCAATGCTTTATTACCTACATAATAGGATGCTAATCCGTTTTTATAATCTTCAACCAGATTTGAGTACTGATTACTCTTTCGCAAATCAAATCCAAGCACAATCACTTTCTTACCCATATGAGCTAGCGATAATGCCAGATTTAGAGAAACAAAACTTTTACCTTCGCCAGCTACACTCGAAGTTACCAGAATTGTTTTATGTGTTTCGCGTTTTATAAAAAAGAATAAATTAGTTCGAATGGTTCTGAAAGTTTCTGCAATAGCCGATTTTGGATATTCAGCAACAACAACATCCGATTTTTCTGTATTTTTTAAGATAGACCCCAGAAATGGCAATTGATTGAATTCATCAAGCTCTTGTTCTCCTTTAATTCTGTCATCAAAAAAACGAATAAGCATAATTAACATTGATGGAACCAATACTCCCAATAAGATGGCTAATGAGTAGTTTATGCGTGGATCAGGAAAAACCTGACGATCCAATCTAGCTGGCTCAACAATTTCATGTTCTGGTAAGTTCGAAGCTTTAGCAATCTGTGCTTCCGCCCTACGCTGCAACAAAAAGGTATAAATGGCATCATTCAAATGAAACTTACGCTCGAAACCAACCAACTGACGTTCTGTTCTTGGCAAATCTTCCAAATCACGCTTCATCTCACTTATTTTGGAAGTTAGATCAGCTAATGTTCGATCCAATGTTTTTATCGAAAACTCAATATTTTCAACAATCGGACGCTTCAAACTCTCGATCTGAATCTCAATATTTTTTAAATACGGACTTTTCTCCTGCTTTTTACCAATCAGTTCACTTCGTTGATTGACTAATAAAATTAGATCGCGCATCAAATCATTCAAATTCTGATCAGTAATTCCCATAGATGAAGGAACCACTAAATCACTTAAATCGTCATTAGCTTTAAAAAATTCATCGAGATACTGATAATATTGATACTGTCTATCTACCGATGATTTTTCCAGCTCGAGTTGATGCATCCGTTCATAAATTCGCCCTGCTTTACTACTTATATCAATTACCTGATTACCCGAACGAAAACTTTCCAGACGATGTTCGGCCACACTCAATGAATCTGATATTTCATCAAGCTGCGAATTTATATATGCAATGGTATTTTGTGCCAAATGGTTTTTACGATTCAGGTTTTTCTTTAGATAAATATCAGTAAGAGTAGTCACAAAATCAGTTGCCTTTACATACGAGTGATCTTTTAATTTGATCTCTACAATACTAACCTCCGGATTAACCGGTGCAACCTTCAAATTATCTTTAATTCCTCTTACAACGGCATTTTTATCTTTAAAAACAAAACTGTATTTCTTTCCTACAATATCTTGTAATTTAGAAGCATCTTTCAAAAAAATTTGAAAACGATAAAAATCGCCGAAAACATTATCAGACTGAAAATAAGCCGAATTTAAAGAAACTGCTCCCTGACGTTTTTTGACCAATCCGGTATTATAATTTATTACATCAACCTCATTACCATCAGCTTCTATATTAAACTTACCGTCTGACATAAACTCAAGACTAAACTTAACATCGATAGCCTGCACATGACTGGAATCGTATAATACTACAAATGGAGCATCTGTATATACTTCCTTTTCAATCAGGTTTGATGTTTGATAATATTCAACTTCAAGATTCAGCTGTTCAACAGTTTGAATAATTAAAGGAGTTGATTTAAGTATCAACATCTCATTTTGAAATGCTCTTTTTTGATCGAATAACTGAAAACTTTGCAAAAACTCAGTAGCTTTTTGACTCTGCAAACCAGTATTTTCTTTAATATAAATACTCGATGACACCTCATAAGTAGGTGCAATTACTTTACCTAAAACAAAGGCCAAAAGAATGAAGTCGACAATGGCGATAACATAGTAATACCACTTCTTTCTTACTATTCCAACAACTCTTCGAAGATCGAGATATTGATCTTTACTATTATTTTGCTGAGGACTATTCATTAATCATTATTTATATAGTTGGCCACTAAAATAAATGTTGTAATACCCGATAGTATTAAGGCCCATGGGAAGGTATCAATACCCCACTTACGCTTGTTCATAGGCTCAATATAAACCACATCGTTTGGCTTTAGATAAAAAGCACTTTCACCTAATAGATCAACATCTGTTAGGTCAATTCGCTGCTTCGAAACCTGATTATTTTCTTCGCGAACTACTACTGCATACTTTCTGTTTCCGTATACATTTACGTCTCCGGCCATACCCAATGCCTGAAATATATTGATATGCTCGGTAGCATAAAAATACCTTCCGGGATGTTCGACATACCCCAAAATAGTGATATTTTTATTTACAAATGACACTTTTACAGTGGGTTCATTCAAATACATTTCCAATTCCTTCTGAAGCTTCTCTGCTGCCTCATCTGTATTTAAATTCATAACATTAAACTGACCTATAATAGGCAATTGAATATATCCCTTATCATCTACTACATAAGACACCATAGCAAGGTCGTTCTCCGATCGTCCTCCTCCATAACGGTTTGCATCATTACTCATAAAGTTGATTTTACCATCATCCAAGGAAGTAACCTGTAAATACAATTGGTCGAAAGCCTTTATCTTGATTTTTTGATTGGCATTAGTATAATTAACTAATGTATCTAAAGTGGATTTATCCTGAAGATATATCATGTCTTTTTGAGGCACGCAGCTCAATAAAGAGATAAACAACAAAAGTGATAAGATTTGTCTCATGCGGGTTTGAGTCTAAGTATGCTTTAATAAATAAAAATATAGATAAATGATGACCTTACCTCTTTTTTTTTATGAATTAACCCTTTTACACTATTAAAGCATTTAATTAAATGATAATGCAAACACTAATTTTAATTACCCTGTAGCAACCCAACCTCATTTATAAAATGAAAAACACTAAACTGTCGACTCTGACTATACTTTTGTTAATAATCAACCTGAATTGAGGATTAATCATAATTGCTATTTTATGAGGAATAGCAAAAGAAGAACCTTCTATGAAATTTGAAGAATATGGTTTTATAACTCCATTCTCAGCTATGCAACTATTATCCATAGTAAGCTTAACCTATTGACATTTAAGAAACAGAAACAAGCTATTTGGTTGATGATTAGTAAAGGTTTTACTTTTCTGGCTTTGGATGAAATATTACTCATCCACGAAAACATTGATAAGTGGATTCATGCTTTCTTTCAGATTACCCAAACACACTTAACCGATCGTATCGACGATTTTATCATTCTACTATATGGCATTGTGGATGGCTTATTAATGATTAAGAATCGAAGGTTGTTTTTAAATAACAAACCCGGTCTTGCTTTAGCAATAACCGGATTTATTCTTATGTTTTAAGCGTTTTGGTTGATGCCGCAACCAATGATTCCTTTCTACTTTCCCCTTCCTTCATTTCAGAAAACAGAGAGTAGCACATAGGAGTAATTATTGAAGAATCTCTTAAAATAGTATCGGAAGACACTTTAGCTGCCGCATTTATTAGTTACTATCGAAACTAATTATTTAGCAGTTTTGATTCGGTAACTTACCCTTACATCACCTTTCGAAATCTTATTTAGCTTTCCTTTAAGAAGACGCTTTTTTAAAGGATTTAAATGATCAATAAAAAGAGTTCCATCCAGATGATCATATTCATGTTGTATGACACGAGCTGCAAAACCTTCGTATTCTTCTACCTTTGCTTCAAAGTTCTCATCCAAATAAGTAATACGTATTTTCGTCGGACGTTTTACATCTTCTCTGATAGTAGGTAAACTTAAACATCCTTCAGACAATGAAACTTCAGTACTTTCTAAAGGCTCTAGTTTTGCATTGATAAAAACCTTTTTTAATCCTTCCAATTCTGGATATTCATCTTTTATTGGGTCAGCATCAATAACAAATAAACGTATTGATTTGCCAACCTGAGGAGCTGCCAATCCAATACCGTCAGAATAATACATAGTTTCCCACATATTTTCAATAACAGTACTTAAATTCTCATAATCTTTGTCAATATCTTGCGCAACTTTCCTTAATACGGGATGTCCGTACACAACAACAGGGTATATCATAATCTATTTTGTTCCATATATGTTTGTAAAATAATAGTGGCACTAACTTTATCAATTAAAGCCTTATCTTGTCGGGCTTTCTTTTTTAAACCTCCATCGATCATTGCCTGAAACGCAATTTTTGAGGTAAACCGTTCATCTACCCAAACAACAGGAATATGAGGAAGCTTGTTTTTTAGGCGATTAACAAATGGCTGAATATACTTCATTGATTCTGAATCTTCACCTGAATTTTGAGTTGGATGTCCAATGACAATCTTTTCCACCTCCTCTTCTTTCATATAATTAACGATAAAATCGAAAAGCTCATGCGAAGAAACCGTTGTTAAACCATTGGCAATTATTTGCAACGGATCGGTAACTGCAACACCACTCTTTTTTCTGCCATAATCAATAGCCAAAATTCTGCCCATAAACAATTTTTATACAAAGATAGCAGAATAAGATTAAGCCAACTTGATTCTAATCATTTGTAAACAAATCAAACGCCTTCTAAAAACGAAACTGCGATTTTGACAGTTACAACACTAGTTTTAAAGTCATTATGACAGTAACTATCTGCTCAAAACTGCCAAAAATACATTCATTGAAAATGGTTAATTCTGTAATAAGATTTTTTTTAACTGAATGATTGTTAATTACGCATTTTTCACGAAAGATCCTATTTCTTTTGGCATTTAGTTTGAAACAAGAATATGTGAAAACAATTTAATGTTAAACTTAAATTTTGGAGGAACTAACCATGACACTTGCTAGATTATCAAACAACAGATTTCCATCAATGCCTTCAATCTTTGACCGCTTTTTTGATGGTGAATTGATGGACTTTAACAGCAACAATTTTTCAAACACTAACACTACAATGCCAGCTGTTAATGTTAAGGAAAACGACAACGAGTTTACAATCGAAGTTGCCGCTCCAGGAATGAAGAAAGATGACTTTAACGTTAGCTACGACAATGGACGATTAACCATCGCTTCGGAAGTTAAAAACGAATCGGAAGAAAAAGAGGGAGAAAAAGTTACCCGACGCGAATTTAGTTATCAATCTTTCCAACGATCTTTTTCAATAGCTGAAAATGTTGTTCAATCAGAAAACATTTCTGCTTCGTACGAAAATGGAATTCTTCACATTTCAATGCCTAAACGCGAAGAAGTAAAACCAAAACCAGCGAAACAAATTGCTATTAAGTAATGGATTTAAAGGGCAGCTCCCCTGCCCTTTTTTCAATTTAATCAGTTAATAATACATGTTGGTTTAAAATAACCATGTTGATTGTATGCTTTTACGTAACATTATATGGCAATAACTTTTAATTTAATTACAACATGCAATTAACAAGTAATTTAATTTACAACATTAAAATTGCAAGCCATGAAAACAACAGTTTTATATCATAACCCATTTGGAATTTTAAATACATGGTCTGATGCATGTATGTACGAACCACTTATTCAGTTTAATAAATTCAGTAATACAACTTATAATCATAATTCAGATAAACACCTATGGAAAATTAATTTACCTGAATTTTCAAAAAAGGACTTAAGCATATCTCTTGATAACAATTCATTAATCATTAAAGGATACAAAAACACATCTTCATTGTTGAGAAAAAATAATGAGAGTGTTTTTCAATTTGAAAAACGAATTGCTCTTTCGGATGATATGAATACTGAAAAAATTAAAGCAAACTTTAAAAAAGGTGTATTAACTCTTGAGATTCCAAAGAAAAAAGAATCTGTTAGTTACCGAGAAATACCCGTAAATGGCGATAAAAATTCAGATACAATCAATCTAGCTTCAGACAATAAAAAAGGTTGGTTCACTGTTTTAACTCAAAAGCTTAAAAAGACCTTTGCCCTCGGGGCATAAAAGGCTCTTTTAACCATATAAATCTAACTACAAATTAATAAAAACTACAATCATGTTGGAGCACCAGAAAAAAGTATTGACTAGTGTGAGTGAAAATCCGGAATTATTTAAAAAAGAACTGGAAAAGTCATTACAGTGGTTAAACCATGAAGAACAAAACCAGTTTAAGGAGTGGGTAAAAGAGAAATATGAGTCTCACTACCCCAAAATAATTGCAGAATTTTTAAGCACTTCATATAATTTTGCTTCATAAATAAAATACATGAGAGGAAATTTCAATAACATCATACAATCGCCAACACCTGTATTAGTCGATTTCTTTGCAGAGTGGTGTGGACCTTGTAAAGTACAAGCTCCCATTCTTAAAGAATTATCTCAAGAGATGGAAGGCAAGGTGAAGATCATCAAGATTGATGTAGATAAGAATCCGGAAATTGCCCAACGATTTCAGATCAGAGGAGTACCTACTCTTGCCATCTTTAAAGACGGAAACAGCGTTTGGCGTCAGTCGGGGGTGGTGGATAAAAGTAGTTTAAAGACTATTATTCTCAACTATCAATGAGATCAGATTGATAGATTTTAGAAGCTAGATATTAGAGGATAGTGATACTATTTACCATTCTTCATTAAAAAGGTCGCCCAAACGAGCGACCTTATTTATTTTAAGCATTTAATAATTTAACGAAGACTAGCCTGTGCAGCTGCTAGACGGGCAATAGGCACTCGGAAAGGAGAACAACTTACATAGTTCATTCCGGCTTTTACACAGAACTCAACCGATGAAGGTTCACCTCCATGCTCACCACAAATACCAACTTTAAGAATTGGATTAGTTTTACGCCCTTTTTCAATTCCGGTATGCACTAATTGTCCAACACCTTCTTGATCCAATACCTGGAATGGATCATTTTTAAGAATACCTTGTTTCAAATAAACAGGTAAGAATTTACCAGCATCATCACGAGAATAACCAAAAGTCATCTGTGTTAAATCGTTAGTACCAAACGAGAAGAATTGAGCTACTTCAGCAATTTCATCAGCAGTAAGAGCAGCACGTGGAATTTCAATCATTGTACCCACCATATAATCAACCTTAGTACCTTTTTCTTTAAAAACCTGATCAGCTATTTCGCGAACGATTTTTTCCTGCATTTTCAACTCCTTCACCGTACCAACCAAAGGAATCATTATTTCAGGGAAAGTTGGTTTGCCTTCTGCTTTTAATTCCAATGCTGCTTCTAAAATAGCTCTGGCTTGCATTTCTGTAATTTCAGGATAAGTATTTCCTAAACGACATCCACGGTGCCCTAACATTGGATTAAATTCATGCAGATCTTCCACTTTCTTCTTAATCACATCGACAGACACTCCCATTTCCTTAGCCATTGATTCCTGATTATCTTGTTCGTGAGGAACAAATTCGTGCAATGGTGGATCAAGCAAGCGAATAGTAACAGGGAAGCCTATCATCGTATTTAATACATCTTTAAAATCCTGACGTTGAATTGGCAACAATTTATCCAATGCCTTACGACGACCAGTTTCATCATCAGCAAGTATCATTTCTCTCATACGAATCAAACGTTCTCCTTCAAAAAACATATGCTCTGTACGACAAAGCCCAATACCTTGAGCTCCGAATTCACGAGCCACTTTAGCATCTCTTTCAGTCTCAGCATTCGTACGAACGTCAATTTTACGGAATTTATCTGCCAACTCCATAATCTCAGCAAAATCACCACTTAATTCAGGATCTTTTGTTGCAATTTTACCTTCATAAATATCACCCGTAGAACCATTCAAGGAGATCCAATCACCTTCTTTAAAGGTTTTACCAGATGCTGTTAACGTACGGGCTTTGGCATCAATTTTACATTCGCCAGCACCCGACACACAACATTTACCCATACCACGAGCCACCACAGCCGCATGCGAAGTCATACCTCCACGAGCAGTTAAAATACCTTGTGCTATATCCATTCCTTCCAAATCTTCGGGAGACGTTTCGATACGGGCCAGAATAGTAACCGGAAATTTCCCTGCTTCATCAGCATGGAAAACCAACTGACCTGTGGCTGCACCAGGCGAAGCAGGTAAACCTGTTGCCAACACTGTAGCTTTCACCATTGCATCCATATCGAATACTGGGTGCAATAACTCATCTAATTTATTTGGTTCCTGCCGAAGAACAGCTGTTTTTTCATCAATCATACCCTCGCGCAACATATCCATGGCAATTTTAACCATTGCTGCAGCAGTACGTTTTCCATTACGTGTTTGCAACATCCAAAGCTTGCCATCCTGAATGGTAAACTCTAAATCCTGCATATCTTTAAAATAATCTTCTAATTTTTCCTGCACTTCAAACAGTTCGGCAAAAGCACTTGGCATTGCTTCTTCTAATGAAGGATACTTAGCAGCTCTTTCGTCTTCTGAAACTTTAGCTAATTTAGCCCAACGAAGCGATCCTTCTTTGGTAATTTGCTGTGGTGTACGAACTCCAGCCACCACATCTTCACCTTGAGCATTAATTAAATACTCACCATTAAATATATTCTCACCAGTAGCAGCATCACGCGTAAAAGCTACTCCTGTACCTGAGTTTTCACCCATATTACCAAATACCATCGCCTGCACATTAACCGCAGTTCCCCACTCAGCAGGAATCTGGTTAATCTGGCGATAATAAATAGCACGTGGATTCATCCAGCTATCAAAAACTGCAGCTACTGCACCCCATAATTGTTCCCATGGATCAACCGGAAAATCATGGCCTGTAACTTTTTTAACTGCTGCCTTAAACTTAACTACTAAGTCTTTTAAATCATCTACTCCTAAATCAGTATCGTTTTCAACACCTTTAGCTTCTTTCACCTGATCCATAATTTCCTCAAATGGATCAATATCTTCTTTCGATTCGGGTTTCATCCCCAAAACCACATCGCCATACATTTGAACAAAACGACGATATGAATCCCAGGCAAAACGCTCATTTCCCGATTTTTTAGCGACTGCTAAAACCGACTCATCATTCATTCCAAGGTTCAGAACCGTATCCATCATACCCGGCATAGAAACACGTGCACCGGAACGAACTGATACTAAAAGGGGATTATCTTTTGAGCCGAATTCCATATTCATGGTTTCTTCGACTTTTTTCATTGCTTCTTTAACTTCGCTACGTAACAGGCCCACCATTTTATCGCGACCCATTTCGTTATATTCTGTACATGCATCGGTGGTAATAGTAAAACCTGCCGGAACGGGAACTCCAATCAGATTCATTTCGGCGAGGTTGGCACCTTTTCCGCCCAGTAGATTTCTCATATCAGATCTTCCTTCGGCTTTACCATTACCGAAGGTGTAAACTCGTTTGTTGCTCATACTTAGATTTATTTAGTTATTAAAATGAAGATTTTTCAACCTAAGATTACCCTGACGCCAATTTTCGTTAAAATCCCGCAACATTTCCTAATGTAAGAAGAAAGCCATAGCTTATTCGGATTTAGGAAAGAGGAATACAAAATCACCCTAAATCACTCCACCTGTAATTACCAACCACAATCATCATCCGCACTGCAGTATCCTCAAGAAATCATTTATAATATTAATAAAATTATAGCAGCTCTTTGCAATTACTTTTAATAAATCTTCAATAAAACTTTACTATTTTTTTGTATGAGTGGATCAAAAACACCATAAAACCTGCCAATAGCAGGCATCATAAAATTATTGAATTACAATCAACAATATAGAATATTTAATGAATTGCCTACACTATTTAAACATAACAATTCATTATACAACGATACTACCGAGGTATACACGCATAAAAAAAGGCACCCTTCGAAAAGGATGCCTTTCATATTTAGATTTTCTAACTCTTAGAATTCCATTTTTGATTGACGTACATAGCCGTTGTAACGCCATTTTGCGTTTTCTTCAGCTGCTTTAAATAATTCTTCTGCTTCAGCAGGGAATTGTTTCATCAATGATGTATAACGGATTTCTCCTTTTAAGAAGTCTTGGAACTTAGACCAATCTGGCTCTTTTGAGTCTAATTGGAATGGATTTTGACCTTCAGCTTCTAAATCAGGATTAAATCTCCAAAGTTGGAAATATCCACACTCAACAGCTTTTTTCTGTTCTGTTTGTGCTTTACCCATACCAGCTGTTAAACCATGGTTGATACATGGAGCATAAGCAATAATGATTGAAGGACCATCAAATGCTTCAGCTTCGCGGATAGCTTTAAATGTTTGAGCCTGGTTAGCACCCATAGCAATTTGAGCTACATATACATAACCATAAGTTGTTGCCATCAAACCTAAATCCTTTTTACGGATTTTTTTACCTGAAGCAGCAAATTTAGCAACTGCACCTACAGGAGTAGATTTTGATGCCTGACCACCTGTATTAGAGTAAACCTCAGTATCAACAACTAATACATTTACATCTTCGCCAGAAGCCAAAACGTGATCTAAACCACCGTAACCGATATCGTAAGCCCAACCGTCACCACCAATAATCCATTGAGATTTTTTAGTGATATATTGTTTAACCTTAGCTAATTCTGCACAAACATCTCCAGTACAAGCGTCTATCATTGGAGAAAGTTTTCTAGAAATTTCTTTAGTTACTTCACCGTTTTTACGATTTTCGATCCACTCAGTAAATAAAGCTTTCATTTCATCTGAACAGCTGTCAGACTCTAAACCTTCTTTCATCAAACGCTCAACACGATCTCGCATTTTTTCATTAGCGATAGCCATACCTAAACCATACTCAGCATTATCTTCGAATAAAGAGTTAGCCCAAGCTGGACCACATCCTTTTTCGTTCATTGTATATGGAGTAGATGGAGCAGAACCAGAGTAAATAGAGGTACATCCAGTTGCATTTGCTACCATTTGACGATCACCAAATAATTGAGAGATTAATTTGATATATGGAGTTTCACCACAACCAGAACAAGCACCAGAGAACTCGAATAATGGTGTAGCAAACTGCGAATTCTTAACATTCATTTTTGTATCTACTAATGCTTGCTTAGAAGTAACATTTTCAACACAATAATCCCAGTTTTCCTGATTTGGTAATTCTTGTGCAATTGGAGCCATTTCTAAAGCTTTAGCACCTTTTTTACCCGGACAAACATCCACACAGTTACCACAATCTAAACAGTCAAGAACATCAACCTGAATACGGAATTGCATTCCTTTTAAAGCTGCAGGAGCTTTTACATCAAGAGTCTCTCCTTTGAAATCAGCAGCTTCTTTTTCGTCTAATACAAATGGACGAATAGCAGCGTGAGGACAAACATAAGCACATTGGTTACACTGAATACAGTTTTCAGCATTCCAAACTGGAACTTTTGCTGCAACACCACGTTTTTCATATTTAGATGTACCTTGATCCCAAGTACCATCTTCGCGACCTTTGAATGCAGAAACAGGAAGATCATCTCCAACCTGAGCATTAACAGGGCGTACAACATCATTAACAAATTTAGTACCTTCTGTTGGGTATTCTAATGAACCACCTAGTTCAGCCCATTCTGCAGGAACTTCAATTTTTACAACCTCGCCACCTTTATCAACAGCAGCGTAGTTCATATTAACGATTTTCTCTCCTTTTTTACCGTATGATTTTACGATAAATTTCTTCATTTGCTCTACTGCTTGTTCGTAAGGAATTACGCCAGTAATTTTAAAGAATGCAGATTGAAGAATTGTATTTGTACGATTACCTAAACCAATTTCATCAGCAATATCAGTTGCATTAATTGTGTAAAGGCTAATGTTGTTTTTAGCTAAGTATGATTTTACATTATCAGGAAGATTTTTCTTCACTTCTTCTTCAGACCATACTGTGTTTAATAAGAAAGTACCATCCTTTTTCAAACCTTTTGTTACATCATATAAATGCAAGTAAGCTTGAACGTGACATGCTACAAAGTTTGGAGTATTTACCAAATATGTTGAACGAATTGGATCATCACCAAAACGAAGGTGAGAACACGTAAATCCACCTGATTTTTTAGAGTCGTAAGCAAAATATGCTTGACAATATTTATCAGTGTTATCACCAATAATTTTAATTGAGTTTTTGTTGGCACCAACAGTACCATCAGCACCTAAACCATAGAATTTAGCTTCGAAAGGTCCGTTTGCTAATGCAATTTCTTCTTTTGGTGGAAGAGATGTAAATGTAACATCATCAACAATACCTACTGTAAAACCGTTTTTAGGCTCTGGTAAAGCTAAGTTTTCGTAAATAGATACTACTTGAGCTGGCGTAAAGTCTTTAGATGAAAGACCATAACGACCACCTACGATTACAGGAGCATTTGGCTTACCATAGTAAGTATCTTTTACATCAAGATATAAAGGCTCACCAGTTGCACCAGGTTCTTTAGTACGGTCAAGTACTGCAATTCTCTTAGCAGTATCTGGTACAGCTGCCAAGAAGTGTTTAGCTGAGAATGGACGGTACAAGTGTACTGCAACCATACCTACTTTTTCACCTTTAGCAACTAACTCATCAATTCCTTCTTTGATTGCTTCGCAACCAGAACCCATTGCTATGATTACACGTTCTGCATCTTCGGCACCATAGTAATCAAACAAACCATATTTACGACCTGTAATTTTGTTAAGCTCTTTAATATAGTGATCAACAGTATCTGCTACAGTATCGTAATAAGGATTACAAGCTTCGCGAGCCTGAAAGTAGATATCAGGGTTTTGTGCCATACCACGAGCTACAGGATGCTCAGGGTTTAGTGCACGATCACGGAATGCCTGAAGGTCTCCTTTATCCAATAATGGTTCAAGATCTTCAATATCCAATTGTTCGATTTTTTGAATCTCATGAGATGTACGGAATCCATCAAAAAAGTGAACAAAAGGAACACGAGACTTTAACGATGCGAAGTGAGCTACTGCAGCTAAGTCCATTACTTCTTGTACTGAACCTGTTGCAAACATAGCACAACCTGTTTGTCGAACTGCCATAACATCTTGGTGATCACCAAAAATAGAAAGTGCATGTGATGCTAATGAACGAGCCGAAACATGATAAACACCCGGAAGCAACTCACCAGCCACTTTATACATGTTAGGAATCATTAACAACAATCCTTGAGATGCAGTAAATGTATTACAAAGTGTACCTGCTTGAAGTGCACCATGCATTGCTCCGGCAGCACCAGCTTCCGATTGCATTTCTTCAACTTTTACTGTTTCTCCAAAAATATTTTTTCTTCCACTGGCAGCCCATTCATCGACGTACTCAGCCATTGTAGAAGATGGTGTGATTGGATAGATTGCAGCAACTTCGCTAAACATATAAGCGACATGTGCAGCAGCCTGATTACCATCACAAGTAATAAACTTTTTTTCTTTAGCCATTTTATATACTCCTAATAATTAATTGGTTATATTCAATATATAATTCTTAAAGAATTAAATTCTAGTACAAAAATCCAAACAACCAAAGCGGCACTTCTTTTTCGCACCCCACTTCAAGCATATCATGAGCATACCACCCATCATAACCATTCTTCTTTGATTGTCCTTCTTCAATAATCGTAAAATCGTACTTCTTATTTACACAAAAATCACCCAAAGAACTTAAATCGATTTGATTTTCAATTCCAAGCTGATTAAGAAAAAAAGTGCGGTTTAATTTCGATTGCTCTACTTCACCATGCATAACCGACGATAATAAGTTGGAATTATGCATATAAACCATTGCTGGCTTTTTTGCCACTTCACTATCTTCGAATAATAGACTAATTACCCGTCCATTCTTAAGATAATTCAGATAATTCATTATTGTTGCTCTCGAAGTCTCAATCTCTTGACTTAAACGGCTCACATTTGGCTGAAAAGGAGCAACTTTTGCAATCGAGTAAAGCAATTTACGCAATTTTGGTAAATACTTCAATTCAATTTGCTCAAGATAACTAATATCAATTTCTAGTATCAAATTAATATTCTTCACTACATTTTCGAGATAATTACGTTTCTCAAGAAAAAAAGGATAATATCCATGCTCCAGATAATTTGAAAAATAAGCCAATGGCTTAACCTCACTGGTTATTTTCTCACAAATTTCAACATGATTATTAATAATTTCATCAAATGAATATGATAGAAAATCAGTTCCTGCTTCCATATTTACATATTCGCGAAATGAAAATCCTTCGAGATTATACACTTTTACACAGTCTTTCAAATCAGACTTGCGCAAACGCATAACAGCCGATCCACTGAATACTATTTTTAAATCGGTAAAATTATCGTAGCAATATTTCAACTCCTTCGACCATTCGGGATACTTATAAACTTGATCTAAAATCAAAGTTGTCCCTCCTTTTTTTCGAAATTCGTCGGCAAATGAAATAATGGATCTTTCTGTGAAGTATAGATTATTGAGATTGACATACAAACAGCATTTATCAAACCCAAACTCTCTTTTGGCAAAATCTAAAAGAAAAGTAGTTTTTCCAACCCCTCTTGCACCCTTAATACCTATTAACCGGTGATCCCGATCAATTCGGTCCATCAGTCCTCTTTTAACAGGCGTACCTAAATGCTTAAGCAGGTACTTATGTGTTTCAAAAAATGATTGCATAGCCATCTTTTAGCTATACAAATGTAAAATCATTTATGAATAAATTGCAATGTCAACATTACAATTTAAATAAAACCATGCTATTTATATTTATTAAAAATAAAAAAAATGGTCGCTTACAGTTTGTAAACGACCATCTATCAATAGTTATTGAAATATCTTAATTATCATTCATCGAAATCAAAAATTCTTCATTCGAATTTGTTTTCGACATACGATCATGTAAAAATTCCATTGCTTCTACCGGTGTCATATCTGATAAATAATTACGCAATATCCAGATACGATTCATATATTCCGGATCCATCAACAAATCTTCGCGACGAGTACTTGATAAGTTGACATCCACAGCTGGGAAAATACGTTTGTTTGACAAACGACGGTCTAACTGAAGCTCCATATTACCAGTACCTTTAAATTCTTCGAAGATTACTTCATCCATCTTAGAACCAGTCTCAGTTAATGCTGTTGCAATAATCGTTAATGAACCACCATTTTCAATATTACGAGCGGCTCCAAAAAATCGTTTTGGACGATGTAAAGCATTTGCATCCACACCACCCGACAATACTTTACCCGACGCTGGCGAAACTGTGTTATAAGCACGAGCCAAACGTGTAATTGAATCTAACAGAATAACTACATCATGACCACACTCAACCATGCGTTTTGCTTTTTCCAACACAATGTTGGCTACTTTTACATGACGTTCAGCAGGTTCATCAAACGTTGACGATACTACTTCAGCATTTACACTACGAGCCATATCAGTAACCTCTTCAGGACGTTCATCAATCAGCAAAATAATCATATATACCTCAGGGTGATTAGATGCAATTGCATTGGCAACATCCTTTAACAATACCGTTTTACCTGTTTTTGGTTGTGCCACAATTAAACCACGTTGCCCCTTACCAATTGGTGAAAACATATCAACCACACGAGCCGAAAGACTAGCTTTAGGTCCATCAGTCAAATTAAATTTCTCATTTGGAAAAATTGGAGTCAAATGATCGAATTGTACACGATCACGTACTATAGCAGGCGTACGTCCGTTAATTAACTCTACTTTAATTAATGGAAAATACTTCTCGCCTTCTTTGGGAGGACGAATTGAACCTAAAACAGTATCACCAGTTTTTAAACCAAAAAGCTTAATTTGAGATTGAGATACATATATATCGTCAGGCGAATTCAGATAGTTATAATCTGATGAACGAAGAAATCCATATCCATCAGGCATAATTTCTAACACTCCTGAAGCAGAAATAATACCTTCAAACTCGTAAGGTTTTTCTTCTTTACGATCGTATTGACGACCTTTTTTCTCTTGCCATTTTCTACCACCCTGATCATCCTGGTTGCGATTATCTCGAGACTGACGATCATTTCTATCTGAACGTTCTTTGCGATCATCACGCTTCTTCAGCTCTTTAACAGGGGCTTCAGGTGCTTCTGTCTCTTTTTTAGCAGTTCCTTCAACCTTCTCTTCTTCAACCTTTGCTTTTACATCTTCTGCAGGAGCAGCTTTCTCAGCAGGAGCAGCTTTCTCAGCAGGAGCAGCTTTCTCAGCAGGAGCAGCTTTTTCTACTTTTACCTTCTTCGTAGGCTTCGCTTCTTTTTCAACCTTAACCTCTTCTGGCTTCTTTTCTTCTACCTTCTCGTTCTTAGGCTCTTCGGCCATAGAACTAGCTGCCTCAGCTAATTTTGAGGAAACCGAAGAAGCGACTAAACCTCCATCAGCACGCTGAGTACGTGGACGTTTACTTCTAGCTTTTTTATCTGAAGAATTATCTTTTTTGGCTGGTTTCTTTTCAGTAACCTGTATAGCTTGTTCGTCAAGAATCTTATAAATAAGATCTTGTTTTTTAAACGACTCCACTCGCTTTATATTAAGATCTTTAGCGATTTGTCGTAAATCAGCAAGCAGCTTCTTATTGAGCTCTAAAATATCGTACATAACTTATAGAATAAGGAAGATCCTTAGAAATAATAATGATCTGATTTAAAATGAAAGTTATTTAAAGAATTGATAACCTGACAGGCATCAACTTTTTACTCGTTTGCGCAAATGTATGTAATCTTTACATTCAATCAAAATAAATTCATAACAATCCATCTCAATTTACTCAAATAAATAAGCTTTTACCTTTGACGTTTGTTTTTTTTTATGCAATTTTATAAACGACACACAACAAATTAATTATGAAACCAGATTAAGAAAATAAACACCCTAAACTACACAAGCATCATTAAACTAAATGAGACAACTTAAAATCACAAAACAGGTAACCAACCGTGAAACTCCATCTTTGGATAAATATCTTCATGAGATTGGTAAAGTCAGACTACTTTCGGCCGAAGAGGAAGTTAATCTGGCTAAGATGATCAAAAGCGGAGACAATAAAGCTTTGGAACAACTGATTAATTCTAATTTACGATTTGTCGTATCTGTTTCAAAACAATATCAGAATCAAGGCCTTAGTCTACCCGATTTAATTAACGAAGGTAATCTTGGGTTAATTAAAGCAGCACAACGATTCGATGAAACCAGAGGCTTTAAATTTATCAGTTATGCAGTATGGTGGATTCGTCAATCAATTTTACAAGCTTTAGCAGAGCAAGCACGTATTGTAAGACTTCCTCTTAATAAGATTGGTTCAATAAATAAAGTAAATAATGCATTTGCTCGGTTAGAACAAGATTATCAGCGCGAACCAACTGCTGAAGAAATTGCAAGCGCTCTCGAAATAGCACCTAAAGAAGTTGGTGAAGCCTTAAAAGTATCATCAAGACATTTATCAATGGATGCTCCACTAAAGAAAGATGAGGACAATACTCTGTATGATGTTTTATTATCGTCAGATACAATTAGTCCAGACACTCATCTACTCGATGACTCTTTACGTAAAGAAATTGATAGATCATTGGCCACACTCTCAACAAGAGAATCAGACATCATTAAGTTGTACTACGGATTGAATGGGGAGCCTCCGTATTCGCTTGAAGAAATAGGCAAACTCTTTAATTTAACAAGAGAGAGAGTTCGTCAGATAAAAGAAAAAGCCATTAAAAGGCTTAAAAATACATACCGCAGTAAAATACTGCGATCATTTTTAGGGTAAAGTCTACATTACCTATAGTATAGAGTGAGTATTTTATCGTAAAATTTATTAATATTAAGAAGTCATTTTTTTGATAGGGCATTCTATTGTATTTTTGTGCCAAAATCAAACTAATATTTCAATGAAACATTTGATTGCGCCATCTTTGCTTGCTGCAGATTTTTGTAATTTATCTAACGAAATAGAGATGATAAATAAAAGTGAAGCAGACTGGCTTCACCTCGACATTATGGACGGTGTTTTTGTTCCTAATATTTCGTTTGGCATTCCTGTTTTAGAATCAATTAAAGGAATATGCAAAAAACCGATGGATGTACATTTAATGATTACTGAGCCTGATAGATATATAAAAGCATTTAAAAATGCAGGAGCTAACATCTACAACGTTCATTACGAAGCTTGTACACATTTACACCGCACAATTCAGTCAATTCATGCTGAAGACATGAAAGCGGGTGTAACTTTAAACCCCCACACTCCCGTAAGTTTATTGGAGGATATTATTGATGATCTTGATTTAGTGCTAATAATGTCGGTAAACCCCGGTTTTGGCGGTCAAAAATTCATTGAAAATACCTATCAAAAAATTGCCACATTAAAGGAATTGATACTTAAAAAAAATAGTAAAGCCCTTATTGAAGTAGATGGTGGCGTTGATAACTCTAATGCACAAAAACTTATTAAGACAGGTGCAGATGTTTTGGTTGCAGGTAGTTATGTTTTTAAATCGAAAAATCCAACCGAAACAATTTCGTTATTAAAAAATATTTAAGCCATTATTGAGGCTTTTTATTATATTTGCCACACATTTCACTTGGGGCTGACGTGGATTTGACAGCATGGCAAAGTGGTATGTAAGCATGTCGAGCGTCGTGATGCTGGCTCGTAAATCTCGGATCTCAACCATTTTAATTGGCGAAAATAATTACGCTCTTGCAGCTTAGTCGAAGTATAGTAGATAAGCATAATTCTGGCATTAGATGCCGGAACAAGACATCTCTCGAATGCTAAGTTTTGAGGCGGTTCGGTTCAGAGATGCTGGTAAATCAGAACTAGGGAAAGGTAAGCTTCGGGCTTTTTCCGAAATTTAAGAAGATAAGGTAACAGTCGGTGGCTTTGATCCAGCTGTTATTCGAAAATTAAGTCAAAGCTAAGCATGAAGAAAGCATATTACTTCCTTGTCTGGACCAGGGTTCGATTCCCTGCAGCTCCACCAAAAAGTGAAAACTTTTGAAATCAAAAGTTTCAAAAGTTTTCATTATCAGTTATTTAGAAAGGTTCTTTCCAACTAATTGAATCATTTAATCTCACTTTATTTCCAGATTTGTTTTACAAATGTTTGTACACAAAAAAATGGAAATAATTATGAAAGCAAGAATTGAACTAAGACTGAGAAAATCGTATTCCAGAAAAGACGGATCACACCCGATTCATCTTAGACTAACCATTAACCGAAAAACAAAATACTATTCCTTAAAGGTATATTGTAAGGAAGCAAATTGGTTAGAAGATAAACAAGAAGTTAGCTCCACTGTAGCAAATAGTGCTATAATTAACCTAAAAATTTCAGATGCAAAAACTAAGGCAAATGCCATTCTAAATGATTTTACCCGATTCAACAAACCTCCTACATTTATAGAATTTACAAATAGATTTCGCGGTAACTTTTCCAGAGAGTATTTTTATGGATTCGCCCAATCATACATCAACAAGCACGATGATTTATCAGCTGAAACAAGACGTACTTATAAAAGTCAATTAACCAAATTAAACAACTACACTAATATTAAAAACTTAAGTGTTGCGGAAGTAAACAACATGGACTTTATCCAGGGATATAAGAACTATATGTATACAGAGCTTGGTAATAATACCAATACAATAACAAAATCACTTGGATTTATTAAAGCTGTTCTAAATAATGCAATTAAAAACGACATACTTGATACTAATGTATTTCAAAAGATAAAACTAAAGAAACTCCCAGGTAAGAGGGAATATCTATCCAGCTATGAAATTGAATTGCTTGAAAAATATTACAATTCAACAAAAATTCCCAAAGGTGAAAAAAATGTATTGCAGTATTTCTTATTCAGTTGTTATACTGGTCTTCGATATATGGATGTAAAGCTATTAACTCCCAATCATATAATATCTAACTCCATCCTATCCAATGATGAAGGTGGAGTTGATGATTGGAAAACGGTCGAAACACAAATGCATAAAACAAAGATTGACGTCGTGATTCCATTAACAAACAAAGCTCTTGCTCACCTCCCTAAGTATAATGACGAGGCAAACAATCCTATCTTTAGAGTAATTTCTAATCAGAAAACAAACAAGACACTGAGAAAATCAATTTCTAAATGCAAAATTGATAAATCAAGTAATATTAGTTTTCATTGTGCTAGACATTCGTTCGCTACAAATGCACTACACAAAGGCATTTCCCTTAAATATGTAAGTAAAATGCTTGGACATACAGACATTAAAACAACCGAACTTTATACCAGACCCAATAAGGACTATTTAATTGATGCGATGAGGATCATGAATCAGTAGCCACCTTTTTGGGACCCAAATTCTGTACTTTCGCACTCATTCTGAATAACTCGCTTAATTAATGAATGTTACGAAAGTACTTTTTTGTTCATTTTTGAAGGTTAGTACAAATTTAAAATGTACTCAGCGAAATATATGCAATAAACCAGCATTTGATGAGACAAAATGTAACTATTTATCTTGTTAAGGTGATCAAATTTATAAACTCTTAACCAGTTTATACTGAACTATTGTCTATTATGAAATCATAAAGAAAAAAATCATTCATATATAATCTACATTGTTTGAGACACTTATGAATACTTAATGTGCAAACTAATAATTCTTAGAGAATAAACTTTATTATTTTACACTAGTGACCGACTGACCGTTTACTCAGCTATAGAAACAAATAAAACAGGCTATCGAAAGAAAGGTATTGCTAAGATTCTATAAGATCAGACCATAGAATTAGAATACTATCCGGAGAATCAAGAAGGTGGTAAGCAGCATAAAATTAAGAAATCGCTTAAACTCCGAAAGGTGGCATACCAAGATGAGAAAAACTGTTATTTTGAGTTCTTAACTAATAATTTTGAGATCACAGCCGAAGAAGTAGCATTCCTATATTCTAACCATTATAGACACGTTTACTAGGTGCGTTTTGGATTGGAGTGTTGGCTATCAGATGAAAAATGCGATTAATAGGGGGGTAAACCACAATCTAATCTATTTATTCAGTAGTAAGATAAAGTTCGTAATGCTTGGAAGATCTTTTACTAGATCTAACTCATTTATTATATGGCGATTAAAACACTATATTCACTAAAACATACAACCTTAGCCTAACGACATTGACCGTACATTCGCGACCTTCGCTCCATCCTTTCATTTAAAAGTTCACTGTACTTTCCAAACGAAGAAACATAGAGGCCGGTTCGATACATATCAGCTTAATGCCCTTTACACCATTTCGCATTTGATGTAGTTTAAAATAGGGCTAGAAAACTCAAAGCTTACTAGCCCTATTGAATTTTTTAACAACGCACCGTTCAGCCCTTCACCTGAGTATGAGTCCTCTACATTATTCTATCGCAATAGTATTCACAGCTAACTCACAAGTAACCAGCTTGCCACTTGCTAATGACTCGAAACATTACCCTCGCCCCATCCTATGGAAATTATTTACTCACAACACAGATATCAAACTTTTGGAATTTCATTTACTCTTCCAACTGAATTAAGACTACAGAGTGTGCAGGCATAGTAACATGCAATTCTCCTTTTTTTACTTTGCCTATTGAGTAATCTGTCATTACAACTTTTTCATCTTTACCGAAATCATTATAATCGGTTATGGCTTTCGCATTTATTATCTTCCCTCTAACATGTTTATAATCCTTGCCAAGTTGCAAATCAACAGGTAAAGATTGATTAGGGTTTGAGTTGGTAATGGTTATATTGGTCACTCCATTTTTATTCGATGCTGAAGCTGTAATTGCCGGGATATGCTCACCATTATAATCATAATCCTCTGATATCAATTTAATTGGAATCAACTCAGCATCTTGATGAACATTATACATTTGAAAAACATAATAAGTTGGTGTTTTTACCATTTGGGCACCTCTTGTCATGATTACAGATTGCAATACGTTAACGATCTGTGCAATATTGGCCATACTGATTCTGTCGGCATGGTTATTAAAGATATTCAGATTGATACCAGCGACCAATGCATCGCGCAAAGTATTTTGCTGTTGTAGAAAACCTTCTTTCGTTCCCTCTAGTTTATCGTACCATGTTCCCCATTCGTCAACAATAAGTTTGATACCTCCATCAGGATCATACTTGTTCATAATCGCCAAATGAGACTGAATGTAATCTTCTACATACATTGTATTTCGTATGGTTGCAAACCACATTTCTTCATCAAAATCAATGGAAGAACCTTTTGAACCTTCCCAATTTGCTGTTGGTAAGGTGTAATAATGCATTGACAGACCTTGTGCCAGATTTAGCTTATCTTTTATCACCTCAAGAATATTTTCTGTCCATTCCAAATCGTCTGCACTTGGACCGCAAATGACTTTTTGAAAACCGTCTCCTCTTATGTATGATGAAAAGTTTCTAAACACGTCAGCATAATATTTTGCTCTCATATCACCTCCGCATCCCCAGTTTTCATTGCCGATACCCCAAAACTTAACATCCCATGGGTCTTCTCTTCCATTCTTTTTACGTAATTCTGTCATCGGACTTTCATTAGAGGAAGTAACATATTCAACCCAATCTATTGCTTCCTCAACAGTTCCTGAACCAACATTTATGCTTAAATAGGGTTCGGTACCTATTAATTCACAAAAATCCAGAAACTCATGTGTTCCAAAGCTGTTATCTTCGGTTACACCACCCCAAAAAACATTAACAATTGACGGACGATCTTCCTTAGGGCCAATTCCATCTTTCCAATGATAGGTATCTGCAAAACAGCCGCCTGGCCATCTTAAAACAGGAATCTTTAATGCTTTTAGAGCCTCAACCACATCGGTTCTATAGCCGTTAATGTTTGGTATGTCTGAATTTTCACCGACATAAATTCCTTCGTAAATACAAGTTCCCAGATGTTCAGAAAAATGTCCATAAATTTCTTTATTGATCTTAATGCCTGTTGAATCTGTTTTTAGAATCAACTTGTTTTGCGCGAGAAGATTCCCTGCAAGTATCAGGCAAATAAAAAAAGCAGTTGTTTTCATTTTACATATGATTTAATTTTATCAAACATTGAACACATAGAAGTAAAAGATGGATATTTAAGCTAATTAAACCCCATAAAACGTGATACTTTTATTATACTGTTTATCATTAGCAGAGACAATAAAACAAAGTTTCTACTTGAATATCAATACACCTAGAATTTAGCTTAAAGCTATCACTGCTATGTTTTTTAAATTTCATTTTCTTTCTATTTCCAAATTAATAATTGGGATAATACTATCATCCGGAAAATATTTACTCAGTTTATTTTTAAAGTTGCTGCAGAGGTTTAATCCTCTTGAAACAAATGTTGAGCATATTGATATAATCACCTTCGCCAGGTTAACCATTCATGAGCTGTTCCTTCAGACTCGTAGTATATATATTTGATTATTTGCTTGTCCAACATCTTACAAAATGCCCCAACTGAACCCGGGAAAGGTGCAGGCTCGGTTGTTCCTAACCCCAACCAGAACACTTTTAGTTGCTTGTTTAATGCATCAGCATCATTAAACTTACCGTCAAGGAATTTCGCAGGATCTATTTCGTTGGAATTTGGATAGTTTGCAGTACCGCTAAACCCTCCGTAATACGCAAACTTATCCAGATGATTCATAATAATCCGCACAGTTTGATTTGCTCCCATTGACAACCCGGCAATTGCACGGCCTTTTCTATCAGTAATAGTGCGAAAACGGCCATCAATCATTGGTATGACCTCATTAACAAGCACTTCTTCAAAAACCATTTGAGGCCTTTTACCGGCAGTTTCATTGTCTTGAGGTCTAAAAGCATAGCCGTTATCCATTACAATAATCATCTCCTTCGCTTTGTTATCGGCAATCAGGTTATCCAGTATTAGGTTCGCTTTTCCTTGTGCCGACCAGCCTGTTTCATCTTCAAAACTACCGTGCTGAAGATACAATACCGGATAACGATTTTGCGTATCTTTTTCATAACCTGGAGGAGTGTAAACAAAACATCTTCGCCATGCCTCGGTTATTTCAGAGTAATAATGAACCTGACTAACCAAGCCATGTGGCACATCTTTTAAAGCATAAAATTCCCTGTCTACAGCCGGGATTTCAATAGCACTTCCCCAACGACCGGCACCATAATAGTATTTTGTGCCAGGATCCGGAACCAAGGCGCCATCGATATTTAACTGGTAATAATGAAAGCCTTGGTCTTGAGGAGCTGATTCTCCCGTCCAAATGCCTTCTCTATCTTTTACCAGATTATACTTTACACCACCGATATCAAGCTGAACCATCTTTGCATCAGGTGCTGAAACCTTCACCCTTACGCGGCCTTCAGAATTAACCTGCGGGTACTGCTTGCCGGGTTGATTTACAGAAGACGGCTTAAAATCTTCAATAACCCTATAATCCTGTGCCTGTACTACCAATACGTCAAAAGAAATAAAAACCAATGTAAGTAAACTCCAAAAACTATATTTCATAAACTATAAAAGCTAATTGATTAAACATTGAGATATTTCATTTTTAAATTTCCTCCAATGACCAGATGCCTATCGGAAGAAATGAAACTAGCAAGCGAGCTTGGCCAAATCCCGCTTAATTCCCGTTTCTTTCGTAATTGCCTAATTATTCACAAAACTGCCAAGCATCGAAATTGAACAGTTCACCCTCATTGCCTTTAAACACGAAATACAAATCGTGTATTCCTCTTACTTTATCAACCTTGGTAGTAAATGTTTTCCAGCCATCTACACTGCCGGTATTTGCAATTTCACAAACACCCATTAACTGGCCATCTTTAGTATCCAAACGAATTTCAATTTTACCGCCGGTTATTGAAGCAGCCGTTGCCTTCATTTTTATAGCACCCTTGGCAAAATCTATACTTCTAACTTTTATATAATCGCCGTTATTGATTTGTGAGACATATACCCCATTTTTACTGTCCCCTTTAGTCTTTACACCTTCGGACCAGGCTATTGTTTCAGCCTCATTTCGTTTAAATGGGTTTAAGTAAGCTACACCTGTTTTAATACCTTCAACCGTTGGTACTATTGAGGGAATAGAACCGTCTTCATTATATTCAAATTGTTCCACACAGGTAGAGCGCCTGAAACCACCACCGTTTGGTAGTGCTTCATTATGATAAAAGAAATAGGAGTTGCCTTTAAACTCAATAACTCCTGAATGATTGGTAAAGGCAAGTTTAGGATGTCGATCCATAATTAAACCTCTGTATTTCCACGGCCCTGTTGGCGAATGCGATGTTGAATACCCAATGCTTTCAGGGATTCCATTGACAGCATAAAGCAGGTAATACAGGTTGTTGCGTTTATAAAACCATGGACCTTCAACATATTTGGTACCAGGTTTGCCATCTGGTCTAACACTCTCACCCAAAGATTCTGTTGTCATTTCTACAGACACAATCCCATTGTCTCCAATGCTTTTGTCGTACGAAATCATATCTTCGTTTAATTTCACATACCATACACTAGGATTACCCCAATACAGGTATGCCTGCCCATCGTCGTCGACAAAAACAGTAGGGTCAATATCTTGCCATATATGATCACTATCAACCAGTCTTTTACCCAAAGGGTCGGTAAAAGGACCATAGGGCGAATTGGAAACCAACACACAAACACCGGTTCCGTGAATCGGTACGTACATGTAAAATTTGCCATTTCGTTCAATACATTGAGGTGCCCACGCCCCATTATCCTTTTCAAGCCATTGAAAGGATTTTAATGAGGCCACTGCGCCATGATCCGTCCAGTTAACCATATCGGCTGTTGAGTAACAACGCCAATCATACATGGTAAAGAAATTAGCCTTTGTACTATCTTCATCATGAGAGGTATAAACATAGACTTTATCGTTATAAAGCATGGGTGCCGGATCGGCAGTAAAATAGGTTTGAACGATGGGGTTTTGCGAATAAACCGACATCCCCGATAAAAAAACAGTTATAATTGATAATATTATTATTCTATGCATAATTGTAATTTATGGATTGATATTGATTTATGGATTCAATCTTCCAATACAAATCGAAGACCAGTTAACTAATACGTCGTTTTTCTATCTCATGGCAGATGAATGAAAGAGTTTTTGAAAACAATTAATTTCATCGTTTCCAATTATCCACCAAGAGTTTACAACGCTCCTCTCTCTAAACAATAACTATTTATCAATTAGCCCATTCCGCTCCTTCATCTGTTCTTCTCCATTTAAAATACTCATCAAGCACTTTTAATGACTCTTCACTTGGTACGGGACCTCCATGAGGCTTTTGCTGCAAATACATTACTTCCGGCTTATCATCACTAAAGGCTGGCCACTCTGGAATACCTTCACCATTGGGATTACCATTTTTTGCAAAATTTGTCCAATAAGTACCCATCGCCTCAGAAATATCAATATCCGATTGCGAAGAGTTATTCGGATCTAAATGTTGAAAAACAAATGCCACATCCTGCCCATGTGGTGAGCCATATCCATGCATTGGTGAATCTTCTGGAAATTCAGGATGTTGATCGAAATAGTAATAGTATACATTTGACTTGCCTGTTTGAGATTGAAGCCTTGCCCAAATCCAAGTTTGCCATCCAAAGGCTGCATCGCGCATAAGGTCGCGGGCTGTTTTGGGCACACTATTTTCGGCAAGCGGATAAGCTTCCAACAAAGCATCAGCATGCTTCCCGAAACGTTGATTCACACTATTTCTAACCTTTTCAGGATTCTTCTCCCACATAAAACTGGCGCCTTCGTCGGAATTATAACCAATCAGGACAGGTACATCATTGTATTGACCTTTTTCATATAACTTATATTGATCATCTGGAATAACAACACCATCTACAATTGGCCATCCTCCAGGCATGGTCCACCCGGCAGGAATAAATTTTTCAGCTTCCATCTTGCGCAAATCGGCAATTGATGTACCTCCTTGTTGTTTCACATATTCAATACCATCTGATTCAGCTTGTTTTAAAGTTTTCATATTTTCTCCTGGATAAGTAGTCGGACGCGATGGTCCAAACGAGCCTCCACTCTGAGATATAGCACCATGAAAAAGCCCTTTCGCCAATGGCGATGCACACAACATACTTACTGATATTCCCCCTGCTGATTCGCCGAAAATGGTCACTCTGTCCGGATCACCTCCAAAAGCAGCAATGTTCTTTTGAATCCATTTCAATGCTGCTATCTGATCCAGCAAACCATAGTTTCCTGATACGCCTTCCGGACTTTCGACACTTAATTCAGGGTGAGCCAGAAATCCAAGTTGCCCCACACGATAAGCAATACTAACTAAAACAACTCCTTTGTCAGCCAAGGCTTGTCCATCAGATACAGGTTCTGATGTAGAGCCAAAACTAAAGCCCCCACCGTAAATCCAAACCATAACAGGTAGTTTTTCATCTGCTGAGTTTGCCGGTGTCCAGACATTCAGATACAAACAATCTTCGCTTTTACCTGAAGGAGGATTACCTCCCTGCATTGGAGCTGGAGCATAGTCAGTGGTTTGTTTAACTCCTTCCCATGGTTTAACGGGTTGTGGAGCTTTCCAGCGCAAATCTCCTACAGGAGCCGCGGCAAATGGGATTCCTTTATAAATAGTAAGGTTTTCCATAACTGTTCCCTGAATGATACCGCCCTCAACTTTTAACTGGCCAGGTTGAAGCTTACTATGGCATGAGATCATCCCCAAAACAAAAAGTAGAAATAATAAGGTTTTTAAATTTTTCATTGTTAAGTGGGTTTATGATCGACTACTGTATAATTAGTAACCAATTTTTAATTTAACTATTGTTTTTGTGAATTATCCTCAAAAGAATGAAAAGTCAATTCGTTGAAATAATACCGAATATCGAAAAAGGTTTTGGCCTAATCGATGTCAGTTTACTTATTAATTTAGTCAACTTCATCGATATTGCAACAACGAAGTTGATCAAAAATGACACTATAAATGATTACTTAAACAGTAATTGAGCAAATTCATGTAAGCTTCTTCTCCAGGTGTGGAATTCATGGGCTGTACCTTCGGACACATACCAAACGGCGTTGATACCAGCCTCTTTCAATGCTTCGGTAGATTTTTGTACTGCTTCAGGACGCTCCTTGCTTCCGCAACTTTGAAAAATTAGTTTCACATTACTTTGGTTTTTAACCTCCTCAGGTGCATAAAGAGCACCGCTAAAAAGACCAATGTGCGAGAACACATCCGGCCTGTTGGTTGTAATGGCTTTTGTTTCCATCGATCCCATAGAAAGTCCCGCCATGGCACGGTTTCCCTGATTAGAATACGTACGGTAATGCTCATCAACATATGACACTAATTCATCAACCAAGACTGTTTGAAATGGAATGATGTCGAATTCACGCAATTTCCCGAATTCAATATCATTGGTCATGCCATAAGTCATTACAATGATGAACGGTTTGGCTTTTCCTTCGGCAATTAGATTGTCCATGATTAAATTAGCTTTTCCCTGCTGAGGCCATGATGTCTCGTTTTCGCAGTATCCATGTTGCAAATACAAAACAGGATAACTTTTTGACGTTTCATTTTCATACCCAGGCGGTGTGTATACAAAAGCCCTGCGACTGGTCTGAGTGCTTTTAGATGGAAAAAGGATTTCATGGACATGACCATGTGGTACATCTTTTACTTTAAACATGTCCTGATCATCTGAAGGAATTTCGATACCGCTTCCCCAGCGACAAGCACCAAAATACAATAGTGTTCCCGGATCGGGAACAGATGCTCCGTCAATATTCAGTTGATAGTAATGAAAACCGACATCCTGCGGAGCCGATTCGCCAGTCCACATTCCTTCTGCATCCTTTACCATGTCGTATTTAACACCACCAATGTCGAGTTTTACATATTTGGCATCGGGAGCGAAAACTTGTGTACGCACACGCCCCTCGGAATTGACCATGGGGTATACATGGCCTGGTTGGTTTACCGACGAAGATTCAAAATCTTCAACTATTTTATCATTCGATTGGGCAACACAGTAGTTACCAACAATCAGAAATATTGCTAAAAGCGATTTGATTTTGTAATTCATTTTATACTTGGTTTTTAGTTTTGATGAAATAAGAGTGATCTCTATTCTTTTATTAAAAGTTCATTGACTGCATTAGCCAGGTAAATATAGGCTGCACCAATATCGATAATGTACTCATTCTCTCCCCAGAAAAAAGGCCAATCCTCCTTGTTCTCTGGAAAATCCGGATTCAATATCAGCACACCGGGAACTATTCCTCCGGCGATAAAACTAAAATCGGCTCTGTTGCTTCCATACGCCACTTTCTTCGAACGAGTTCCCACTGCCGAAACAAAGGAGATGTTAGAATCTGGATGACATCCAAACAAGTAATTTAACCCTTTGTATACATCTTCCTTTTCGATGATTCCCGGGTATGCTTTATAAGCCATATAGTTGGTACTTGCCCACTCTATAACCCCTGCATTACCGGCCCATCCCCTGGTTGAAACAGGCACTCCATAAGGATTCTCAGCTTCTAATTGTACAATCTCAGTTTTGTGCTTAACTACGTATTTTTTAAGTTTTTCCTTAAATTCATCTTCCATGTGAGGAATTGCCCGAATAGCCATTGATAGTGTCCATTCGGATGATTCATCCAATGCTGGCCATATTAATTCTTCATAGCGTTCCGCATAAGCCTTGTCTCCCGAAGAAATATAGAACTGAAGTGTTGCCGATATTTCATTAAAACGACCCCATCGTGAATATCTGGCGGTTTTGGCTGTTTTCATAATCTCCCTAGCTTCGGTATAAAGAGTTTTTGCCAGGCTCAGACATTTATCTGACAGCTCTCTATTGTACACTTTTAACGCTCTGCTGGCAGCAGATAGGGCAGCAACGGTTGAAAAGTCGAGACTATAATTCCGATTGGTGAAAGCCCATCGATCATCCAAGACACCAGAGCTAACTCCATCGCTTTCATATGGTTTCAGATTAGGGTTGTATGGCAAATTATCCGTTTCGGTTGAAGCATCTCCTAAATGATGGTATTGATGCAACCTGGGAACAATTATACCGCGTACAGGGTGTCCAATATTCTCAATTTGCGCAACCAGATTTAGTGTACCGTGTTCTATTTGTTGAAGAATATCTGCATCGCCATCAGGACGATGGATATCAACATAGCGAGTTTCCTGATCAATAAAAGTCTGGTCTCTGTTGATTTTGAAGTATTCCCATGAATCAACCAAGCTTTGAATGGTACGGCAGTGAGTGCCTGTTTGGATGTCATAGTCACCGGCATCAAACCAGCCGCCAACCGCCAATCCGGGTATGCGCTCCAGAGGCTTATACTTGGTATCGGTTACCGAATCCATGCTGTAACCATCAAAAAAATCGATATTAACAGGCGCCTGCAATGCATCGTCCTTAAAAGGTTCACCATGCCAGGTACGATACGCTTCATTTACTTTCATATGATCCATCTGCACGGGCAGGAAGACATCTAAAGTAGGATGCCAGATATTTTTAAGTGTATTGGGATCAATTGAGAAAGTATTGGTGGTTTGATCACCATATTGAATGCAGTATAGCCCAGGTTCTGTGATAGAACTGAAGTCTACCTTCAGATATTTGTAGCGCAGATAATTTCCCCATTCTTGTGTGTTAACAATCAACTGATTTTCTTTCTTTCCTGAAGCAGTTACTTCATAAATAGAAGCTTCAGTCAAGGGCTTGTCATTCTGGTCGAGTTCAATAACGGCCACTTTCTTTTGGTCAGGATGATAGCCCACCTGAGAAAAACCTATATTGGGTTTGCGTACCCAGTTTTCGATAGTATTGGGTTCAACATGCCATTTCAGAACTTCTCCGGTTTGATTCGAGGGTAAAATACTCCGAGCTATAAACCAACCATTTTGTGCCAGATTGCGACCGTCGAAAAGCATAATTTTCGATTCTGATTCTATTTTCACATATCTCTCAGGATCTTCGGGTGCCAATACCAGGGTGTTCCCTTGCGCAAGTGGTTTGGGTATAATGTATTCATCAAGTCCCCGATCATCAAAGGTGTTGTGTCCTCCAAACTGAGGAATTTTGCTTTTTGATGATTGAATGGTTGTATTTCCAGAAGGGTAAAGGGGGAAACAAGCTGGTCTGCCATCAACCAGATAGCTTTTTTCGAAGTAGGCAGAAGGTAGAAATTCCAGATTAAATCCGGCCCTACCTTTCAATGTTTCAGGTACAGGTTGGTCTAAAGAAACTACGATTTGGAATCCATTTCCTTCAGGAGATACTGTAATCTTTGAATCAAAATCATAATCTTCATATCGAAGTGTAAAGGTTATACTTTTGTTGGTTTTATCCACAATTTTCTCAACCAGTGTGGGGATTAAATCCCATTGTTCGGGAGTGTTTTGCAGCCTTACCGCTCCTCCTGTTAAAGTTCTTACTCCATGATGAATTAGCTCTATACCCGCTATTTTTTCATCAAAGAAGAAGCCGTTGTATTGGTTGTTAAAAACCAGGACGTTTAGACCATTTGTCTCGAAATACTCTTTTTCGTTGAGCGTTAGTTTTTGCGCAAAAGAAGAGGTTCCAACTATGAAAAGTAAGAATAATAGGAACTTAGACGGATTTATTATTTTTTTAAAACCCATTGTTATAGATTTACGTGTTTGAAGGGTAAAATAATTAAGGGGAAATGATAAAGGAATTGCACCAGCTCGGCTATTCTTGCTCTCCAGGATACGCAATAACAGGTATAATTCGAATCGATTTCATAAAACTTAGCAATCATTAATTATCGTTTAGAATATTGCGCACATTTGAAAGCCTTTTAATTCTGATCAGGAAGGATGATCTGATATTTACCACTCAGATGCATAAGACTGAACAAGTATAGCAGCCCATCATAATAAGGATCAAAATATCCATCATCATATGGTTCCAATTTCTCATTCCAGATTTTATGGACAAAATCCATGCTGTTTTCGTTGCTGTTGATATTGATTAATGATGCAGTTGCTGCGGTAGATATTAGTCCCAGCGAATGTCTTAATGTGGGTTCATAATCACCTGCCGGAAGGATCCATTCAGGCTCTGAGCCATCTAAATTATACTGATCTTTAAAGGAATCCATTCCTTTTAATCTAAGGAAGTTCTGGAAACGCTCGACATAATTTTCCTGCCATTCTTTATCTTTTCCGCACCACAAATAGTCCATCGCAATATTCATTGGAACTCTCCATGAATCATACCGAAATCCGGGCTTCATCCAAGATGTTGGATGCGGCTTTCCACTAAACTCAGTATAGTCAGAATTCAGGCCAGTAACAGGATGGCAGGCACGGTGAAGAAAGACCCTTGATGTATCGGCACAATCACGGTAAAACTGTTCGTGGCCGTCATTGGCAAACTGAGCCCATATTTCATAAAAAGCAGGGACATGGTAAGAGGGGTCGGTCCAATTGTATACCTGTCCTGCCGGAACAAAAGAAATTTGCTTGTGCTCAAGATTTATAAAAGGTTGCACATATTCAGCCCCATCTTTTTCCCACATGGAATCAAGTATGTGTCTGGCTTCTGCATAATAGTCGATTCCAGTGTCATTACCCCAACGGTTAGATGCAAAAAGCAGAGTTGTGACAAAATATAATTCACCGTCGGAAGCACTTCCGGGAGAATTAATCTTCATTTTATCAGGATCAAAACTCCATGCGAAATAGCCTTTCCCCGGACCATCCTGATGTTGAAGATATTTTTTTGACCAACGCCAGATGCGATCAAAAACATCTTTTTTGTCCAACTGAACGGCAACCATCATACCATATGAAACACCTTCGGTGCGTACATCTTTATTTTTTATATCAGAAACATACCCCAATGAATCTCCAACTTCGAAATAAATGCGATCAGGTCCTTCAAACAGATCGAAATAAGCTTTTTCTATCTTCTTGTCAATTTCGTCCTGACTATACCCGGCTTCAAGAAATAGATTTCTGTAACTTCCGGATGAGTGGTTCTGCGCTGAAAGGGAGATTTGCATTAAAGAAAAACTAAACATTAAAAAGATAACTGTTTTTTTGAATTGTAATTTCATAGTCTTATACTCGCTTTTAGGGTTCATAAACAAGGGGTTCATAGTAGTGAATTAGAGAATTTCTGAACTCTTCATCCACTGAAAAAGAGGATCTATCCAGTATTCTTGCCTAAAGATAAAACCATGATTTCCTTTGGGGTAGATATGCATTTCAACAGCTACCTTATGGTGTCTTAATTGTTCAAAATAGAAGATACTATTGTCAACATCAACCACATTGTCATCAGCAGCATGAGTTATATAAGCTGGAGGAGTATCTTTACCTACCTGGCATTCCGATGAATATTCAATCATCTCATCAGGATCTGGATTTTCGCCAAGTAGCTGGGTTCTGGATCCCATATGGGTGAGACTGTCGCTCATACTAATGACTGGATAAACTAATATTTGAAAATCGGGACGCAGATTCGTGCCTTCGGGATTATTAATTACAGGATCATAATGCGTAGCTAATGTGGAAGCCAGGTGTCCCCCGGCAGAAAAACCCATAATCCCAATTTTATCAGGGTTTATATTCCATTCTGAAGCGTTTTCCCTAACTATTTTTATCGCTTTCTGCGCATCCTGCAGAGGTATCCTAGTGCCACTATTAGAAGAGGGATCGGGTAGTCGGTACTTAAGGACAAATGCGACAACTCCGTTTGCAGCTAACTTTTTTGCAGTTGCAATCCCTTCTCCTTGGTAAACAATTACACTATAACCTCCACCCGGACATATAATTACAGCAGGACAAAGAGTGATATTTCCTTCTGGCGAATACATTTCTATACTGGGAGATATAACTTTTCTGATCAGACCATCCGGCATCTCATCCTCAGAGTTTACTTTCTCACCAACCTCAAGAATTTCTTTTTCATTGTTGTGTAGTTTGATAATCTTCTGGGCTTTTGATTGGGTAAAAAAAAGAGCCGTCAGAATCAGAAATAGTAACCTTTTTAAGTGAACCATTGATTATGCGTTTTTCTTCTTACTTATCAATTTGTGTTTTTATGCATATGTTAAAAATAATGGATGATACTTTCTTCCCTAACTGACCAATTCTTTTCTCATGATTTATTATCGTTAAAACTCCATTAAGTTATTCTCGTGATTGCTTCCGGTTGTTTGAGAAAAGCATAAAGAAAAACTAATAGTGTTTGGATATTGTGGCACTTCAATCTATTGTGTTAACCAAAATTAAAAATTTTGATTATTTGATATTTTTGATTTTAGATATTTGATTTTTGATTTCGAACCAGATATGATATAATGGAAGTAATATTTCAAATTAAATAGTATTTAATTAAATGTAAACAACTTTCTATTTAGGATCTTCATTAATTAGTTTTGGTAGCTTCAAAAATCCACCTTTTAAATCATCTTATTAATACAATTTGAATATTAGAATTTAAATCGAACTCAGGTTAATAGAACAATACAAAACAGAAACTCGGAGTTTCTGAATTTTACGATGACAAAAGGGAAAACCGGAAGAAAGGATAAAGTTTTCTTCCGGTTTTTGTCCTGAATATACAGGATACTATTAGGGTAGATTAATTACTAAATCCAGGATAAAGATCATTACTAGTGAATCCGGGAGTTTGCTCCAATACTCCATTTGACAGATCGATTTGCCTCTGAGGAATAGGGAAGAAACCTTTGGTTTCATCATAACGAGCACTATAACCTTTGCTATTAAGCCCATTAAATACATCAGGATTTCCAAAGTTATAAACTGGTGTTCCAATCTGAGATTCAAGGGCAGTTTTGGTGAAGTCTGCACCCCAACGACGCATATCGTTCCAACGCAAACCTTCAAAAGCAAGCTCATGATGACGCTCCTTTTGAATATTTTCCAATGAATATGATACAGGATCAAGGCCAACACGGTCACGCACCTCATTCATATATGACGCATCTTCTGTTAACTCAGACATCATCAGCAACACATCGGCAAAACGGATGAAAATTAAATCATCACCATGTGATAGCTGATTATTGTCTTGATTACCGTACATTATGACGCTGTAATCATTCTTTATTGAGCCATCAGAAGCTTTAGCAGTGACACCATTGTATTTCTTACCCCAATAATTACTTTCCATCACAAAATCCCATTGACCTTTTGCGTAATTAGGAAGCTCTGATTCAATATCAATTACAGAAGCCCAAAGACGGATGTCGTTAGGTTCATCAATCTGCCATTGATCAATAATATGTTTAGGAATAGAGTTACCCTGTCCCCAACCTCCTGCAAAAGGAAATGTATTAGCTACCGATTGCAATCCTCGCAATGCGAAGAACAATTGAAAAGTATTACTATAACCTCGTCGAATATCCCAATTGGCAAAGTTCGAAAACTTAAGCGCAAATACAGTCTCTGGGCTTACCGCACCATTATCAGCGGCATACAGAAGCTCTTTGCCTGTTTGCTCCATATAATCGGTCATGTAAGGATAATCATTAATTGTCAACGAATTTGTATAAGGCCAAAGCTCGTGATAATCCTCAACCAAATAATGTCCACTGGCACTGATGCATTCTCCCAACCAAGAAGTAACTTCAGCCTTAGTAACACCAGGGAGTGAAGCCTCTTGGTAAAAACCGGTATAAAAAAGCCACACACGGGCCATCAAGGCCTGTGCTGCCCAAACAGTGACACGACCTTCCTCTGTTGAAGAATACGGTATTTTAGGTAAGAGTTCAATGGCTGTTTTTAAGTCTAAAGTTATTTGCCCGTAAATCTCTTCCGTACTCGCAGCGGGCAAATTAGCTTCTTCCGTGGTTATTTTTAGCGGCACATTCCCAAAAAGAGTCGCCAAACGGTAGAAAAAGAAAGCTCTTAAGAAATGGGCTTCTCCCTTGTATTGGTTTTTAAGCTCTGGACTCACAACCATGTCACTGAGCAGATCCATATTTTCAAGGGCAAAATTTGCGCGGTGAATTCCTTCGTAAGTTACTTCCCATGTATGAGACAACATTTCAGGATCTGAATACATCATGGCTTCGTATGATTGAGCCTTAATGTCGTTTACGCCACCACCGCCCAATTTCTCGTCACTGGCAACTTCACAAACAAACAAGTAACTCTGATCTACGTTACGCTGTTCGTTATTCATGGTGGTATAAATACCTGCCATCATTTGTTTGGCATCATCTGCTGTCTGCGGAAAGTTTTCCGAGGTTTTTTGAGTGAGCGGCTCCACATTAAGAAAATCCTCTGAGCAGCTACCCAACATTGCAGCAGCAATGATTAAATATGCTATTTTTTTCATAATCATCTCAAATAAGTTTATTAGAATTTCAAATTAAATCCCACCATATAAGTTTTGGGAGCAGGATAAAAACCAAGATCGATACCTTGCACAAAACCTTGTCCATCACCATAACCAACTTCAGGATCTAGGCCGGAATAGTCAGTAAATGTAAATAAGTTACGTCCTGCAACAAATATGCGAGCTTGCGACAATGGCATTTCAGGCAACAATTTTTTAAAGTCATAACCAAGGGTAATATTCTGAATTTTAACAAAGTCACCATCTTCAATGTATAACTCTGATATATTCAAACGGTTGGTTCCATTACCTGGAGTCATGCGAGGAATTTTATTTGAAGTTCCTTCTCCGTGCCAACGACCCAAAATGTCGGTTGTATAGTTATGGAACTCGTTGTCACCAAATGAACGATACGACTTCAATATTTGATGGCCAAATGCACCATTACCACTTAATGAGAAATCGAATCCTTTGTAGGCGAAGTTAACACTAAAACCAATTCTAACATCCGGATGAGGATTACCAATCATGGTTTTATCTTCTGCGGTGACTTCACCGTCACCATTGACATCAGAGAAAATAACATCCCCGGGCTCAGGATTTGCCTGTAGGAAGCCATGAGTCCAGTCCGCAATTTGCTGTTCATTCTGGAAAATACCTTCTGTTTTGTATCCGTAGAAATAGCCTGCAGGCATTCCATTTTCAACTCGCCAAACCGGGTCAGTACCTTGTGAAATAACACTTGGATCACTTGCCAAAAAACCAGTATTGTCACCAAATTTAGTAACTGTATTTGTATTTTTGGATATATTGAATTGGGCACCATAAGTGAATTCGCCCACATTGTCATTCCAGCGCAATGCCAGTTCAAATCCTTTGTTTTCGATATCGCCAGCATTGGCAAAAGCAGCCACGGGTCCCATTATATCTGAAATGTTCGGACGAACCAACCAATCCTTGGTGGTCTTGATATAATAATCGAACGAACCCTGAAGTCTTGAGTTTAAGAAATGGACATCCATACCAATATCCAACTGCTCAGAAGTTTCCCAAGTAATGTTAGGATTTGGTAGTACTGCAGGATAACCACCTAATTGCATTTTAGATCGATCATTTCCAAATCTGTAATTATTTTCAGCGTCAAACCCAATAAGGCTTAAAAACTGGTAGGAATCAACATTCTGATTACCGTTTTGTCCCCAACTGGCTCTTAACTTCAAGAAATCAACTACTTCATTGTCGGCCATAAAACTTTCTTCGGTCATTACCCAACCGCCAGAAACAGATGGAAAATATCCCCAACGTTTGCCTTGAGGAAAATTATGAGATCCGTCAGCACGCATCACCAAAGTAAGCAGATACTTTTCGTTGAAGTCATAATTGACCCTTCCAAAGTAGGAAGCGAGAGCCCCTCTTCCATTAGGAGCACCGCCAATACTCGTTATACCTGATGTTAACCCATCGGTATTGTCAAGATAAGCGTAATCATAACCAATAAAAGTAGGATTGGCATTGGTCGCATTCATATTGCTGCCATATCCCCATTTTTCCGCAGATTGTCCAACTAAAAAATCAAATGAATGTAGATTCAATTTAAAATTATAATTCAATGTATTTTCAAGAGTCCAACGGTATCCACTGCCTGCATTTTGAGTAATCCGACCGGGGGTCATAAATGCATCCCCAGCCAAAAAATATTCAGGTTGGTAGCTCCGGTAAGAATCCGCATGCATTCTGTAACCAAAGTTAGTTTTCCAAATCAACCCTTTTATCGGTTGAATTTGTAGATAGGCATTACTATTGAGGTTGTAATTTATGGTCTCATTTTGACCTCGATTTAAATCCATCAAAGCCAATGGGTTATATATTCGAGACGATAATGCTTCAAGACCTGAAGCCTGAACATCTGCTCTTGCATAATACTCGCCTTCGTCATTACATACAGGCACCAAAGGACTTCCTGTCATCATGTTACGAATGTCGTTGGAATACATCCCGCCAATGGCAATTCCACTTCTTTCGCGATAACTGTAATTTAATGTCTGACCTACTTTAACAATGTCCAATCCGTCTTTCTCATATAAAATATGGTCGCTGTTCAAACGCAAGGTATATCTATCGCTTTTTGGTTGAACGGGTTTTCCCAAAGTACCTTCTTGTGACGAATAAGAAAATCCCATTGCGAACACTGAGTTTTCAGATCCTCCGGTAATGTTAATAGAATGGTTTTGGATGGGAGCATTCTTATTCTCGATTTCTTTCACCCAGTCAGTTCCTTGCCATCCATTTTGAATATCCTGGTATAAACCGGGAATGATGGAAGCGAAATCAAGGGGATCCTTTCCTGAAACCACACGCTCCTCGTTGTAAATATCCATAAACTGCTGAGCATTCAATAAATCAGGCATTTTATAAACATTTTGCACACCATAAAATCCATCATATGTCACCAAAGTACGTCCTTTTTTACCACTCTTGGTGGTTACCAAAATAACACCGTTGGCAGCCCTGGAACCATAGATGGCAGCTGAAGCCGCATCCTTTAATACGTCGATCGATTCGATATCCGAAGGGTTAAGGGTATTGATATCACCACCAGCAACACCGTCAATCACATAAAGCGGATTTGAATCACCAATAGTACCCAAACCGCGAATATTCACTTTAAAACCTTCCCCTGGCATACCCGATCCTTGAGTAATGTTCACCCCTGGAGACATCGTCTGAATAGCATCTAATGCCTGAGTCGAATTCTGACGTTGTAAATCATCCGATCCAAGGGAAAGGTTGGCTCCTGTCACCAGTTTCTTCTTTTGTACACCATATCCAACAACCACCACTTCGTCCAGGTCGGCCATGTCAGGTATCATGTTAACGTTAACGGTAGTTTGAGTGCCAACTGTGATTTCTTGAGTTTTCATTCCAATAAAAGAGAATACTAATATGGCATCGTCTCCTGGAATTGTTATTAAATAATTTCCATCCATATCGGTAATAATTCCGTTGGAGGTTCCTTTCTCTAGAACTGTTACCCCGGGAATGGGCATGTTCTCATTGTCGTAAACAGTACCGCTCACCTTTTTTTGGGCAAATGCAGTAAAGCCTACAAACAAAAAAAGAAGCAAAATGAGATTTCTTTTTTTCATAGAATTTTGGCTTTAATTATTAAGTAATGATTTGTCAATTATTATTAACAATTGTTAATTTAAATCGCAAAGTATACTATTCTCCTGTTGTTTAGTTTTAATATTCGATATAATTATTAAGATTTTAGATATTTGAGCTCTAACATTATTAGATAGATTCTAGGAAGAATATCTTAAAAATAGGACACTGAAAGCCTACATATGTAACGAAGTGTTATTTGCATTAAATATATATCGAGGAATGACTGTGTTTTATAAAATGAGAGCTGAGATAAGAAAAAGAGAAACAGTAAAAATAAGATAGACGAAATTTACGAATTTATAAGTCTTAATAATTAAGACATCAAATTTTCAACATTTAACACCATATTCAATGGTGAGTCATTTTAATTAATTACAAAGTTATTAGCTATTTATAATTTCATTAAAACATGTATCATTCAGACTTTTTTCACTTATTGTACACTTGACGTGGTCAATATACTGAATCTGTAAAATATTTATAAACTTTTAAGTTTCCCTTCTCCCCCAAATGAATAAGGCTGTCTTTAAGAAAATGGACAGCCTTATTATTAAATGAAAATAAAAATTAAGATTAGGTTTCTAAAACTTCTATAAGTAAATCTGACTTAGTTCAAAATCCTTTTTTTCCATGAAATACCGGGATGATTGAATTCCAAGGCTGATATCTGGTATTGAAATTCAATAAGCATTCTCAGAAAAAAATATGGTTATACATAAAAGATAATGTTTAAACAATGTCATTCATACACAAAAATAGATAATCAAACTATTTGAAAAATATCTTAAAAACAACGGCAATATCATTGGGACAATTCTCTGGTTTACGAATAACGAGAGAATCATTCGTTTGACTCCATGTGAGTTTTTCATCGATGCCCAACATCTCAATCTTTTTTATTTTCTGTTTTACATTTTCCTTGGCTAATGAAGTAATGACTATATCTTCTGTTGGGATTCCAAGAATTGTTGCATACAGAATTTTTCCTTTCTGATTAAACCTTATATCTTTTGCAGAAAATTTAATTTTTCCTTCATTAAATCCCTGGGCATTAATTGGATTATCCTGATCAGCTACTGGTCCTTCTCCAAATTTTTTCCATGGGCGGGTATCGTAAATGCTTTCTTTGTTGATATCCATCCAGTCAGCAATACCTTCAAGTATTTCAATTTCTTTTTCATCAATGGTACCATCGCCACGAACAGGAATATTTAAAAGCAAATTTCCGTTTTTACTGACAATATCAACTAACATGTGAATAACTGTTTTTGCTGATTTGTACCAGTTATGATCGTATGTTGACCTGTTATAATGCCAATCACCAATACAGGTACATGTTTGCCAGGCATCAGCCTGTATCTTATCGGGTGCTCCCCTTTCCACATCCCATATCATACATTTTTTCTGGTCATCGGTCAGTACTTTTCCAAACAAAACGGCTTCAAGATTCCCATCGTGAGTAGCCATATTGTGATTGTAATAATGGGCCGCAATTTGAAGTCCTGCATCACTGATCGGATAAAGAGGAAGTGCTGTATCATCGAAGTATAACAAATCAGGGTTATACTGATTAATCAGGTCCATAGTACGGTTATAAAATTTGTCACAATAATCCTGAGAAGGAATAGAAGCCTCATTTCTCCATGCCCATTGACTATGAATACGACCTACATCTTCACTGCCTTTACTTAAAGGATGATTTTGAGAATACAATTCCTGAGGATCCAATCCTTCCCACCAGGTTCCTTTCCCATCTTGTTTTGTAAGCTTACCATCATAAGATATGCCTTCCCACTTTCCTTTTTTATCCGAACGCTGAGATGTTTCCATCCACGTCCAGGCATGTGCAGCATGAACACTTAATCCCAGAGGAAGATCATATTTTTTAGCTGCTTTGGCCCATTCACTAATAATATCCTGTTTGGGACCAACACGCGTTGTATTCCATTCCTGATATTTACTATTCCACATATCCAGGTTATCGTGGTGATTAGCCATTGCAAAGAAATATTGAGCCCCTGCGCGTTTGTAAAGAGCCACTAATTTTTCAGGGTCCCAATTTTCGGCTTTCCAGTCGTGAATAACCTCTTTAAATCCAACTTTTGAGGGATGCCCATAGTTCTCTAAATGCCAATTATATTGTCTACTACCTTCATCATACATAAATCGGGCATACCAGTCGCCTTGCTCCGGTTGACATTGTGGTCCCCAATGTGCCCATATACCAAATTTGGCATTTCGAAACCATTCAGGCACCTCGTATTGCTGTAACGATTCCCAAGTTGGCTCAAATTTACCAGTCTTAATCGGCTCATTAACTGTATTTACAAGCACCTGATTATCCGACTGTGCCATTAGATTCAAATTAAGTAGAACAGCTATAATTATTAACCCTATATTTTTCATATTTATGACTTTAACTTTAGTTCAATAAAAGAACCTGATAACTAACAAAAAAGAAATGAGTATTTTATTGCATTATACATTTGATATTTAAATACATAAACTCAGTTCTAATGGAAGGTAAAATTATTGATATTTACTATTTAGTTGATAAATTTTGTAAAAAATTTCAACAATCCCCAAAAGACATATTCTAATCTAAAGCTCTTCAATAAAATGAAGAAATTAAAGTTTAAGATTAAACTAATAATGATAATTAATATCAAATTTGACATTAAACTATAGTACTTTATAAACGCCAATTACAACATATGGCTCTTCGTCTGGCTCTATTTGCGGGATTTCGAGGGTTCCTATAAAGACAGCATGGTTTAAATAGTCGTAAATACTTTCAGAAGGAGCTTCAATATCAACCACAGATTTCACATAAAAACCACCTTCATCATCTTTGGCTGGCGTATGCATTAAGGCTTTGTTTGCAATGCGAATAATTATACCATCTTCAGTTTGAAGCAAATATCGCGCGTTAAGTTCTGTATCACCATCAGGACGTACTAGCTGCCAGTCTTCACCATAAGGAAAACTTCGCCGTTAATATTTGGCCCTCTAAATGTACCACCGATAATGGGAATCATATGCCTTGAACCTCGTTTACTCTCTCCAACATTAATCGTTTTTCCGATCTTGACCTTAGCCTTCCACATCAGTTCCATTTTAAAATCGAGATAAATGCTATCTCCTTTTTCCGTTTCAGGACTTTGGGCAAAAGTATTCCTGGAAATGAATAAGAATAGCAGAATTACAGCTACTACTATACTATTTAGTTTAGAGGTCGAGTTCATATTATTAATCTGAATGTATTAAAATGAAAGACATTAGCCTTCGCAAATACCTAAAACAATGTAATTTCAATCAACCTGAAACATGTTCAGGCTGATTGAAATACTGCAGAAAATTGATATTTTTTAGTTTTATCTTATTACAATTTGACGACAACTTCTTCACCTGAATAATGTACTACTTTATTCAATGTGCCAACATTTTTGTCTTTAGATGCAAATACAATGTTGAATGTCCTTTCTGTGATCATGCCAGGGAATTCACCCTTGCGTTCACCAATGGTTAATGTTTTCTCGACATCATTCCACTCAAAAGGAATAGTTGAATATACCCCTTTTTCGTAGTTATAATTATCTTTTTCGTCTTCATATAAAGTAAAATCACCATCGGTACCTGCATAAATGCGGATTTCTAAATTATCCCAATTCGTCTCGGTTGCGTATTGAACTTTCGGACCAATAGGGAGAATACTTCCGGCTTTTACATACAACGGTATTGTTTTTATAGTGGTTTCTTTTGAAATTTCCTGACCTCCATCAAACTTTTCATTTGTCCAGAAATCATACCAGGTTGTTCCTTTCGGTAGATAAACAGTGGAGGATTTCGTTTTTGTAAAATCAACTACCGGATACCCCTCTTTAGTTCTTGCACCTCCTTTGTTCCAACCTGTTGCTTCATCAACCTTCACTATTTTCTCAGGAGTATAATGGGCTGACAGCACCGGTGCTACAAGAAGGGACTGGCCAAACATATACTCGTTGTTCATGTCCCATATTTTCTTATCTGACGGAAAATCCATTACTAAAGCACGCATAAAACTGTTATTGGCATCGGTAACATTCCACGAAGTAGTATAAATATATGGCAGCAATAAATAACGCAGGTTGATGGCACTTGCAATGGCATCGTATATTGGCTCGCCTTGTTTACCAAAATAGTAGATCTCCCTTTTCATTTCGGTTCCGTGCGAACGCATCATTGGGGTAAATACCCCATATTGCATCCAGCGTACATACAACTCTTGGAATAGTGGATTTTTCGAAGCTGTTCCGTCATTCCACGATTTATTGTAAGCACCTGCAAAAAAACCACCGATATCGGTATTGAAATTCGGATTTCCGGTCAGGGTAAAATTCAGTCCGGCCGGAACTTGATTCCGCAAGGCATCCCATGAGGAGCCCAGGTCTCCAGACCAAACATTACAACCATAGCGTTGTTGACCTGCAAAACCAGAACGTGTTAAAATAAATACCCTTTTATCAGAAGAGGCTTTGCGCTGATGATCGTAAACACCTCCAACAGTTGCAAGTGGGAATGCATTCCGAACTTTGCGGAAAGAGCCCAAATAGGTTTTATTATCGAAATCTTCCGGTTTAACATCCATGTGGTCTGGTTCTGTCGAATCCATCCACCAACCATCAATTCCCAACGAGAAAAGCCCTTCACTCAAATATTTCCAATAAATATCCCGGGCCTCGGGATTATAAGGATCGTAGACCTGCACTCCTGATGGATAATTCATATCCGGAGGCCAACCTTCTTTCCCTGATTGTGGCCATGTTTGAAAATCCATTAACATGTCCTTATCCTTCAAAATTTTATATTGTGGAGTTTTGGGACCAAAAGATGACCAGATTGAAATAATCATGTGTGCATTCAAATTATGAACATCATCGACAAATTTTTGAGGATCTGGAAACCCCGGATTTTTAAAAGACATGCCATTCCAGTGGTAATTATCACCCCAATACTGCCAGTCCTGAATAATACCGTCTAACGGAACACCTAATTCACGGTATTTTTTAACTACTCCAACAGTTTCTTCCTGAGTTTTGTAACGCTCGCGACTTTGCCAAAAACCATAAGTCCAAAGAGGAAACATAGGTACTTTTCCGGTCAGGTTGCGCATTTCAGCAACCACTCCATCAGCATTTCCGCCATACATAAAATAATAATCGATACAATCGCCAACTTCTGAAGCGAATTCGGTACCCGATTCATCATCCGTAAAATCAGTTGGTGAATAGTTATCCCAAAATAGACCGTACCCTCTTACCGATTGAAAAAATGTAGAAAAATCCCAGGTGTTATTCTGAACCATGTGTACTTGTTGGTTGCGTTGAGACATCATCCCATTTTGAAGGATTCCAAGCCCGTAGATTGCCTCGTCTGGGGCGAGGATAAACGATTGCTTAACGGAATATGTTTCATTGCCAGCATCGTTAAATGGCGTGAAAGTTGCACTTGCAGCTTTTTCCAGAAGAAGAGTATCACCATTTGATCCCAGATAGGATATGCCCCCTGTTTGGGTATCGATCTGTACCATTAATCGTTCGCTTTCCAACAAAATATGTATACCTGATTCTTTTACCTTAAAAGGCACATTTTCTGGCTCTTTAACTACTGAAAGACTTTTCTTTTCAAAAGATTCCCCTAACAGAGATTTGGTGACCCGAACAATGTCAGCTGTATAAAAGTTTACTTCAACTACTATCGAATCAATAGTTGTCTTTATACCAGTTTCTGTCTTGATATACGATTGTGGAGTACAACCTATACCAATCAGAAGAACCAGAATCAGCATTGAGTTAATTACTTTCATATTGTATGAATTAGAATTTTTATTGTAAAGTTCTATTTTTTAATTCTCCACTATTGTATACAAAACAATACTTACCACCAACTTTGGTATCAAACCCTATTGTTTTTCCATCATATTTTAAGGAGCATCTATTACCTATTTTAGATAAAACTTCCACTTCTGACAATTTACCTTCTTTCCACTTCATTGAAATTTCGAAGCCTCCTCGGGCACAAAGCCCTGAAACTGTTCCTTCAGACCATACATCCGGTATAGCTGGCAATAAAAGGATCCGTTCTTCATTTGATTGCATTAACATTTCAATCACCCCCGCAGTACCACCAAAATTTCCATCTATTTGAAAAGGAGGGTGAGCATCCAATAAATTGGGGTAAGTTCCACCTCCCCCGCCATAATTTACGTTTTCGGCACCATGAGGGGGTACATATGTCAATAATTCACGGTATAGTTTATAAGCTCTGTTCCCATCCCAAAGTCTGGCCCAAAGGTTAATACGCCAACCTTTTGACCATCCGGTAGTTTCGTCACCTTTTATTTCAAGTGATGTTCGGCAAGCTTCAGCTAAATCCGGTTCAGTTAACGGAGTAATGTGATTTCCGGGATGCAATCCAAATAAGTGTGTCTGGTGACGATGCTGAGGTTCTGCATCTTCCCAATCGTGATACCACTCCTGAAGATTGCCCTTTTTTCCAATCTGATAAGGGTATAATTTGCTTAGGGCACTACTCATACTATCTCTCAAGGAAGCATCAATATTAAGTATTTGAGAAGCCTTGATTGTTTGTCCAAAACATTCGCGTATCATAGCCAAATCACAAGTTGCCCCGTAAAGTGTCGCACCTTTGAAACCATCTGAGGTAATATAGGTATTCTCGGGTGATGTTGATGGTGAAGTGATAAGATTTCCATTTTTATCCTCTACTAACCAATTAAGACAAAATTTGGCTGCTCCCTTCATTAGAGGATAAGCATAACTACTTAGAAATTCTTTATCGCCAGAATACAAATAGTGATCCCAAAGATGAGTAACAACCCACGTTCCACTCATATTCCAACATGCCCACATTGGATCTCCGTAACCAAAATCTCCAACCGGATTACTCATTGCCCAAATATCGGAGTTATGGCAGGCTGCCCAGCCCTTATCAACCCCGTAAAATGTTTGAGCGGTAACTCTACCTGTTTCAGCCAGATTACCAATAAAATTTAAAAATGGCTGATGCATTTCTGAAAGATTTGCGGACTCAGCTAACCAGTAATTTTCTTCCACGTTGATATTCATGGTATAATTACTGCTCCATGGCGGACGAAGATATGGATTCCAAATTCCTTGCAGGTTAGCCGGAACCTGTTCGGTACGAGAGCTGGAAATAAGCAAATAGCGCCCATATTGAAAATACAAAACTTCCAAACCCTTATCTTCTGCTCCCTCTGTATATTTGATTAAACGTTGATCTGTAGTCAACTCAGGGCTATTATAATCGCCTAGCTCCAGTTTAACCCTGTTAAAAAACGATTGATAATCCTTTATATGATCTGATTTTATGGCTTTATAATTTTTCTTTGTCGCCTGATCCATTAATTGTTCAGCAATAGTCTGGTTATCCAATCCCTGGCTGGCAGGATTCTTATCAAAACCATTAAAGCTTGTAGCGGTACAAATGTGCAAGATAACCTCATTGGCCTCATTAACCTGAATACAACTATCACTTACAATAACCTCACCACCTTCGTTCATAACGTTGAAATGAGCAGAAAACCTTGTACCACGTTTTTCGTCAAAACGAACCGGATTATCGCTGCCCCAATAACTTGGTACAGTATGATACGGAGCATATCCAGACACTTCTAATGTATTTTCATTAGCCACACTTTTAAATTTTAACTGGCTATCAAATTTCAGATTAAAATTTAGCGCATTTTTCTTATCAGCGGATAGCTTTATTACCATCACCTTATCAGGATTGGACACCATATATTCGCGATGATATGTTACCCCATCACTCTTGTAATTAACTTTTGCAACAGCATTGCTAATATCTAATTCCCGATAATAATCTTCAAAGTCTTTTTGGTTATTAAATTCGAGGTACATGGTACCAAGTGGAGCATACGATTGGGAGAATTTACCTTGGATTTTTTTATTCAGTTGTTCGGCTAATATATAGTCTTCGTTTTCTAATGCTTCTCTGATAACGGGAATATTTTTAAAGGCTCTGGGATTCATATATCTATCCACGGGTTCTCCACTCCACAAAGTGGCATCGTTAAGATGAATCTTATCAGTATGAACCCCACCAAATACAGTTGCGCCTGTTTTGCCATTACCTATAACTAAAGCCTCTTCGAAGTGAACTGCGGGCTTATCGTACCATAGTTTTAAACAGTTATCAATGTTTGAACTATTGCAACCAATCAATAGTATAGTGACTAAGATATTGAGTAAGATCCTTTTCATACATTATATTTTTTGAAGCCATTGAATTCCAATCAAATAATTCAGAGCAATTAGTTTTAAAACTGTCGCTCTGAATTACACATTTAATCAATCGTTACTTGATGAAAACTACAATTAAAAATATGACTTGAGGTACTTCATAACTTTATATATTAATTTAAGGAGATAATCCTGGCAGCAAAACCACCTCTTCGAAGCATATTTACATTAAGTACTGAATTACTATTAATTATCAGATGCTTTATAGAAAAAGCTTGATCGTGCTCTCTATCTGAGATCAGTGTTAGTTTGTAAGTTTTACCAATTGGCAGGAAATCAAATTTAACAGTTTGATTCTTTTCCTTCGAATCAGAATTTATACCTCCCATATACCAAACATTACCTTTACGGCGTGCTAAAACGGCAAATTGTCCCGGATAGCCATCTAGCAATTTAGTATTATCCCAACTACAAGGTACAGTTCTCAGGAAATTTTTAACAAAATAGGGTAATCGATTATACCCTTCAGGACGATCAGCCATATGCTGAATACCGGATTCAAACACCACACTAAGGGCTAATTCGTGAGCATAAGAAGTGATGTGGGGATATTGAGAGTTGGTAAAGGTTACAGGAGTATAATCCATTGAACCGACAACATTTCGCGTAAATGGCAAAGTAGTATTGTGTTCAGGTGCTGTTGTTGTAAACTCCGGCCCGTTGTTGTACCATTCGGCACCACGAACTCCCTCATAAGTCATCAGGTGAGGGTAAGTACGTTGCCAGCCACGCGGCACTAGACATCCATGAAAATAGACCATTATTTCAAAACGGGCTGCATCTTCCAGTATATCCAGATAATAGTTAATCATATTTTGCTTTTCACTTTCAAAAAAGTCAACTTTTACACCTGCAATACCCATCTCTTTCAGTTTCTTAAACTCAGCCATCCGGTTCTCGTGTGTGAGCATCCGATCTTTGGGCGTTGCACCAACCCATGTATGGTCGCCACCAGAGTTATACCAGATTAACGGCTTCAAACCCAATGAATGAATATAGCTCAGTGCATCATTTAGATTACCTCCATTGCTCATGGCATCCCACTCCCAATCGAGCAGTGTATAGGGCCATCCCATATCGGCAGCCAAATCAGCGAATTTACATACAACCTGATAGTCTTTTGTTCCATGGTTATCTGACCAATAATTCCAGGAAGCCAATCCCGGCTTAATCCAGCTTGTATCCTTTAAGGTTGAAGGGGATGATAAATCATCAATCAAAGTGGATTCAACAATATCGGCCAAGCTACCAACCATTATGGTTCTCCATGGAGATTTCCAGGGTAATGCTATTGACGGATGTATTTTTCCTGTACCTCTGCCATTCCATTCATCAGGAAAAGAGAGTTTATAAACATTTCCATCTTCATAATTTGTCAATTTAGTTCCACAGTAGTTTCGATTAAGATCTGCTTCATGAATCAAAAACCAACAATCATTGTCTTGGCTTTGAAAAAGAGCCGGATAGCACCAATCCTTCTGCACGCTACCATCAAGCATACAGGAATAAAGTCCTTCGTTTGCAGGATTAAACTTCTCTAACCATCGTTTTGTACTATCCGAAATGGAATAAGCTGTCAACTCATCATGGATGATATAACTACCTTCCTTATCCGGAAATTCATATCGAAAAGCGACTCCGTCATTATAAGTTCTTAAAAACAGATTCAGTTTCGATTTTTGTGGTGTAATAAAATTCACGAGCACTTCATTCCCATCATTCGTACGATTAGAACGTTTTCCGTGCCTGGAAGTATAGTCTTCATGTATAGCATGGATCTTACTCGTCTTAACCAGTTTTAATTCTTTTGAGAATAACTGATCTTCTCTTTCCAATCCCAAATCAATACGTGGAATTATTTCTTTATAATGCTCATTAACAAGATACTCTACTTTTAAATACCAATTACTATAATCACTTTTCTGATCGTTTATTAATTGAATTTGAAGTTTTTGGTTAGGAGAGTTAATTGTAATCGTCCTGGCAAAAGTGTTAACAACTCCAAGAAGTAAAATAATAATCAAGGTATTTAAAAGTTTCATCGGGCTACTTAAATAAACTAAGTTGATTACTTATAAAATTGAAATTCTAAGTTTTTTTAGATCAGCATCTTTTGAACTAGTTCCATAAAGGATTTCGTATTCTCCTTTGGTAACTGTCATTTTCCGCTGCTTCCAATCGTAAAACTCGAACGATGATGAGGATAATTCAACGGTTGTTTTGACAGTTTTACCTTTCGCAACTTCAACCCGTTCAAAAGCTCTCAGATTTTTTATAGGTCCTTCCAAATCATCAACTTTGCGGATATAAACCTGCAATATCTCGGTACCATTGTGTTTTCCCGCATTGGTTACAGGAATCGTTAGTTGCACAGACTCATTCGCATGGATAGCTCTTTTATTAACTTTAGCCTCTCCAATATTGAACTGCGTATAACTTAAACCAAACCCAAACGGAAACAGACCATCTGTAGTATAACGATACGTTTTTCCCTTCATTGAATAATCTTCGAAATCGCCAAGTTTATCCGAATTTTCATAGAAAGTTATAGGCAACTTTCCAGAAGGGTTATAATCCCCAAACAACACGTCAGCAACAGCCAGACCACCTGACTCTCCGGGATACCAAGCCTGTAGAATAGCATCACAACTCTCGGTTTCCGGAGCCAAGGCAATAGCCGATCCTGAACAGTTTACAAAAATTACCTTTTTACCTGCTTCTTTCAAAGCTTTCAAACAATTACGTTGTACCGAAGGCAATTCGATATTGGTGCGGTCTCCTCCTTTAAAACCCGGATAATTAACCGGCATTTCCTCACCCTCAAGCTTACCTGATAAACCACCAACAAAAATCACATCGTCAATACCTTGTAATTTATTAATCAAGTCGCTATAATCAACATCTACTTCTTTACCAAAATCAAACTCAATGTTTGCCTGCCAGTTATTTGACTGATTATAAAGAATTTTAATTTTGTATTTCTGTCCGGCCTCAACCCTAAAAGGCATTCGTGATGACAGTGTTCTCCAATTGTTATACTTTTTAATGGTTTCACCATTAACCAATAATTCAAAATAACCGGTTGCTCCGCCCTTAAAAACAATTTCTTCACTAACCTTTGGAATAAACTCAGTTTCGTATATAGCCGAAAAACCTTCGAGTTTTATCCCGGATGCAAATTCGTGTTGACCTGCCGTGGTCATTTTTATAGGGTTTACAATTTGCTGAGTTATTACAATATCTCCTTCACGATTTGGATTATTCCAGTAAGTTGCTTTAAAACCTGGGTTACCATCAACCGAACACTGACTAAAGTAACTAACGGTTACCTTATCTTCAACCAGATCACAAGCCTTATCATACAAAATTTTGTTTGCTGTTATTTTAGTTTGTATTCCTTCAAGAATTGAAATAGTACGCACTGGTGTACCATTATAATTCCCCCACAACATAGGTTCGTCGTTGGCATTAGGACCAATAACAGCAATTTTTTTACTCTTTTTCGACAGAGGTAACACATCGTTTTTATTCTGTAGAAGAGTCATGCTTTGCCTAGCCATGTCAAGGGCAAGCTGACGATGTTTCTCATTGTTAAGAACTGATGCAGGAATTTGCGCCCAAGGTACAATCGAATCATTATCAAAATCACCAAGATCAAAACGGCCAACCAAAACACGCATCAGACTTTTGTCAATATCTTCCTCTTTTATTAAATCTCGCTCAACAGCTTCGGGAAGGTTCTTAAATGGGTAATTCTCCCATACGCATTCAACGTCTGTACCCGAAAGTACCGCTTTAGAAGCTGCGTGAACCGCATCGGAAGATACATTATGAGTGGTGAAAAAATCGGTCACTGCCCCACAATCAGAGACGACCAAATAATCAAAGCCCCACTCATCGCGAAGAATACGCTGCAGTAAACGTGTATTTCCGCAGCAAGGTTCATCATCTAAACGCTGATAGGCGCACATAACCTGCCTGACATCAGCCTCTTGAACTAACGCTTTAAAAGCGGGCAGATATGTTTCGTACAACTCACGAGGATTTACATTATTCAAATTCAGCTCATGCCTGCTCCATTCGGGACCTGAATGGACAGCATAGTGTTTTGCACAAGCCAACAATTTGCGATATTTCGCATCTTCAGGTCCTTGCAACCCTTTTACCACAGCAACACCCATACGCGAAGTAAGGTATGGGTCTTCACCATATGTTTCCTGTCCTCGCCCCCATCGAGGGTCTCTAAAAATATTAACATTAGGCGTCCAAACTGAAAGGCTCAAGAAGCGTTTATTTTCATTTCCTGCCTGAATCCATTGATGATATTTAGCTCGTGCTTCATCCGAAACCGCATCATATATACGATATAATAATTCATCGTTGAATGATGCTGCCATTCCGATAGGCTCAGGAAAAACAGTAACACTATCATTATTTGCATAACCATGAAGAGCCTCGCTCCACCAGTTAAAACGTTTAACCCCCAATTCTGGAATCGGATCAGACTGGTCGCACATTAGGGCGGCCTTTTGGTCAAGTGTTAGTCTTGAAATTAAATCTTTTGCCCTTTCTTCTGAGCTCAGGTTTGAATTTTGATATGGAAACTGGGCTTTAAGTGTAAAAACAGTTAAAGCCATAATCACCATTAAAATTTGCCTAATATTATTCATTGAGTATTATTTAAAAGTCTCTGTTTTTTTAAACTAATCAACAATGGCATCATTAGCTGACGTTGCATATAAGCCCAACAAACATCCAGTAAAGCCACCTGCTACATCAGTTGAAAGAATATCTCCCGATACAACTCCACCTACGTTAATAAAATCATTCCCGTTTATTGAATAAGAGAAATTATAATTATCACCCTCAGCAGACACTTGCAAATCAATAGGTTTTAAAATGTCTATTTTTGTTGAAGATATAATCTCAGAACTTAATTCTTTTTGAAATCGATTTTTGAAATTTCTTTGTAAAAGCAAATAGTAATCTTTTCCTTTTTTAGTTACACCAAAAACATAATTGGAGTTTTCGTTTTGCAAACAAACAATACCTGCCAAATCATTTTCACTTGTTGGTTTATAACTCATTGTAGCGGAATATGAAAAGCTACTGTGCATTTGACGATAAAACAATGTAGAAGTCGGTTTCACTTCCTTTATGTTGGTATCAAATGGTTTAATCCGGATTCCGTTTGCTACTTTTTCAATAAACTTTTCACGAGGACCTCTTAAACCAATCCATCTGTAGTCTAAATTTTCTCCAGAAAAATCCTCTTCATATGTAAAGTTTCCGTTTGGAAAAAATCCATTAACTCCGGTTTTATTTTCAACACCTTCTGGCAGGGGTAATTTAGGCTCTAATGGCACTAAACCGTTTTCAAAAACAGGCCATTCACCAGTCCAGTCAACAGGAAGGATAAATGTTTCACGACCAGTATTTACACGCTGCTTTTCGTTAGGGCGTATTGCTAAAAATACACCGTAGTGTTTTCCATCAGGACCTTCAATAATATCTGCATGTCCAGCCCAATCCACTTTGTTATTTCGGATTTTATTAAAATACCTTTGTGTAAGAATAGGATTACTAGGAGCTGGGATATAGGGACCTTTGGGATTATCTGCTTTGAAAATCACTTCGCTATGCCAACCTCCAGTTCCACCTTCGGCACACATCAAATAATATTTTCCATCTTTTTTATACATATGCGGTGCTTCGATCCAAATTGGTTTTTTAGACAAGTCAACACCACCATCAACAATAATATTATCTGTACCCTCAATAATTTGATCATTCTCCACATCGTATTCCCAAACTTTAATAACACGGTGGCCTACATATAATTCTTTACCTTTATCCGGAGCATCATTATGAACGACATAAGCTTTTCCGTTATCATCAAAGAAAATAGAAGGGTCGATACCCTGAAAATTCAATTTTATAGGCTCACCCCACTCTTTCTTCAATGGATCCTTTGTTTTTACAATAAAATTACCCAGCCCCCCTGTAAATCCGGTTGTAATCATGTAAAAAGTATCATTGTATTTGTTATAGGTAATGCCCGGAGCATATATACCCGCACTAATACCACAGTCGGATACATCTAGTTGTGATTCACGGTTTAACACTCCACCAAGGTCTGTCCAGTTAACCAAATCTTTAGAATGAAAAATAGGAACACCAGGAAACATGGCAAACGATGAACAAACCATAAAATAATCCTCACCTTTTTTAGCTATGGCCGGGTCGGGGTAACAGCCTTGCAAGATTGGATTATAAAACTCATTCCCATTTAAGGGGTTGTTACTATACACTTCGTCTGTACCCTTATAAGTAAAGGCTGAAAAGACTGGGGCATTCGTCACTTTATCTTTCTTAACCGGTTGTTTCGCATATACTTTTAAAGTCATTAGTAATGCAATTAGTGTCCATATTATCTGCCGGGTATTCTTCATTGTCTACAATATTTTTTTAATACAAATTATTATTCATAAAGCCACATTGGCCGATGCTATTAGTTGAAGTATTGAATATCTATCCTACAAAATACACAAACCTCATTTGGAGTAAAACTAATTGATAGAAAAGGGTTACTATTTAAATCTTAGATATTCCATCTATAATTTCGGATATTTCGTTTGAAGTTCGTTTTAAAACATTGACCATGTACAATTATTGCTAAAGAATCATTAAGGAAAATATATATCGGAAAGAGTATAATAAAGCTACGATGCCAATTAAACCTTATGATATAAAAAACCTTCTAATCCACGACCAATAAAAGTCACTTAGATTAGAAGGTTTCTGCTTTACTCCTTTATTAATTTATTGCATAGATAAGACTAGATCATTCCATTGATAGTTTCAATCTGACCATCTTTGTCGTAATGCAGTTCAATGACTTTTAAGCTTCGTAACCAGGTTCTGCCACCAGATGGAACACAATCGTGATAAAACAAGTACCATTTATCTTTAAACTCAACAACACAATGATGTGTGGTCCAACCAACTACCGGTGTTAAAATAACCCCTAGATAGGTAAATGGCCCATACGGATTATCACCGATGGCATAGCACAGTTTGTGAGTATCTCCTGTTGAGTAGGAGAAATAGTACTTACCTTGGTACTTGTGCATCCAAGATGCCTCAAAAAAACGGCGATCGTGGTCACCTGCAGAAATTACATCACCTTTTTCATCCAAAATAATCACTTCTTTAGGTTCTTCGCAAAACTCGAGCATATCATCACTCAACTTTACAACTCTCGATGGCAATGCCGGTTCATCGTCATTAGGCTCATACCCGCATTCAATGGCTTTATTGTTTCTGTATCGCTGCAATTGCCCACCCCACAAACCACCAAAATACATGTAATGCACACCATCTTCATCTTCAAATACACAAGGATCAATTGAATAACTTCCTTTCATTGGTGCTTCCTGGGGAATAAAAGGACCTTCAGGTTTATCACTAACTGCCACTCCAATGCGGAAAATGTCGGTTTGATCCTTTAACGGAAAATATAGATAATATCTTCCGTTTTTATAGGCTACATCACAATCCCACAACTGGCGGCCTGCCCATGGAATGTCTTTTACATCCAGACCAACCCCATGATCGGTCACTACTCCTTCAATATCATCCATCGAAAAGATATGATAATCGCGCATATCAAAGTGATCACCATTATCGTTTTCGGGTATGCCCGACTCAACGTCGTGTGAAGGATAAATATATAACTTGCCATTAAACACATGTACAGCCGGATCAGCAGTGTATAAATGAGGTACAAGGTATCTTGGTTCTTTCATTCTGAATATTTTAAAGTTTTTCTTATACTTACTTCGTCTGTTTAGCCAAATCAATCAGTTTTCTTACTATGGATTTTGGTTGATTTTCCCGGTCAAATAACAAAGGATAATCTGTACGTCCTCTAACCGGAAAATTGTTTTTCCACGATGTTCTGTCATTGACACCCCAAAGCGTTACCCTTGTTATATCGTTAGAATGTTTTAAAAACAGATGAAAGAAATCAACCATGCGCGAATCCCACTCATTTTGCTTTTCCAGTGGAACTACTCCATCTTCATAAGGATTTATTTCTTTGCGATATTCGAAATTTGTGGATATATCAGCCCCTATATCGCCAAAACGCGGATTAGGTAGAATTGACATATCCAATTCTGTCACCATTACTTTCATGCCCTCATTGGCATAGGCCATTATGGCTTCTTCATATTCCTCGATAGATGGACCACTCATCCCAATGTGTCCCTGCATGCCTATTCCGTCAATACGTATTCCATCAGCCTTAAACTTTTTAATCATTGCCACTATTGCATCGCGCCTTCCCGGGTACCATTCGTTGTAATCGTTGTAATACAACTCTGCATCAGGGTCGGCTTCGTGGGCAAACTGAAAGGCCAGCTTAATGAAATCCTCTCCAACAATCTGATAAAATTTGCTTTCACGAAATGAGCCATCTTCAACAATCGCCTCATTAACTACATCCCAACCTTTAATTCTACCTTTATAACGCCCCACTACTGTTTCAATATGCGTTTTCATACGGCCAATTAAAACCTCACGTGTAACATCATTTCCCAAGCTATCAGTAAAAAACCATCTAGGAGCCTGCGAATGCCATATCAAGCAATGACCGGTGATGAACATGTTGTGTTGCTCACCAAAATCAACAAATTTATCGGCCAGTGAAAAATCAAAAACCCCTTCTTCTGGCTGTATTTCAGCACTTTTCATGCAATTTTCGGCAACAATGGCATTAAAATGTTTTTTCACCACATCTATGGAAGCAGTATCCCGACCCTTAATTTGCCATTCATTAAGGGCCGTACCAATATAGAATTTACCAGTAAAGGCTTCTTCCAGCGACTCCTTATTTGATTGCTGTAGCCCGTTACAGGCTACCAACTGCCACGCTGCAAAAAGAAGTAATAAGGGTTTATATTTCACTTTTTTCATTTTGTCTGTATTTTACTGGATTACTGTTATTTTCATTGTTTTTAATCTTCATTTCGCCTTGCCATTAAATCTTTTTCGAGCTGCACTTCCATTTTTTTATTAATTACATAAAAGAAAAGCAATCCGGTAGCCACTAAGAAAGGAATTGATGGAAAAACACTAACCAGCATCTTTGCTCCAACACTAACCGATTCGGGCTGAATAATTTCCCTACCAGCATCCAACAATTCTTTATGCACATATCCATACAAACCAAGAATCCAGGCAACCAATGCTCCACCAATTGCCAATCCGGCTTTTAAACCAACCATCATGGCAGAAAATATAATAGCTGTAGCTCGGCGGTTATTTCTCCATTCGGAATAATCTGCAACATCGGCAATCATTGCCCAAAGAATTGGAATAGTAATACCGTAAAAGAAACCGTGAAAAATCTGAGATGTAAACATTAGTACCACACTTTGTGCGGGAAAAACATAAAAAGCAAGAATGAACAAGGTTGAAACAAACAGTCCACTTATATACACATCCCGTTTACCATATTTGTCGGCCAGTTTTTTAGAAAAAGAAATACCCACAATCATAAAGATGATACCACCAGCATTAAATAGTCCGAAACCCGCAGAAGTTGGATCAGAACCAAAGAAGTTGAGTCCGATAGCAGATAAAACCTTCAGAATGGGTTGAATGAAATTTTCTAACGCAATTGCATCAACGTAGTTGTTAAAATAATAAACATATGCTCCTCCCTTCATTGCCAGGGTGATAAAAATAAGAATGGTCACCGTGAGCATAATGATCCAAGGTCTATTTTTTACAAGATCCGAGATATCTTCTTTTAGAGTTGAATTTTGTTCGGGTTTGGGAACAATTCGTTCTTTGGTTGTAAAAAAGGTAATAATCAACATAATAGTTCCAGTAATAGCCAACCAGGTCATTACTACCTCCATTCCTGCTGCTTTATCGCCACCACCTGCATATTCGATAATTGGCAACATAAAAACCTGCACGAAAAACTGAGCAAACATCACCGCCACAAAACGATAAGAAGAGATACTGTTACGCTCACCCATATCACCTGTAATTACACCACTCAAAGCTGAATAGGGTAAATTGCTCCCCGCATACAACAACAATAATAAAGTATAGGTTGCTGCAGCATAAATAAGTTTACCCTGATATGCGAAGTCAGGTGTTGTAAAGGCTAATAATGCCACTACTCCCATCGGAACCGATGTATATAAAATCCATGGTCGAAACTTTCCCCATCTAGAATTTGTTCGATCAGCTAATACACCAATGATAGGGTTAAATATAAAGGCTGCAACCAAACCAACAACAAGCATTATTACTGAGGCATCGTTGTTTTCAAGACCGTAAATATCGGTATAGAAATAAGCTAAATAGGTAATCAAGGTTTGAAAAACCAGATTGGCTGCCAGATCACCGAGACTATACCCGATTTTTTCGACAACAGAGAGCTTATGAGAACTTGTATTCATCATTTAATTGATTAATTGTTTTTAATTTCAGTTGAAAAAGGAGAAGCCGGGAGTTCTTCCTTATTTTTAAGGTTTGCACCTGCAGGATTATCCTCCCAGGCATATCGTACTATTTTTGGATCAGAAATTTTTGGACTCCATACCTTTACAGTATTTCGGCTCACCACCACTGCATTAGCCCATACGAAGCGACCATCCTCTCCGGCAATCTGAAATCCTTCTAAGAGGCTGTTGGCATATAGGCCCTGCCCGACTGATTTGAATGAAAGAATGATGCTTCCGTCTTCGGTTTTCATTGATTCATACAAAGGCCCGGAACTAACAATCGAACTGTTGTTATAGGCAACACGCTGAGCCTCGAGAAACAAGCGTCGGGCTACTTCCTTTTTATTCAAAGGGTGAATGTCGTTCCACTCACCAATATCGTAGGTTACAGCCATCCCGGTATTGGGTAACTCCAACGTCCGACGCTGAGCATCACGCACTTCAGCCCAGCCACTATTTACTGTTTCCTTTTGCGGAACACCCAAATTAGCTAACTGAGAATACAAGAATGGTAATTCGGGCTGAGAAAAATTTGGCCGCCAATCTTGAATCATATTTTTAAACAGTTGCTCGTATTCCTTTCCACGCCCAGTGTTTGATTCACCTTGAAACCAAATTACCCCTTTTAACTTGTAATTTAGAGCCGGGTTAATCAAACTGTTATACAAGCCTCCAGGCATAAAACCAGGACCACCAGGTAATTGGGGCGGATTAAGAGCAGCCCCGATATGATATTTCCATTCTCCTGTTAAATCGATTACTTGTGCACCTACTCTCAACTCGTAGGGTTTTTCTTCGACGAAACCACCACGACCTCCATGACTAAATACCCGCACCATCAACTTGTTCTTCCCAGGTTTAAGTACTCCTTTGGGCACCGAGTAAATACGTGGAGGATACCGGTAAGTTATGTTTCCAACAAAGACACCGTTTATGAAAGCTGAGTCACTGTCAATAATGCACCCTAGACGCAGAATAGCTTCTTTAACTGCCAACGAATCGGCCACCTCAAATTCTTTGCAAAACCAAATCGATCCATTCCTCAACTGAACACCTTTGTCTGACCAATACCCTGGTAATGATATTTGCTTCCAATCCGAAAAATCAACATCATCTTTTGACCATTTACCGGTACCAGGGTCATTTTTATTCACCTCATAACCCCAATTGTATGCTAGTTTTTCAGGCTCTTCTTCTTTTATCTTTGCCCGAATAGAATCAATATGTGCCTTCTTTGCAGTCCAGTCATCAAGGTATTTCTCTACCTTAGCTTTACTTAACCACGATTCAGCAGGTGAACCTCCAATAGCAGTACTAATAATACCGATTGGAACCTGATATTTTTCATACAGATTATTAGCATAGAACCATGAAACGGCAGAAAATTCACCAATATTTTGCGGTGTTGCTGACAACCACTCTCCATCGGGGTAGTCAGATTGTGCCGTTGTTTCATCTTTTCTGGTTGATGAACGGAATAAACGAATATTGGTATTATTCACTTCCATAATTTCATCGGCATACAAATCCATTACCCTGCGAACAGGCAATTCCATATTCGATTGCCCCGATGATAGCCATACATCTCCAACAAGAATATCGATCAATTCGATATCGTTAATTTTCATTTTATAAGGACCTCCAGCTTTGGCAGGAACAAGTTCCAATATCCAATTACCAGCTTTATCAGCTTTGGTTTTATAGGTTCTTTCCAAAAACTCAATTTTCACTTTCTCAGAGGGATCCGCCCATCCCCATATCTTTAACGGTTCATCCCGCTGAAGAATCATGCCATTACTCACTAGTCGCGGCAATTTTACTGCTGCCTCCACATGGAGAGCAACTACTGTAAACAATAGCAGAAACAATAACCGTGATGCCAATTTGTATTGATTCATTTATTTAAAATTTTATTTGTTTACTCTGAGGAGCGCCCAAATAACTAGGCTTCAAACCTCCGGTATCAATCATTATTTTCTGGAGAACAATTCCTGGATCAAGAACACGAATTCGAAGTCGGTGCAAACCCGTTTCATCAATTCTATGTTGTGTTGTTGTTTTAATAATTCGCTCAGCCTGCCATTGTCCAAGCTCACCTCTGTAAGTACCATTAAAATTAACCACCTCCTCTTCACCTCCGTCAACCGAAATAGCATAACGTAAGCCTTTATTAGCGTTATAATTCAAGGTTGGAGAAACCAGCACATGTATGTCAAAGGTCCCGGTTGATTTCAAATCAACGGTATATTCCAAATACAAAGAATCTGTTTTTCCCAGGTAAATATTCTGAGGGAAGGTAGAAACACCTGATTCTGTTTTTCCCAGGTAAATATTCTGAGGGAAGGTAGAAACACCTGATTCTGTTTTACCCATATCGGGAATTTCTTGCCACTGTACTTTTTTCGTTTCTTTTGATAGTTGGTAATTAGTAGCTTCAATAGAAACATAACCATCAGATTCTTGAAACACAAGTTCCGAATTTTGAACAATCGGCACTTCAACAATAGTCACATCAGGCATTGTACTTCCACGTGGTTCATTCCATGATTTATATCCAATCCGTATCTGATCCATTTGATGAATCCATTTGCCATCTGAAATTTGCTCGTTGTAATGAACGGTGAACAGCGAATCGCGTTCGAAGCATTCTTGCACTACATCAGCCCAATAATTGGCTTCAGGATTATTCTCGGCAGCAAGTTGACGGTTTTTAGCCACGGCATAGTACATCTCGTATAAGTTTGAGCTTGCATTGGTCGGGAAAAGTACCAACTGATCGAAAGCATCTTTATATTCGTTTGGAATGAAGTTATAAATCCGTAATGCATCCAGCGTTAAATCGCGATAATCATTACGTACTCGCTCGAACTCGTTATAGTTTACGAGACTGAATGTTCTATGATCCAGTAACTCAGGTGTTACTCGATGGTTGTATTTAGTATACAAATTTAGAATACGGGCTGCATCTTTGGCATATTTTTCACCAAACTGTTCGGCACACCATTCAACTGTATAATCGTATAAATTTTGCGGATTATAAGCCGTCGGATCCCAGGCCATATCCATAAAAAAGCTAATCGGAAACTCCATTGGTTTCAAATCGCCAACATTCACAACCCATATGCGATCAACACCATGACTATAGGTCAGGTTCATTTGTTCCCAAATTCGCTGAATCTGGGTTACATTGATCCATCTGTAACTTCTCGGCCCTCCAACATAGTCAAAATGATAATACATACCATATCCACCTGCATGGTTTCGGGCATTTAAATCAGGTAATTTTCGAACATTACCCCAGTTATCATCGCAAAGTAATAAGGTTACATCATCAGGTACACGCATTCCTTTATCATAATAATTCTGAACTTCTTTATACAAGGCCCAGACCTGAGGTGTTTCTTCCGCTTTTTTACCGGTCACTTTGCTGATGGTTTTGCGCTGATCTTTCACAATTTTTTCTAACAACGAAATGTTAGTACCCTCTTCCATGGCCTCATCACCATCGCCACGCATACCAACTGTTACAATGGTTTCCCAGTTCTTATTGCGTTCCATTCCTTTTTTCCAGAAATCAGAAAGAACTTCATTGTTTTTGTTGTAATTCCAGGGACCGGAACCATAACGATGCCACTCCTCCTGTGCACGGCCCATTGGCTCGTGATGTGAGGTGCTCATAACAATTCCAAGCTTATCAGCCAAAATACCATTTTTAGGATCGTCATCGAAAAATGCTTTCCCCCACATGGCCGGCCACAAAAAATTACCTCGTAAACGCAAGGTTAACTCAAAAACATGACTATAAAACTTTGAATTAAATCCACCAAATGTAGCACGTACCCAACCACCCAAAGCAGGCTCTTCATCATTCAGGAATATTCCACGGTACTTTACCTTAGGGCTTTCAGTAACATAACGACCAGCCTTCACATAAACTGCGTCATGCTTTTCAACCGGGACATCCGCCCACCAGTACCATGGCGAAACGCCCATAGCCCTTGATAAGTTAAGCATGGCATAGATTGTACCTCGCTTATCGCTTCCGGCCAACACCAATGCTTTCTCTACACCAGGAAACGGATTTTCAACAACTTGGGTAAGACTTCTTTCCCACTGACCTTTCAAATCGGAATCATCAATTTTACCTTCTTTCACTAATTGATCAATCCACTGGTTTCTTCCAATAGTTCCAACTAAAACCACTTGTTTAGAATGGGGTAATTCAGATTGATAAATTTTTGCCTCATGACCTGATACCATTTTCAGATCATAAACAAACCAATTAGCAACAATATTAATACCTTGATAATCTGAATCACATACAACAAGGGAGGCCACTTGATTAGTCTCTGAAACCAGGCCAAAACTTTCATCAACCTGTTTAAATGACAGATGAGTATCATTTTTTTGCGCCAAACTTAGATTAAATTGCCATGAAACGATTAACAACGTAATTGTAAAAACCAACTTTAACATTATTCTGTGCAAAATCATAGTTATTCGTATTCTATTAATTTTGATTAAGGGTATGGTTCTATAAAACTCTTTTTTAGCTAATTTTGAATCAATGTATTTGCCTTTCAATGAATCAGTTTTTCATTTCAAATCAAATATAAATTGACTTGAATAAAAGGACTTTCAATTTTGAGTATATTGTTTCAAACATAAGATATTCGCGCACATCACAGGCTTTGTATCCACCTTTTAGAGTACGCTTTAACAATTAACAAATAAAAGGAGGTTTTAATCGATAAAAACCTCCTTTTATTTATCATAATTCAACAACTAATTAGTTTCCTGACAGAGCATCTGCAAAGCCTGCATAAGAGTGTTTACGTGAATAATTTAATGTCCATAACCCAATTGGTTCTCCACCTCTCCAAGAAGATTCTGCCGGACTGTCCGTAGGACTCCAAACTGTTATTCCATATTGTTGTGATACTGGAATCAATTCCTTGTACTTGTTCACTACATATGCATACATTTCAGCTTGAGCCTGATAATCTTCTTCTGTTGCTTCCGATGTTTTTTTATTAATGCCAATATCCAACTCCGAAACTTTAATTAGCTTTCCAGTTGCTGCTAAAAGTTCAAACATTTGAGCAATCTTATCTTTATCCGAATCAACATTAATATGCATTTGCGTTCCAATTCCATCAACTCTGGCACCATGAGTCTCAATGTACTCAACATAGGCAATCAAACCTTTACATTTATCTAAATTATACTCTAAATTATAATCATTAATAAAATGAATATCACTTTCATTACCATATTGACGAGCCAGTTTAAAAGCCATTACTGCATAATCTTTACCCAGATAATCCTGCCAGTAAAATTCATCACTTGCGAAATCTGCAGGAGCTTTATTTAAGCCTGATTTTAGTTCATAAGGATTGCCATCATCCATTGGTTCGTTTACCACATCCCATGCTTTTACATAGTCTTTTGAAACTTCTAGCATACCAGACATCCATGTTTCTAAGGCATAAGAGATAGTATCTCTTTTTTCTTCAGGTGTCAGAGGTATTGAATTTCCCGATTCTTCTATCTCCCATTCAATATCATCAAAATAATACGTATTGGCTTCCTTAAAAACTGAAAGATTAAAAGCAATAGTATTCATACCAGCTTGTTGTTCAGAAATAACCCCAGTACTAGTATATTCCTGCCATTCAGTAGTAACGTTCGGATTACCAACCATAGAATAATGTAAATACCCCCCCGGTTCATTGTGTGCTTGAGAAGCGATAGTTGCAGTTTTATCCGCTCTAACCTTCATGGTAAACCGATAGGTTTGACCTTCTTCCCATGTATAACCTGTTTTTACAAAGAACTGAGAATCCCAATCATTTTCAGGCGCATCTCCCGATTTAACAACGATTGCACTCCCCACGCCATCTGCTCCTGTACCAGCTGAACCAATTGTAGCAGGATTTGGACCATCATTTATTTCTGTAACGAAATAACTGGAAACATCATCACCTTCGACATCACTATTGTTTACCAAGTTTGTCCAATAGGTACCAGGTCCTGCTGCAATAGCTTCAATCAAATAGGTGTAAGCATGCCAACTCGGTTTTCCCCACTGACTAAGATCATCTGCATCGAAATTTCCATTTTCAATTATATTATCTTCTGAACCACTTGCCGTAAGAACCATGTCATCAAAAAAGAGCTCTCCTCCTAATGTTCCGAAGCAAAACTGTAATTTGGTAGCATTCATACTCGGTGTAAATGTTGCGGAAACATCGGTCCAGCTATCACTCAAATCTATGCCCCCATAATTTGTACTTGAACCGTCGGTCTTCCAAAAACCCAATGAATATGCAACAGAGGCTTTTGCACGCATATTTAAGGTATATTCCACTCCCGCTGTTAAAGGCGCAGGCAATGTGTATTCAAGCTGCCAATCCCAACTGTTGTCTTTAGCACTTGGTGTGGTAACATGTAAACAATTATTGGCATCATCAGGATCAACTTCAATTTCACGATCAGCAATTATACTATTCAGATAGGTTGCATTTTGATTAGAATGCCAACATAGAGTATGTCCATAAATGGTTATACCAGCTTCTTGTGCAGTTTCTATGAAACTTTCAACTCCGACGAATGACATGGCTCCATTATCTCTTACTATGGCTCCGTGCTTCATTGCATAACCAGCAGTCATTTCATCAAAATTGGAAGAAATAAAACTATTTCTATAATCTTTTTGAATGTAATCATTAAGTGAAACTCCTGCTCCCAATATGAAATCAGGATTTTCAGTGCGATCAACATATGTCTTTAATACATCATAGTCTTTCAGGTATTCATACCTTTGAATACTCTCCGGTTTCTTGACTTCAAAGTCAAGCAAACTATCATCGGCACAGGAAATCATTGACAGAACGGTAATGACTCCTAATCCTATTTTATTTAAATACTTCATTATATTATGGATTTAAATACTACTTAATAATATACTCAGGCGTAAAATATTCAGGTTTAACACCCCTGTCTCTAACGACAAGGGTATCTTTGGTTGAATATTTTTTACCATCCATGTTGATTGTATAATCAAGATACAAGGCATTGCGATCTTTGTCACCCCAACTATTCTTCTCTCCATCTATCACAAATTTACCTGAACCGGAAACAGTAAAATCACTTTCAACAGATGAAATTGTGCAATTATCCTCTTGATCAAAAGTTAATAGTAAAGTACATGTAACATTTTCACTACTCGCATTCTTAATATTAATTGGCAATTCAACAGAATTTAAAGAAACTGTTGAACAAGTAGCCAACTCATCATTTTCAACACTCTCTTCTCTACGAATTACTGTCTCAACCTCATTACCAATCTCAATTTCGTCTGTTCCTCTTCTTAAGTAAATTGCATCCCACTCATTAATATACTTGACACAATACATTACATAATTTTTTGGCACGATATCCCAATCCGCTCCATTAGGCCTAATTGGTGAGTCACCCAAAGCTACACCTGAAAGAATTGAATCAGCATTTACTACATTCGTCATTACCAAAGGTATTACATAAGTGTTTTTGAGGGCATTTTCATCTGCAAAGAAAGCATCCGTCAATTGCACCTCTACACCACCTTGCATTTGCTTCTTTAATAAAATCTTATCAGAAGCCAAAGAATAATATTCTGATGGCATTGGCAATACTTCATCACCATTGGAATAGTACAAATTATCACATAGTTCATTGCTAACTTTTACATCAATCTCTATGTTTTTATCATTTTGATAAACACCTCCCATGGTTGCATAAATTTTACATTTATGCTCATTATCCAATGTATTATCAAATATGTCATCACCTAAAACAATAGTCCTAACAGGATATTGATTAGCAAAATACACAGTTGAATACTCAAAGTCAGGAAATATGACTTCTTTATTCTCACAAGATGTAATCAAGAAGCCAAATAATAAAATACTCAGTCCCCAAATTACTTTATATTGTTTCATCTTATTCATAGCTTATCACTTTTTCAATTAAATTACCAACCCGCATTTTGAACTAATGCACTCCACTTTTGTAATTCTCTGTATGGAATAGGTCCATAATACATGTGTGGTTTATAGTTTCTTAATTCAACCTCTATAGGAGTATAAACCTTGGTTCCATCAACACTACCTATTTGCATTCCGAGTGCAGTTTCATTTAAATCAGAAACCTTCCATCTTCTTAAATCCCAAAAACGATGGTTTTCAAAACATAACTCTAAGCGCCTCTCGTTTCTAATAAGCTCCCTCATTTGGTCTTTATCACCTTTTATTGATTCAAGGTAAAGATCATCTTCATCTATACCTGCTCTTTGTCGGATAGCTTTAATTACATCATATGCCGAATAAGTATTTCCACCTGTTCCGTTAGGTCCCCAAGCTTCATTAGCCGCCTCCGCATAAATAAGAAATAATTCGGTATACCTTATTCGTGCAGTATAGTGTTTTTGCTCGGTATTATACGTTGGATCTGGATTACAATCCTTTCGTAACAACTTTCTCAGATAATATCCTGTCCTAGTTGACCATCCGTTATCTTTATTAATACCATCATTATTAACACTATAGGTACCAGTAATAATTTCCGAATCATTAGGTCCCTGAACACTCTCATTAACCACTATATACTGCTCCAATCGAGGATCTCGGTTTTGATATGGGAACTCAGGATCATAGCTATTGTGAGAAATGGGATAACCGTTACTCATTGGGAAGGCATCCACTAAATTTTGTGTTGGATTGATCCTACCATTCCCATAAATAGATGGAGGGAAATTATCTGTCTCAAGATTATTGTTGGTTTCAATTGGACTTCGCCAAATAATTTCTGCAGGAGCTACTCCTGCACCCAGGTTATCAATTTCAGAAGCATTTGCATACCAGGTTCCACCATTCATATCTATACCGGTTATTCCATTAATGCGATCTAATACCTGAGCTGCATATTGTGCAGCATCCTCATAAGTCACATCATTACCGTTAGAATATGCGGGGCTGGAAGCCAATAATGCTACTTGTGCCCTTACAGCTTCGATAATACGTCCACTAATACGACCTCTAATTTGATCTCCATTGGCTCTGTTATAATCTCCTGCATTGGTAACACCCAAATCCTTATATTTCTGAGGAATTTCGGCATCACTAATATCTCCATAATCCAATGGTAGAAGTTCTAATGCCTGATCAATATCATCAAAAATCTGATTAAGGCATTCCTGAAATGTATTACGCGGCAAATTAAAATCTGATTCTACCGTTTCTGGTTCTGTACGAATCGTTACTCCCAGTAGTTGACCATCATCAGACCACCCTCCATGAGCCATTAAAAGATAATACATATGCAAGGCTCTCAAGGCATAGCTTTCTCCTTTAAGTCTATCGTTATACATTGTATTGATAGCCTCATTTTTACTATATAATACTTCATCAGTATTGGCTAAAAACAAATTAATGTATTGAATTGCATTTTGTCTCGTATCCCATTGTGATGTTGGATTATTATCAGAACTCCACGATCCGGTAGCCAAGGACAGATAATTATTATTGATATCGTTTGTTACTGCATTATCTGTGGCAACTTCGCTTGTTGGATTGGATGAATACGGAAGTAGTATATACGCATTGGCAAGCAAACCTTGTGCATATACTGGTTCTTTATACATTGCATCCAAATCACGTATGTTCTCCAATGCGGGCTCAAACACATCATCACACGATGTTATTACAAGTAGAAGAACCAAAAATCTAAATATATTTTTCATAACTTTTCTTTTTGATTAACTGACCTTAAAAAACGGCTTTTATACCAAAGTTATAGAAACGCGTTTGGGGAGCACTTCCCACGTTCATCTCCAGAATTTCACGTTCTTTTGATATGGTTAATAGATTCGATCCGCTTACATACATTGAAATATCCTGGAAAACTACATTTTGCAAAATATTTTTCGGTATATCATAAGTAATCTGCACTTTAGCCAAATTGAAACGATCCGTTTTATATAACCAAAAGTCTGAATTTCTAAAATTATTATCACCTGATTCAGTAGTTAACCTTGGATAAGTGGCGGTTTCTTTGGTAGCTTCTGTCCACCTATCGCGTACTACTTCTGAATACTTTCCATTACCTGACACCCAAAAATAAGAACTATTTTTCATAGCATAGGCTCCAAAACTACCTGTACCTAATGCGAAAAAGGTCAAATTCTTCCATTTAGCTACTAAATTCACACCAGCTGTAAATGGGGCACCAGACCATCCTCCTTTACCCAGGTAAACATTATCCTGCTCATCGATAACACCGTCACCATTTTGATCAATATATTTGATATCACCAGGCTTTATTGTTCCTGAGAATCGTTGTTCTGGAGAATTATCAATTTCTTCCTGACTATTAAAGAATCCATCACTTTTCAACCCCCAAATACCATCTAACGGCTGTCCTTGACGGTTTTGATAATCCCATTCATTTGCTTCATCACGTTTAGCTGCATTAGTTGTATAGTAAACACCGTTTAATCCAAGGCTTAAATCAAATTCACCAACGTGCTTATTAAAATTAACACTAAAATCAAATCCATTTCTTTCATCCACATTATAATTGAAGTAAGGACGAAACGTAGATTCAGGATAGTAGGTTGAGAAATAACTAGGGAAAATAGTCGATGGGATAATAATCCCTCCATCCATTTTATTCGTAAATACAGACGTACTTATTTCAACTTTTCTATTCCATAATGAAGCATAAATAGAGGCTGATAACTCTTGGCGCTTGATAAAATCCAACTCTTCATTGGATCCTCTTTTAACATTCGTAGACTGTTCAGGACGACCATCTGACCATCCCCAATATGCTCCATCTGCATTTTCGTATTTACCGCTATACATATAGTAATCTTCAATATCTATATCGGTATTCAAAATACTGGCTGAGGCACTTAACTTAAGGTCATCAATAACATTTGAACCTGATAAGAAATTCTCTTTGCTTATTCTCCATGCTAAAGTTGCAGAAGGAGAAATGGCAGTTCGGTTACCTTCTGCTAACCTTGCAGAATGAGTTGCAGTTGCACTTAAACTAGCATAATACTTACTTTTATAATTATAATCGAATTGCCAACCTAAGTTTGTATTACTTATTGCGTGATATTCAGCTGATTGTTTTTGCTGCCACCCAGATACAATAAGCATAGTGCTAATGTTATGAGAATCACTGACAGAGGTCTCATACATTAATCTTCCAGAAAATAGAGTGGTTTGTCTACTGCTACTATTAGCAATGTTTTGATTACCCGATTTCTCATCATTCCCAATCCTTGATGGTAAATGAACATACTCAACTCCATTATAATCTCTCCACACTGGATTAAAAACAGCATATGAATTGTTAAATGATGTACTATATGTGGTGGAGTAATCAACAGCAAATTGTGTATGAAATGATAAACCCTGTAATACTCTTTGCAGGTCAAAATCTATACCTGTGTCAAACTGAAATTGTCGACTGGTCCATTTATTGTATCCTCCTGCATAATAGTCTGCAAAAATATTAGTTGGTTCACTCTGTGTTCCGGCTAAAAAATATTGACCTCCAATAATATTGCTACTACTATTAATGTAATCCCACGATTGTTGGTCATTCGGATCTAAAAAGCTAATAGGCACAAGAGGTGAAATACGATTGGGTCTCATACTTGCAGCATTTTGCCAATAGTTATTATCACTACTTGAATTTGCGGTTCGTGCGTTATAGAACGTGGCATTTGCATTTATGTAGGCACTAACATTATTATTTATATTAACATCTACATTACCTCGTATATTTAATCTATTCGTATTATTATCCTCTGCTTCTCCAAAGTTAATCATATCACCTGTAGTATAATAACCAATATTCGAGTAGAATTTAGCTCTTTCATTACCACCGGTAATTTCTGTAATTACATCTGTGCGATTATATGATTTTTTTAAATAATCGGATGAATAAAAATCGACATTTGGATAACGGTAAGGATTGTTACCTGTACTAAAATTATAGATATCTTCTTCACTATAAACTATATCTTTTCCATCATTTAATGAAGCCTCATTATTAAGTGTCATATATTCAGCAGAACTTAAATACTTAGGAAAGCTTTTCGCAACATGCCATCCAGTATTAACCCTTACTTTAATGTCAAGATCACTATCAGCACCTCTTTTAGTTGAAATATAGATGACGCCATTTGCAGCTCTACTACCATAAATGGCAATTGCTGACGCACCTTTTAAAAAGGTAATTTGTTCAATTTCAGTAGGCAAAACATTATTGGCATCTCTTGGAATACCATCTACTAAAACCAAATAATCACCCATTCCCCAAAGAGAATTACCTGTATATCCGCCTATATAACCTTGCATATTATCAAGGCTATATGTTGTATAATTCATTTTTGTTATTTCGGCTAAATCAACTACTGAAACACCCCCTAAAAGTTCACTTTTCGCGACCTTTTTATAAGCAACCTGCACCAGTGGGTCCTTTATCAATTTTAGCGTATCAGTTTCATTTCCTTCATTATTTTGGGCCTCAATAAGAAATAATGGAACCATAATAAATAATGCCAGGCAAATGAATCTTAATTGTATATATTTCATTGCTTATTCATTTATTGTTACAAGTATATTTTAGTTAGATTGTATTACCAACCTGGATTCTGATTAAATTCAGGATAAAGTGAGACATCAGAAACTTTTAGAGGTAACCAATAATGTTTCTTACTAAAATTGCGTGTTAAAATAATTTCCTCTCTAAAATTAGCTACTCTGGCATCTTTACAATCATTTTCTTTAAACCAATCTAAAGATTCAACACGGTCAAATTCATTAGATGTTTTGACATTGTATGGATACTCTGTTAACAATAACCATCTTTGCAAATCATTAAACCTAAATCCTTCGAAAGACAATTCTACGGCTCTTTCTCTTCTAATTTCGTCAATGAACTTATTATTATCTGCAACATAACTTGCATCTACAAAGCCAGCACCTACTCTTTCGCGTACTGTGTTAATAGCTTCCTCCGCCGTTTTTGCATAGGTAGCTGATGTAGTTTGGGCACCCCCAATAGCTGCGCAAGCTTCGGCATACATTAAATAAATATCACTTAACCTCATATATGGAAGGTAAGTCTGAATTCCATCTCCCCAATCATAGGCCTTATCATACTTATTACATTCATGAGGAGCAAATTTTTGTGTAAAATAACCAGTACGGCTTCCATTCTGAGGATCTCTCATCGTTCCACCTGATGCTAACCCAGTATACCTCAAATGTTCATCCTCCGCAAGCATGGCAGAATTTACATATTTAAATCCATCAACTATAATATCATGATAGAAACGTGGATCTCTATCCTTAAATGGATAATTCGGATCAAATCCAGAATTTGGATCATCTATGGGTAAACCATTCGCCATCCCATAAAACTTAACATAATTTGCTGTTGGATGATGTATAACATTATCATGTTCAACCAACCCATTAACTTTTGGTCCCCATGTTTTCAAGAAGTTCCATGCCGACCCATTTTCACCATATGTTCGTCCTCGGAATATTGCTTCATCGGCTCCTGGCTGCAAAAAGCCTTGCCCTCTGGTATAGAAAATTTCAGAATAAGATTTCTCAGTACCCGATTTAACATGATTGTATATATCGTCATATTCGAAACTGGCAAGTGTATACTGGGTTTCTCCACCTTCTACCAAGTTTAACAACTCACCAAAAGCATCTGCTGCTTGTTGACAGTAAGCTTGATCATAATCATAGGTCATTGCTCCTCCAACTTGGGCTCCATTTTTCATTAAAGGACTACCCGCCCACAGGTAATTTTTCCCAAGATATCCTAAGGCTGCTATTTTATTAACTCGCAATTGGTTCTTTCCACTTGTGTTATTACCTGTTGCCGTATTATCCCAGTCGATAGGTAACAAATCAGCAGCCATTCTAAAATCAGCCCCTGCTTTATCAGCGCATTCCTGATAACTTAAACGAGGTAGATTAAAAGCTTCTGTTGGGGATAACACTCTATCAATATATTGTAATCCACCGAACCATTGCATTAACTCAAAATGCCACCATCCACGGAAAAAATACAATTGACCCTCAATCAGCCTTTTTTCTTCAGCTGTTGCTGTCACCAATCTATCCAGGTTTTCTAAACCCATATTGGCTTTACGAATACAATACCAGGCATGAGACCATAACCTGTGATTAAACTTATCATTTGAGGTTGCATCAGCTCTTCCAGCATCTAACCAACTTTGATCGTTGTTTTGCCATGCCCAGAAGTTACCAATATCCATTTGATGTCCCATCACAAAGTTAGCCGGAACATTAAAGATTTCATCGTCACCCCAATTATAAGATGTTACCCAATAGTACTTTTGTTTATCCGGTATACAATTATAAATTTCATCAATAAAACCTTGAAAATTAATGTAATTCTTAAAGGCTATTTCTTCTGAAACTATTGATTCCGGATCCCTATCTAAATAATCTTCACAGCTACCTAATCCGATCGAAAAAATAACCAGGCTGTATAGAAGTATTTTATATATATTTTTCATAGTTCAAAATGTTAAAGTGTAAATCTCACGCCTAAAACATAACGCTTCATTGTTGGATATGCCCCTGAACCTCCAGAACCTGCAAAATTAGATTCTCTATCGTCAGGCATTTTTGATTTTACCCAAAGGTTATTACCATTAATGTAAATTTTCATACTAGATAATCCTATACGTTCTAACCTAGCTGGTTTTAATGTATAAGCCAACTCAACATTTTTAAGTCGTATGTATGAACCATCATATAAAAACTGTGTACCTTGGTTATATCCTGAATTAGGTGTAGATAAGTAACGCGGTACACTAATGTCAGCATTCTGATTTTCTTTTGACCACCAAGATCCAGATTCATAAACAGTATTTAAGGTTGATGGAAAACTATTTAATGGTACCAAACGTGATACATTATTTACTCCATACAATTGTGCGAAAGCACTAAATCCTTTCCATTCGAAACCAAATGTAGCGTTATAGGTATTTTGTGGTACATTTGAGTATCCATACGGTACTTGATCCTTTGCATCTATTATACCATCTCCATTAAAATCCAGAATGTAATAATCACCAGGAAGCCTTTCATTATTAGTAGCATCATAATTTGGACTACCGTATAGTTGATCGTAGCTATTAAGGAAACCAGCATCTACATAGGTCCTTGACTGACCAATACTATAACCTTGTTGTTTTCGATAATCTTCAAACAATGCTGGATCATCTCGCTTAATAACTTCATTCTCAGCATGAGTCATATTTAAATCACCCCATAAACGCAATCCATTACTTAAGACCTTATTTAATCTTAATTCAAGTTCATAACCTTTGGTATGAACTTCTCCCAAGTTTGCTGTTGGAGCCTTACCCCCGAAATACTGTGGCATAGCTCTATCCGAACCTTTAATTAGGATATCTACCCTTTTATCCTGGAAATATTCAAAATTACCAGCAACCAATCCTCCCAAAAATGCAAAATCGACACCTGCATTTAATTTCTTAACGGTTTCCCATCTTACATCCGGGTTTCCTATAGTAGCCTCGCGATACCAAGTATAAGGACTTTCACTACGATCCAGCCCCATAGGGGTATAGCCCTGTGGACCACCTCCATAAGCCCATTGGGTCATAAACAAGAAACGATCACCATAATCATCACCAATCTCTCCATAGGACACTCTTAATTTAAGCAGATCCAGAAAAGATAATCCTTTCATAAATGATTCTTCTGAAATCATCCAACCAGCTGCACCTGAATTAAAGAAACCAAATCGATATTCTTTGCTAAACTTTTCAGAACCGTTATAAGCTCCATTATACTCAAGAAAATATTTTGAAGCCAGACTATATGTTGATCTAAAAGCCCAATCTTCACGATAAATAGGGATCACGCTTCCAATAGCTTGTTCCTTACGGCTGAATAGTCCCATTGCAGTAATATTATGCTTTCCAAAGGTTCTATTCCAATCAATTTGTAATTGATAATCGAGGTTTCTTAGTGTTTGATCATTACGCACCTCTCCTCCTTCTGTTTGCCACATCACAGATTGAGCAAAATCAAATCCGTTATTAGAATCAAATGCCTGTTCGTAAGCCACGGCACCAGTTAATGGATCTATATATTTCTCCTGTGGTGAATTATATTGATCTTCAACCCCTCGTCTGTATTCAACAAAGTTGTTATCCCATGAAACAGTTCCTCGGAACCCAAGTCCTTTAGTGATAAAGTCTAGTTTTTGCTCAAGCACAAAATCAGTATTAATTCTAGTAGTAGTTGTTAACATTGCACCGGAAATACCAATTATCATTGCTGAGTTACTAACATTCGAAATATCAGGATACATCCCCCATGAACCATCCTCATACTGAGGCAAGAATACATCAGGTGCTATATTATATACCCCAGCCCATTGTTGTTGCACTGCCCAATCATTAGAAGCCGTTTGATCCCAAGGTGTCTTCTTATATCCTGTAGATCCGGCTAAATTCATTTTAAAAACAGTCGATTTAGTTAATTGGAAATCAAGATTACTCCTAACATTCAGTCTATTAAATCCATAACCGCCCTCATATCCACGACCATTTTGGTAAATCTTAAATAAGTCACCCTCATATGTAAAATCTGCAGATGCAAAATATTTCACAAACTTGGTACCTCCGGATACATTTAGATTGGCATTATATGCCATCGCATAATCCTTAAAGATAGCATCCTGCCAATCCACATTAGGATATCGTTCCCTTTGCTCTTGTGTTGTTTGGTTACGATAATTGTCAATAAAAGACTGAGGTCTAATATATTTCCATGAATCAGGACTGATTCCCAGCTCATATTCAACAGCCTCATTTCTTGCCCTTAAGGCATCATACGAATCCATTTTATTTGGTAGTTTCGATGGACTCTTTAATGTTGAATTGACTGAAACAGCAATTTTAGCGCTTCCTTCCTTACCCCTTTTAGTAGTAACTAAGATCACACCATTCGCACCCTGAACACCATATACGGCTGTTGCCGAGGCATCTTTTAAAACAGAAATTGATTCTACTGATGCAACATCAACTGTATTCAAAGGACGTTGTATTCCATCAACCAATACAAGTGGCTCACTGTTATTCCATGAACTGGCAGATCGAATAATGATTTGCGGGTCTTCCTCGCCTGGCATACCAGAACTAGCCATAGTTGTAACACCAGGTAAATTTCCGGTTAAGGCTGATCCTACATTTGTTATACCAGCAGCCCGTTCTAAAACAGCACCGGAGGTTTGTGTTATGGCACCAACCACACTTTCTTTCTTCTGTTGTCCGTAACCTACCACAATCGTTTCACCCAGTGTAGTTGTAGAATTTTCTAGGGTAACACTTATTTGACTCTCATTGGTAACTTTAACTTTTTGGGTTTCCATTCCAATGAAAGAAATAACCAAAGTTTGCTCTCCAGTTGGTATATCTAAGAAAAATACACCATCAACATTGGTAATGTTTCCAATGCCACTAGAACCTTCTACAATAACTGTTGCACCAATAACAGGCAGTCCATCACTGTCTAATACTGTTCCGCTAATTTGCCTTGTATTTTGGGCAAAGGCAGAAGCAGTAAACATGACAAACATCAAAAACACTAAGCATCTTGCTACGCTTATCCTATTTGTACTAAACAGGGGAAGTTTTTTGCTTAATAAATAATTTGGATTTCTCATTTTATTCTCAAAATTTAATAGCATGTGAGTAATCTACTCAATTAGAAATGTAATTCATTGTACTCATTTGGAATACAGAGCCTATTACCGTAAACCCTTTTGAGAATGTGAAAGAGAAGTTCACTATTTTGTAAACTCTCATTCATAGATTTTTTAATCATAAATTTACATTTTTAGTTAACATTTAACACTTTAAGTTACAAGGGCTTCATCCTGTATTGGATGAAGCACGTATTTTACTTTCTAATAATCTTTTTGTGATGTGGTGTATAGGCCTACTTCAGTACCTGTAAAACCATAGGACTGAGAGGTAGATAAATAGTAGGCATCGATGCCGGTTGCTAAAGTCGACCAGTTATCATCAGTTGTGAAATAGAAACTTAATTCTTTACCGTTAGAGGTTATTTTTAAATCTATTGGACCTGCTACTTTATCGATCGCTTGTTTGGCAAGTATCTCTGAACCTTCTTCTTTCACTTTAATGAGTTCGATTTCAATAGAATCAGTTGACATATGTTTAATCCCCATTAAATATTGATGTGTTTCATCTTTATAAAGAAGCAAACCTGCCATCTCATCTTCCGATTTTGGCTCAAAATACAAACGTGTTTCACACTCGAATTTATGATGTTGTAGTCGACGACAAACATAGGCTAGCTCTTTTACCTCGTTTGAAGCGACATCAGCGCTTTTTAATGATAAATAACCAGGATTTGTCTGCAGTGAATATAATTCAGAGGCATCACCACGAAGGGTTAACCAATCCGTCCCCAGCTTAAGTGAATCAAATTCATCCGTTTTCTCAAAATTACCGAATGGGAAGGCTGATTCATCACGTTTGACACCTTTCATTTGTACAATTCGTGGTATCAACTCATCTCCTTTTGTTATGTATGGAAAACCGCTATCGCTCCAGCGAACAGGCATTAAAAAGGTTTCGCGCCCAAGATTTTCAAATTTATTTTCAATTGGGCGACAAGCCAAAAATACCGACCACCATTTTCCATCTTTATCCTGAATTAAATCAGCATGTCCGGCACAAGTAACAGGTAACTCTCTGTTGCGTGGTAAATGACGTTGTGTTAAAATAGGATTAACATCAGCAGCTATAAATGGGCCCATAGGTGACTTTCCTCTAAAAATAACTTCTCGATGATCCACCGAAGTTCCTCCTTCGGCACACATCAGATAATAGTCACCTTTTATATTATATAGATGCGGCCCTTCAATCCAAATTGGTTTCTCATCTAAATTGACGCCACCATTCACTAACATTGTACTTGGACCAACAGTCTTATCTTTTTCAACATCAAACTCGATAATACGTATAGCTCTATGTCCTTCATAAGTAGATCCTCCATCAGGCTCATCATTGTTAACAATGTAAGCTTTTCCATCTTCATCAAACAAAAAAGAAGGATCGATACCGTGAACATCGGGTAACCAAATAGGATCAGACCATGAATAAAACGGATCTTGTGTTTTTACAAAAAAGTTACCGCCCTGCATATTGGTTGTAATCATGTACCATGTTTTATTATGCGGGTTATAACTAATTGCGGGAGCAAATATACCCCTACTGGTACGCTGACCTTCTAAAGGTAATTGCTCGGGTCGATCAAGAACATGCCCAATCTGTTTCCAATTCATTAAGTCAGTACTATGAAAAATGGGAACTCCCGGAAAGAATGAGAACGTTGAAGTTACCATAAAATAATTCTCACCATCAGTACAAATACTTGGATCGGAATACCATCCTGGAAGAATAGGATTATAATAGTAATTATCTCCTGGTAAGGGATTGTTTTTATAGAAATCATCATCACCCTTATACCTGAAGTAATCGAAATGCGCTGTTAAACTATCTGAATCTAAATTAACATTTCGTGAATTGAAAGGTGGTGTACATGAAGTATTTGTTAATGACAAAATAATAGCAACTATAAAAAAGGCTACTAAATATATGTTTAGATTTTTTTTCATCACTCTTAAAATGGATTTGTTAGTTTTTGATTTGTGGTTGTACCCACTTCCAATATTGAATTTAAAAATGGCTACAACCACAAATCAAAAATAGACTATCCATTTTCTGAGCTGTTTTAATATTAGATATTTGATTTTCGAATATAGACAACGACCATATCACACTCATTATCTTTACATTAAACACCTACCACAACTTAATATTCATACTACTTTAATAACATAAATGTTGAATATTATTAATTTTTCACAACACATGTAACCAATAGAACACATTTTTTAACATACAAAAAGTCGACCCAAATACCTTTTGATCGACTTTTAAATATATTATTCTATTATCTATTTCAATTTACCTGTGTTGGAGATTTTCCATAGTGTTTTCTGAAGACCGTACTAAAATAACCAACACTAGCAAAGCCGCACATTTCACTAACTTCTGTTATTGTGTATTTTCTTGATTGAATTAATTCGAGAGCATACTCCAACCGAATTACCTTAATAAAATCAGTCGGTGACTGATTGGTAAGAGATTTCACCTTCTTATATAAGAGAGAAGAACTAACATTCATTGCCGAGGCAAAATCATCCTTCGAAAATGTGGAATTACTAATATTTTCGCGAGCTATTTTAACCATTTTCTTTAAAAACTTATCATTAAGCTCATTACGCAAGAGAGTTTCGTCTTCATCTGAATGCTTAATTATTTTTAGGGCTCTATCTTTTATTAATTCACGATTCTGAATAATAGTATTTATCCTCTGTCTTAATATATTAACATCAAAAGGTTTTATAAGATAATCATCAGCGCCTAACCCCAAGCCTTGAAGTTGTTGTTCTTTGCCTCCTAAAGCAGTTAATAATATAACCGGTATGTGCGATGTTTCGTAGGTAGATTTTATTTTTTTACACAAATCATAGCCATCCATGCCTGGCATCATAATATCTGATACCACCATATCAGGAGAATGTTTGTTGATCACACTCCACCCTTCATTGCCATCTTCAGCTAAAAACACCTGATATGTATCCATTAGTGCAGAAGCCAAAAACTCTCTCAAATAATCATTATCCTCTACAACAACTACCTTCATACCCGAATTATTTACATCCAGCACCTTTTCTATATGAATGTCGGTATCTTCGCAATTTATTTTATACTGTGAATCATTAGAGCTAGAGATATAATTCTGAGTTTGTGTTTCTGCCGCTTTTAGAATTGGAATATTTATCGAAAAGGTTGTACCTTGTTCTGGATAACTTTCACAAGTAATTTTACCGCCATGTAAGAGTACGTAATTCTTCACTAAAAGCAAGCCAATTCCTGATCCAACAATTTTTGAGTTAATTGCATTATCGCCTCTGTAATATTCTTTAAATAATTGCTTTTGAGCTTTCTTTTCTATACCAATACCTTTATCTGTTACCTCAAAATTCCATTTACTATTGCCAAATAACAAGCGCACCTTTATTATATTTTCATCATATGAATATTTTATGGCATTTGACAATAAATTATCAATAATTTTTTCAATAATAATTTCATCAATTAATGTATCAAACTCTTTTAATTCTGATTCAAAAACAATTTCCAAATTTCTACGTTTGGCCGATGCTGCAAACATCATTATTCGTGATTCCACAAATTTCACTAGATCCACATTGGATAAATTCAAACTTTCTTTGCCTATATCCACCTTTTGAAAATCCATTAATCGTGTAACCACATTGGTCAACCTCTTAGCTTGTACAGACGCCATATTTAAATAGTTCTTTCCTTTAGCACTAAGCGACTCATCGTTTCTTAGTTCTTCAATAGGCGCACTAATGAGTGTTAAAGATGTACGCATATCATGTGCAGTATTTGTGAAAAAACGTATTTTTTCTTCTGAATGTTTTTTGCGTAAACGACTTATGTAATAGAATACAAAAATGGTGATTAAAAGACTTACAAAAGAAATAACAGAAAGCTTAAACCACCAAGTTTCCCAATAAGGTGGAGTTATATTGAGTAGCAATTCTCTCTCACTAACAATATATGTTACAGAGCTATCATACATTCTTATCTTTAGACGATAAGACCCACTTGGAATATTTGAATATGAAAGTACATTATTATCGCCAGGCTTGCTCCAATCGTTATCTAATCCTTCAAGTATCCATGAATATTTTACACCAGATGAAGATCCACCCACAGGTAAAAGTTCTAAACCAATAGTGTTATTAACATATGGCAAACGAAGATATTTCAAACTATCTAAAGGGATATTGGGGCTTAATTTCTCAATTTCCCGTATTGATCTCCCAGAAACATCAATTTCCTGAATATATAAGCGCCCATTTTGATCTATAGGTTCTATTTGTTTCGGATTGAATAATATAACGCCTTTATTGGTACCATAAATCAAATTGCCATTTTTCATTTGATAATGAGCATTTCTATTAAATGATACATTATTCAAATTTGAGTTGAATGTTTGTACTTGTAAATCTTCTTCATTAATTCTGCATAATCCTTGTTCTGTGCCAGCCCAATAATAACCATTTACATACCAAATACTATTAACGAAATTTGAAGGTAGTCCTTTTTCTGTATTAATAAGTGCAGTCTCATTCGTATTTATATTATACGTAACGATACCATCACCATTGGTAGCTAACCAAACATTATCATTGTTTACATTAATATCATAAACAATATATCCATCAACCAAAACATCAGATTCTCCTGATATTTTGTCAAACATTATTAACCCATAAGTTGTCCCTATTAAAAGCTTCGATTGAGAATAATCATATAGAACATTAACAGTAACATCTTTAAACGAAATAAAATTGTTTTCCGACTGGTTATAACGAATTAAATCACCTCGTACACCTCCAATCCATATGTCACCTTTTAAATCTTTAATAATATCAAAAACAAAATCGGACTCAAACGAACCACCATCTATCTGCCTACAATAATGTTTTACCTCTTTACCAGTTGATGCCTCAATCACATAAACTCCTGAAGAATATGATCCTGCCCAGATTCTTCCATAATCATCTTCGCATATTGACAAAAACACTTGTCCTTCTTCCTCATTATCATGATAAAAAGATTGCCACTTATTATTTTTCGGACTATACTTGCTTATGCCATTATTTGTTGCAAACCATAAGTTTCCTCGAGAATCTTCAATTAATGAATTGACGTCATTATTAACTAATGAATTTTCTTCATTGATAATGTGTGCTATTTTATTTATATCTGGCTTTTCAATACTAAAATATGATGCACCTCCGCTATATGTGCAAACCCATACATTATTATTTGGAGCTACTTGAATATCATAAACACCATTGCCTTTTAGTGAATTGGGATTATCCAAATCTTCTTTGAATATCTCAATAACCGATTCATCACTGTTATCCAAACTCCAAATCCCCTTTCCATCAAACCCCACCATCACAATTGAGTCCGAAATTATTTCAATTGCAAGGATTGGTTGATCTGGAATTGAAGAAATACTTTTCAGAACATTTAAAGAGTCTTTCATATTTAAACGAAATAGTCCATTACCTAATGTCCCGATCCATAGATCAGCTGATTCTTCGTTATAATAAATACATGATACAAAAGGGTTTATTTCAATTGGAAAATAACAATATTCTTTTTGACTTCCATTATCCAAACTAAATGTATATACCACACCCTTTTCACAATAAAAAAAATTTGTTTCGTCCTTCCATTCAATATATTCAATAGTCGTGTCTGAAATTATTTTTTTTAACCCATCAGCTTTCGAATAAGACAATAACCCACTTGAACTAGCCACCCATAATGTTTGTTCTTGATCAATCAACATCTTATAAACAATGAGATATGGATTATTTAGCATTTGAGAGATATTAACAACTACCTCAAAACTATCCAATATTGGATTGTACTTGAAAATTTGACCATTGTTACTATATGCATATAACTGCCCCATTTTGTAACTTAAGTATACAGTTATAACATCCCCAGTTTCATAGGGTAGAGAATATATCCTAATATCATCTTGAGAATATCTTAAAATTCCCATTTTTGAAGAAATCCAAATAAAGCCATTGTCATCAGAGCATACCTGGTAAGTTTCCCTAATAGAAATATTATACTCCTTATTTAAGTTAACAAACTCAATATTTGATGAAATATTGGCAAAAGACGCATACCCTAAAAAAAGGAAAACTATTAGAATAAGTCCTTTTCTATTTATAATCACGTCAATAATAGACAGGTGTATCATTAAATTTAAATTAATTCAATTGTCATTTATTAAGTTATAAATATCAACTTTAATTCATTAAAAGAAAATAAAATTTGTATCACTTTAGATTAATTTTCTGCCATTAACAGGCAATCATACCTTTAACTACAAATGATCAAATCAATATCAATATTTTTTATTTATCAATATGAATTTAGTTTTATTCTCAAATAACAATTCTTGAAACAGATTTAAATATTTTCTTAACTTTATTTATTTTAGAATGTTACATTTATTTGTGTTCACTAACAGTTCTATCAATCCTTTTAATAACCACTATACTTCATAATCTTTTCACCACCAACAACATAAATCCCAAAAGGCAAACCAACAATAGCATCTTTGCGACGGATCGCTTTGCGTAACAACACTCCTGTAATGGAGTATACATCTACAATCTCATTCTCGTCATTTTGTAACAAAACATTATCTTCAATACCTGTTTCTGCATAATCATCAGAATTGGTTACATAAACCTTTTCAATTTCTATAGAACAACCGCCATACGACCAGAAACCAATAATATAAAGCATAGAAGGATCAACCTTATCACCATTAGCATTACTCATATTAGCAAGTTCTACAACTTGCATAGTACTACCTGCTAATTCGTATGAAGCAGGTGAACTCCAATAGCTATTTGTATCGAATAAGCGGAAAGAAGCTCCACATGCACCGGGACTCGCTAGTTTAACAACCAGGTATTTATAATTAGAAAGGTTAACTCCGTCGCTATATTCCCAACCGCCAAAACCATATTGACCGGTAACCAATGTCTGTGTTATTTCATTAAATGTACCTGTTTCCCATATCGAAGGATTAAATAAACTTTCGGTCAAAGGAAAGGTACTCGAGCTAACGATAAACTGGGTTGACATACGATCTCCCAATTCTCCTTCGTAGCTTACTGTAATATTAGCTTCTCCATTAGCATAAGCGATAATTTTGCCATTAACGATTTCTACAGCATCCGGATTGGAGTTTTCATAGCTAGTCGACAAGGTCACGTCTTTAGTTCGCCCACTCTGGTACAAAGCCGTTACTGTAAATGATGATACAGATCCGGTTAACAACTCAATATTGCCATTATCAACGACCAGTTCCGACAGTGTTAACTCATCCTCTGAATAACCTACAAAAGAATCATCATAAAAAGTATCTTCGGTAAACACTTCTTCGGTAGTAAACCAATCAATATCCACATATCCACCTGTAGCTTCCGTTGCATAATTGAACAAACAAAATTTATTACCTGTGAAAATTGACATATTGTATTGCATATCCAAATCACTACCAAACTGAGTATAGATTTCGTTATCAGTACTATAATAGAAACTTGCTTTACTTGTTGAATAGTTGGCAATTGCTCTTAAATAAATATCACTTACATTTACGGCATCTCCGATGGTTTCTGTCCCATTATTAAATTGCACTAATACTTTTTGACCGTTGTCAACTTTGACTCCGATATAAGCATATGGATCCTGAAAAACAGCTAAACCGGCCACGTCACCTTCCTGCATATTGTCAATATTCATTTTAATGGTTCCATATGATGGAATTGGAGCATGATGGTAACTAAAAATTCGCTGAGTAAGAGTATTTTTGGCCGAAGTCAAATCATCCACGACACTAACGGTTTTCAATCGTAAATAATCAGGATTTTCGGTTAACGACCATTTTGAGTCATCCGAGTTATGATTCCACCCCCATTCCATTCCCAATTTATAATTTCTAAAATTATCATTGGTAGGTAAAATGGTTTGTGGATACTCTCTCCCTACATTGGGTTTCGTATATGTTGTAACGCCTTTCCCTTCTACTCCAATCTCTGGCCAACCATCAACCCAGGTCACAGGTTGAAGGTTAGGCATCCTTCCAAATGCGCCTCTGTCATAAAACAAGATAGTCCACCACTCGCCTGTTTGCGTTTCAATTAATGCTCCTTGGTGGATATTATTATCATCCAAAAGTAGTTTCTCAGTATACGGTCCATAAATATCATCTGATCGAAGAGCCACTTGATAAGCCGGCCATCCACCATAAGTAGCATAAATATAGTACTTGCCGTTAATTTTATATAAATGACTACCTTCCAGACCTTCTTTCATCGTATAAGTGAACACCTCTTTTTGAGTCCCTGCAATGGTCTCAAAATTTTCGTCCAGTTCTGCAATATTCAGTGTATTTATTCCATATACAACATAAACTTTACCATCATCATCAAAAAAGAGACCCGGATCATAATAAGATCCAGATAATTTTCTCTTTTCCCAAGGCCCTTCTGCAGACTCTGCTGTAAGTAGATAACTACCTTCATCCAATGTTGTGAATAGCAAATAAAACTGCCCATTATGATATTTTAGACTTGATGCCCACTGACCATGACCATAGTTATCGCATCCATCAAGGTTGTAGCAATCAGTAGATTCTATTTTTTTCAAAGGATTACTGCAATATTCCCAATTTACAAGATCGTAAGATTTTAAAATAGTAGCTCCAGGATATACATGCATGGTTGTAGATACCATATAATAAACATCATCTACCCGAATGACATCCGGATCAGGGAAGTCAGCAAAAATTAACGGATTGGTATAGGTTCCATCACCGTTGTCGGCTGATGACTGATATTCAAAATCAGGCCTTGGGTATTCCTTTTCTGCATAATCCTGAATCCAACTGTAGCATGGCACCGCACATGCTTCTGGATCAGCATCATAGCTTAATGTCCAATTTTCAGGCTCAGCATTTTTTATCAAATTTTCTGGTCCTAAAAGATTCCAGCTTACGTTTTCAGATTGATCTGTAATATACTTAAAGTTAGCACCAAAACCTTCACCTCTTGCTGTTCCGGTAACGCCAGTACCCCATGTTCCCATATTATTTCCATCGCCATCATAATCTGGTGACCAATCAACTTCGGTAATGGCAATGGGGGCAAAATCAGCCACTGGCTTAACATTTTCATCCCATGCAGCTTGAAAAACATCATAATTACTCATCCCTCCCCAATAACCAGGATAAATATGCACTGCGTAGCCAATATTATCACCCTCTATAGGATTTAATGCATAACCTTTATATTGAGATTGATAACCGGTACCTGGTATCCATAGAATATTATCGGCACCATTCGCTCTAATTGAATCAACAATTTCCTGGAAAAATAATTTTAATGCATCAAAATGAGGCTGTGAATTACTTCCCATTTGTCCATTAGTACCTTCAATCTGAATTGGTTCGTTGGCTAACTCAAACATTACATTATCGGCATTTCTGATTGCTTCATGTTGAGAAACATACCTCCAAACTTGTAATAAATACTTATGATATTCTCCACCCACAGAAATTTCATGTGGACAAACTCCTGGAGGTCTTAATATGACATACAAACCTCTTGATTTCGCATGTTTAATTAACGGAACAATAACATTATCAACAGCATAAATCAATCTACCATAGCTAAATGCCGAAATATCATTTTCACTAACACCTGTAGTTCCAACTTTATTTGTCCAGTAGGGATCAATATGAAGGCGTACATAACTGAGGTAAAAATCATCGGAAGTATCAGTTAATTTATCCATTACACTCTTGTTATAGTTTAGGCATCCTTCTACATCATAATTATTCCATCGATCCCAAATACCAAATGCTCCACCATTAAACCACGGACTTGGTGTCATGGCTACTCCGTGCAAATTAACAATATTACCATGTGGATCTTTAAGGTAACGTCCCTCAACATGAAGCCGTGGTGTTGGCATGCCGTCCCAAGCAAGAATATGTTGATTAAATGCAAAAAATTGCAAGAATACTAAAAGTGTAAAAATAGATTTTTTCATATTATAGATTGTATTTTAACCGAGTTTCCAGATTTCATCATCAACCTGAGACATCTTCCTGACATGGTATGAAGTCATGATTACCCTATCGAAAATATCACTTGAATAATTAGACCTGATTGGCAATAATACTTTATAATATCAATTCTAGTTTTTAATATTAGATATTTGACTTTTAAAATCAAACACCACTGATATAATAGAAATAAGGTTACAAATAGAAAACTAATTGTAACCTTACGATAGATTTTTATTTGGTATTCAAAGCCTTAATCATCCTAGTGCATTAATTTAACACTAACTTTTCTCCGATATTTTTTTATGTAAAAACATCCATTGAGGTAATTAAATAGAGTAAAGCTCGATTTGATATTAATCATATCACCCCCCCCCTCACGCACCAACATTTTGGCATTGGCCATATCATTATACATGACAATATCATTTTTTAGATACCTACAGCCAATACAAATTCAATGTCCAAAAGGCGTTAATAGAAAGTATTGTTTTTATGTGCTGATGTCTTCGTATTTATTCGGCCAAAGCCAATACAGTTCTTCCTTTTAATTTTCCCTTTAGCATTAATTCAATTTTTTGCGATACATCCTCAAGTTTAATTTCATTGCAAGTATAATCTAACTGTTTAGGTTTCCATTCTTGAGCTAACTTATTCCACACTATTTTTCTGTATTTCATTGGATAGTTTTGAGAATCTATTCCAATGAGTGTGACACCTCTTAGAATGAAGGGAAAAACTGTTAAATCAAGTTCTGGAGATGCAACATTTCCACAACAAGTTACAACACCCATTGAATCAGTTGATTTAATTATATTTTCAAGTATTACACCTCCAACAGTATCAATAGCACCGGCAAACAAAGGCTTTAACAATGGCTTCTTAATAAAATTTTCCACCTCGCTACGCAATAGCACGTCCTCAGCTCCAAGATTAATTAAATAGTCCCGTTCTGTTTCCTTACCTGTTATTGCTACTACTGAATAGCCCAATTTACTTAAAATGGAAACACTCAATGCACCAACTCCACCTGTTGCACCTGAAACCACAATTTTACCATCCTCTGGCCTTATCAACTCGGTAAGTCTTAATACTGACATTCCTGCTGTTAATCCGGCAGTACCATATATCATTGCCTCTTTCATAGTCATTTTTTCAGGTAATTTTACGACCCATTCAGATGGAACCTGAATATATTCAGCAAATCCACCGTCAGTATTCATACCTAAATCATAACTTGTTACAATTACTTTTTCTCCAATAGTAAATAAATCACTGTTTGATTTTTCTATTGTTCCAACTGCGTCAATTCCCGGTGTGTGCGGATAATTTCTTGTTACACCTTTATTTCCCGAAGCCGATAATGCATCTTTATAATTCAATGAGCTATAGTGTACTTTTACTAAAACATCATTGCTGTTTATAGTGCCAAATTCCATTTCTTTAATTAAGCCTTGATAATTACCATCAATCTCTTCAATTCGAAATGCTTTAAATGTAGAATTATTCTGTACCATCTTTTGTCTTATAATTTTATTTATTTTTGTGCAAATTTCAGGATAAATATTTTGTCTACCAAGAGCTTACAAATGGTTGACATACGAACATTTATTTCTGTTTTTAGTATTTTAAAGACTTTGAGTGAAGAAAAAAAAATGAAAAAAAGTTATTGTCCGATTGATACCTTTATAAATGTTGTTAAAGGAAAACGAAAAGGGACTATCATCTTACACCTTTTTCAGGGAGATAAAAGATATAGTGATTTGGTTAAACTATTAACTGATATTAGTGAACGAATGCTGACCAAACAACTAAAAGAATTAGAATCAGATGGATTAATCAATCGAACTGTTTTTCCCGAAGTTCCTCCACGCGTTGAATACAGCTTAACTGAACTTGGCAAAAAAATTCATCCTGTCCTTAAAGGAATGTATAAAGGAGGAATTCTTTTTGAAAAATCTATTGATGAATTACATAACTGATTTTTTTAGAAATTTCATACTGTGTGTTTAAATATATTTGCTCATAGCTAATTTTGATTAATACCCTTCCAGTCAGTGATTAAATTTTGTGTCTTTGTCAATAGTGTAGAATTGACCACCTGTTACATAATGAACAGTACGCAATTCATCGAGTGTGTCATCAAAAATCCAATGTCCTTTTTTTAATACCTTGTCATTGCCCCAAGCCGTAAGAATCTCACCCACAAACAATTTAAATCAAACCAATTTTAGGTATGATACCAAGTGAACACAAGGCACCTCTCAATGTAAAAAAATTGATATCCTAAGCACTAACGATGGTAATCGCCAAAATGTATAAATTGTTTTTATTGTAAAAAGCTAGTACTTTTCATACGTACTTTATGTATTTGGCCCACAAAGTAAAATTCCTCACCACGGAGAGAGCAAGTTAAAATACCTATTATTTCTAATGATGGTATGACTAAAAGATTAGGAACAATACTCTCTCAAATTAAAAAGGCTATGGTGATGTATAAGATTACGGAGGTCGCTATGAAGGACTATATGTTATTTAATAAAATGTATTACACATAACAACTTCCCACACGAAACAACATTTTGTAGTTCTGATAGAGGGTATTGTCGCGAACAGGGTGGAATGGGATCTTAATATACGAGAAATTGTTACCAAAGTCATTAGCTCACCAAGCATAATAAACACGTACCTCTATCAGAATTATATTTGATTTCTTTTTTTAAATTACAACTCTTAACATTTATACCATTCTATTCACTCACTAATAGTAATCCTCCATTACAAGGAATACTAATACTCACTTGTTTCTTACTATTTAGTTTAAATTCAGTGAAGGTTCCAATCAGGTTCTGATCATCAAAATACATGATGCCTTTTGAATTTTTTTGCAACATCGACAAATCCAACTTTGTTTTAAGAGTTTCGGATTGAGCATTAACGCCAGCGATGTACCATTTTGATCCACTCCTGCGTGCTAATAGAACGTACTTACCCGGGTATCCATCAATAAAACGTATTTCATCCCATGTTGAGGGCACTTCTTTCATAAAATCAATAGCCCATTGGGGTGCATCCTGAAGATTATTTGGTGCCAGAGCAAAATGCTGGACTCCGCTTTGAAACAACACAGCCGTTGCTAATGCAAATACATCTGAGGTGATTCTCTTTGAACCTTTGTTTGGAAAATTATTCGCATTATAGAACTGATTCAGTGCACTCCCGCCAAAATCCATGCTACCAACTGCATTTCGGATAAAAGGATGTAAACAGGCATTAAACGCTTCAGCATCGCAACTTCCTTGCGAAAAATGAAGGTTCTCACTAGCTAAAACGGCTTCGCTGGAGGCAAAATTAGGATACATTCTTTCCCATCCTCTTGGAAGAGTACATCCATGAAAAATAACCTGTAAGCCATAGTCATTCGCATCAGCAAGTATATCTTCATATAACTGCATGGTAATCTGTTTGTCTCCTCCAAAGAAATCAACCTTTATACCTTCTATACCAACACCTTGCATCCACTTCATTTCTTTACGCCTGACATAAGATAAGTGCATATACCCTCGTGGCCCCTGAGGCGCATCATTCCAATTTCCATTAGAATTGTACCACAGATACAAACCCACATTTTTTGATTTCCCATAGGCAGCCAGTTCTGCTATTTTATCTTTCCCTATCTGTGTGTCCCACAAGGCGTCAACCAGAATAGTTTCATAGCTCATTGCTGCACTAAAATCAATGTATTCTTTCTGAACCTGAAAGGTGGTATGACTATCCATCTTCATGATCCAACTCCACGATCCTTTGGTAAAATCATATTTTCTTGAGGCTTCATATTTGGGTTGCACAACATCAAATGGCACTGTTGTTTCAACAATGGGTTTCAATGACTCACCAACGGTAATCGTTCGCCACGGGGTTTCCCCGGGTAAAGAAACTCCAGGAGAAGCGGTACCGTTTCCATTGTTCTCTTCCTGCTGTGGAAATCCTATTGTGTATAACCCTTCTTTATGTCCAATCAATCGACTGGCACAATACTTGCTATCTACACCTGTTTCAGATATTAATACCCAACCATCATTCACTTTAAATAAGCATGGAAATGAGTATCCGTTTCCCAAACCATTTTGCCCCATTAACTCATCTGTTTTATAAGATGTTTCGTAGCTGGGTGCAGTTCGGGCATAACCAGTCATTGCCTTACTCTGTGGACATAAGAAGGTAGTGGTTCCTTCCGGTAAAACAAAACCAGTAACTTCATTCTCGACAATGCAACTTAAGTGATCACCAGACGGATACAGTTTATATTTAAATGCAACATCATTATTACTCACTCTAAAAATAACATCATACACCAACTTACTATCCCGGGTAAAAGACAAAACAGCCTCATTGGCTATATAATCCACTTTACTGAATTTTATATTAGGCAGCTCATAACTCTCGCTAAGCTCGTTGGTAATCACTTCATCCATCATTACTAATCCGCTTGTGTAATCTCCCCAGGTGGTTTTAAGTCCGAGTGGAGATGCTTTGAGATACACCTTGTGATTATAGCTGACACTATAAAAAGGCTGACCTTCTTTCATTTCAATGGAAACAACCAGTTTACCATCTGGTCCTTTAACAATTTGTTCGTTTGCAAAAAGGCTTACCACTGAAAGAAACACCCAACATAGTACCAAAATATTCTTCATCATTTATTAATATTTACTATCTAAAAAGAAATTCATTCAATTTGAATATTATTCAGATTTCTGCAAAAGAGAAATCATAACATCAGCATAACGCCTACCTATAATTCTATAACCCTCAGCAGAAAAATGCAGCTTATCAGCAACTGCCGGACAACCAACTGACGATACCACATGAGCATTGGCAATCACATCTGGAAGCGTTGCTATAATCGGGTTCATACTGGCACATTTACCACCTTCTTCAGCCGATACGACTTCTCCTGCTATTAATGGCACTTCGGCAGAATTCAGATCTAAATCTACCATTAGCTGATCATAAACCAACTTTACTTTCTTTGTCCAAAGGGTATCTCCAGTGTTTGATTCGCCCTGATGCAGCAATATTCCTTTAATAACACCGTCTTTTTGCGCTAGTTTAGCCATCTCTACCAAACGGGCATAAGGGTTGCCATCGTACTCTTTAACCATATTTTGCAGCCAATTGGGCGCAGTGTCAACATACGCTTGGTAATTATCGTTGTCGAACAATTCTATCTTGCATCCGCCAACAGCCACATTGATAACACCAACGCTTATATTTTCAGGTAAATTATCCACAAGTATACGCCCAAAATAGTCAACAGGCGTAAGTCCTGTATAACAACGACACAATGGAGGTATGGCAGTGTACCACTCTCCTTTTTTACGATTTAAATCCGGACAATCAACAGTAGCCATCATCTGGAAACGACTATTAATATTTACCGTATCCTGCGGCTCAAAACGTGCGTTTCCTTCCATATTTGATTGCCCAAAGCTAAGAAAAACATACATTTTCTTAGCCTCTGAAATTGTCTCTGAGATATGGAAATAATCAAAATCGACATAACCTCCCGCTGATTGAGTAGCATAGTTAAATAATCCAAACCGGTATCCCATAAAATGCGATAAGGTATATTGCATCTTCAGTTCTGATCCGATTAGATTCCATTTTTCACCATCTAAGCTATAGTAGAAATATGCTCTATCTTTTCTATTTCTGAAATCACAATCTGCTTTTAGATAAACCTTTTCTTGATTTAGTGGAATTTTTTCAACTTCAACAGGTGTATTATTCTGTGCACTGATCATCACAATTATTTTCTTCCCATCTTTATATTTCACACCTACCAAACCATATTTTTGCTGTAGTAAGGCTAAACCTGCGAAATCACCTTCTTTCATATTAGCGATATCTAGCAATGTTGATCCAGAGCAAGTGGGCCCTATCGTTCTTTGAGTAAGCGTATTTTTTGCCAATTCAAAATCATCCACAACCTCTCCGGTTTTCAAACGAAGATAACCATCTCGTTCTCTGACTGACCATAACGAATTGTCAGGATTATGATTCCATTGCCAAACTAAAGGTAAATCAGCATCTTTCTTTCCTCTCTCAAAATCATCAGAATTAACTATTCCAGGTATTAAACCTTCACTTTTTGGTAGATTAAGCTGATCGGGTACTTTCCCATCAACACCCAGCACCGGCCAACCATCTTTCCATTCAACAGGAACCATATATGGGATCCGTCCTACGGATCCATAATCGCGAAACAAATATGAAAACCATTTTCCATCCTTTGTATCAATCAATCCTCCTTGTGCTACTCCTTTATTCTGCAATGCAACACGACTCTCGTACGGACCTGTTATCTTATCTGATCTATGTATAATCACGGTGCGCATGCCATTTCGTGGCCAAGTTATATTAAAAAGGTAATACTTGCCATTTATCTTAAATAGCTGCGAACCTTCTGCAGGCAACATTATCTCTTTTCCAGCAGAAGCACCTGCATTTTCAATAATTACTTGTTCTGTCTCGGGCTTAATACCATCCAGTTTCTTGGTTAGCTCAACTATCTTAATATTACCTCCGCCATAAATCATATATGTTTTTCCATCATCGTCGAAAAATAAGGAATGATCATGTAACATTGGTTTAAAAGTCCTTTTTTTCCATGGACCTTTTTCAATATCTTTTGTTGAATAAATATAGGTTTTTCCAGTTGTTCCAGAGAAAGTAGATACATAATACTTTCCTTTATGAAAACGGATACAACTTGCCCATGATCCTTTTCCATAAGCACTCTTCCCATTCTCTAAATTTAATTCATCAGTATCATCCAGTTCATCATAACAATAGTTAACAATTTCCCAATTAACTAGATCTTTCGACTTCATAATGGGTACACCCGGGCTCATATGCATTGTAGTGCTGCTCATATAATAAGTATCACCCTTTCTGATAATAGACATATCAGGAACATCTGCATGAATAATTGGGTTTTGAGCTATATTGCTTTTAAATATTAGTAAGCCAATTATTACTAACAGGTAAGATATTCTTACTTTCATTGTAATTATTATTTAAATAGATATTGTGAAAAATGGTACAAATTATTCCGCCATACAGGCCATGTGTGGCCACCCGGATATTCATCATAAGTATATTCAATCTTCATTTCATCAAACTTTTCTAACATTCGCTGGCAGTTCTTCCAGGCAATATCTTCTTTCCCTCCCATCGATAACCAAAACATTTTCAGATTCTTATTAAGCAAATCAGCGTTTTGTTTCATAAAATCATATTCTTTTCCTGCTATATCATCTTGCATTGGATGAATCCAACCTGAACTAAAGACACCAAGGTAGTTGAACAGATCTGTATTATGCAGACCAGCATAAAGTGTTTGCAAACCTCCCATCGACAATCCTGCCAAAGCACGTGACTGAGGACTGGTAAGCACCCTGTAATTGTTTTCAACAAAAGGAATAACTACTTCTTTCAATTCAGCTTCAAATAATTGAAGAGTACCTTCTCCCAACCCCGATAAGGGCATATTCCCATCAATCATTACCACCATCATTGGTGTTGCTTTACCTTCGGCAATAAGATTATCCAATATCAGATCCACTTTACCCTGCATAGCCCATCCTCGTTGGTCCTCACCACCTCCATGAAGCAAGTATAATACAGGATACTTCTTACCAGCATTTTTGACATATCCGGGAGGAGTATACATATAAAAGTTTCGCCATGATTTAGTGAAATGCGAAAAATACCTTTTTACTCTGATTTCACCATGAGGAACATCTTTTACCTGGTAATAACCATCACCCTTAAACGGAACTTCAATTCCGCTGGCCATGCGCCCCATTCCATAGAAAGTTTCACTAGCCGGATCTGCTACTGCAACACCATCAACAATAAGTGAATAATAATGAAATCCTTCGCCCAACGAATCAGTAGTAATACTCCAAATACCATTCTCATCTTTAAGCATATCATACTTTTTGCCTAAATCAAGTTGTATTTTTTTTGCATTCGGAGCTTTTAATTTGAAAATGGCACGACCATTAGACAGTATTTTGGGATATTGTGATGAACGAATATTTGTTTCGGCTCTGACCTCCTCTATTAAACTGGCTTCACTAACTAAATGGCTATTAGTCTTAAACAACAATTGCGAAAAATGATAAAAATTATCTTTCCAGACTTTAAAATCATGATAACCATCCGGTAAAACTTCATAAACATGAGGAACATGCCTGCTTTGAAGATAATCATGAGTTCGTTTACTGAAAGTAATAAGATTGTCTTTATCACCACAAGAGATCCATAATAATTTCAATTGCTTTTTTGTCTCTTCAGGATTGGACACCAATATCTCAGGTGCTTTAGTATTAGGAGCTGATGAAAAACCGCCAATCCAAGCAAACTGATTTAGGTTACTCAGTCCAATGTTTAACGATTGTCCGCCACCCATTGAAAGGCCTGCGATAGCCCTGTGTTCACGATCCGTGAGAACAGAATAGCTGTGTTCAATAAATGGAATTAGATCGTTTAGTAAATCATTTTCAAATGTAGTAAAGGCAGCCACCTTAATACTGTCAAAAATATTACCAATCGGTCTGTCATCTTTCATAGCTCTCCCGTTGGGCAACACCACAATCATTGGCTCAACTTTCTTTTGAGCATACAAATTATCTAAAATTACCTGAGGAGCTCCTTGATCAAACCACTCTTTTTCATCGCCTCCAATACCGTGTAATAGATATAGTATTGGATAACTTTTCTCCTTTGAGAACCCAGGAGGTGTATATATTAAAGCCCTTCGATTCGAGCCCACCGTTTTAGAATGATAAGTGATTGTATCAATTTTACCGTGTTCAATGTTGGCATTGAATTTATCAAATTTTTGTGGTGCGCGATTAAATTCAACTTGTGCTTGCAAAACAACAGCGATAAAAAAAAACACGCCAAGAAAAAACAATTTCATGTATGTTGGATTTAAGTTATAATGGCAATTAACTAATTCAAGCCAAATCTGAGTTTAAATTTTGAATATTGTAGTTGTAAATTGGGATATTTTCTAAATACATTATTCTCTTAAAAAATAGTAAACAATTTGCATAACATCAGACAAACCATAACTCTACTTACTATTATTCATAATAGTATCTAATCAAATTCAGATTCCATTGTATTATCATACACCATGTCAATAGATCTAATGTCATAAAGAAAAAATTTCTTTATGTTGGATGCTTTAATAAATTAGTTCATGCTTTCATCTTAGGCTACAAAGAATTTAATTAAACTTTTGTTAGAAATACAAACTCTTTTTTATCGAATTATTTACATGATAAACACTATCAAAATCACCTTGATTGCGGAGAGATAATCTTGCTTTTAGTCGGTTTCTTTTGTTTGCTGATCGTTTAGTGTAGGTTTCAAGTATGCACCACTTACAGCCACATTTCAAGGAATGATTCTTACTTAGTGCATTTGTCGAAGCATATTTCCAATCAAATAAATCCCAAAGCTTTTTACGTTTTTGGGCATGAAGTCTGTCTTTTAGTTTTCTCATATTAGTTAGGTTTTTCTATTCTTCGTCATCAAGATCCTTTAAATAATCATCAAAAGAAATTAGCTTTTCCTTCTGTTCTTCTTCGGTCATATTTTTTAATTCCAGATCCTGCTTTTTTAGCTCTTCTTCAAATTCAGCTGCACTCTCTTCTTTATAACCGACAAAGGTCATTTCCCAAAGAATATGCACCAAGGTTTCCAGCTCTCCATAATATCTGAATGCCTCTTCCGAAACCTCCATACCCAACCATTCAGGCCATGGAGTAATCATCAAAGAGTAAGTCATTTCTTTTTCTTCTTCATTTTCAGGATTTGTTTTACATCCATTTACATGAGCATACTCCACTTCATCACAATCTTCCTTGATAGGTGTTACCAATATTGTCATCAAGGATTCCAGAGGAGCTAATGACTGTAATCTGGCAAATGCCTTTTTAAAACCCTCTAAATCCTTTTTCTGATCAGGATAAAGTTCTGGAAGGCGAACTCCTAGTTCCGACCACTGAAATTTTTTAATTAGTTCATATAGTTTCATTTTTTAGAATTCATTTAATAATTAAGCAAATACTCCCCACTCAATTCTATTCAGGCAAAAATCTACTTGCTTTGTTCCTTCATCAGTTGAAAGCATTTCGATTGGCTTCGGACCTCCTAACGCAATATTCTTACAAAATAGCCAATGTGAAAACTTGGATTTATCTCCAAAGGTTGATATCCCTTTGTTGATCACATTATAAATCACTACTGATCCAGCTTGACACATGACCGAGACCTTTTGTGGTTCTCTTAGATATCGATACAATGAAGAAGCACTAATGTGTAAAATATTAGCATATTCTTTTCTCGTTATACCTACCGAAAAAGCTACTTCTGATATTGCTTTAAAATCTTTCATAACTTTTACCATTCTTCATTTCCGACCGGACCTCCAAAATCAATTTCATAATGAAGGGTAGTAGGATCAATTTGATTAATTAATGCATTGTGATAGGCTATTTTAAATGCTTCAATGTTACGTTGTTTTTGCTCTTCGGTATAAAACTTTTCCTTATGGGTCTTATCGATCTTAAAGGTTTCTTCATCAACTACATCATCCAGATAATAACAGGAAAGGTAAGAAACTCTTACTCCTCTTATTTCTCGATTGATCACTTCATAAAGCTGATCAGTTTCTTCACCATCCCGAGTCAGGATTTTCTTCTTCGGCAAATGAATTATTTGAATTCCGTTATGATCTGGCAGCAATTCAAAAAGATCTCCGGTTTCTAAGTTGAACTCTTCAATAAGTTCATCCGGCAAAAGCCTATAATAACTACCTTCTTTACTTTTCCTTATTGTTACTTTCATAGGGTATGTTCTAAGTTGTTGATAAAATGGGAGGCCGTTGCCTCCCAAAACCAAAAAGTTGAAGGCATGACCTTCATGATATCTTATTAATGGAAACCTGCACTTGCATCATCGGTTAATTTATTATTAATAGAGTTGTGAATTAATAAACTAAGTGAAGCTGGCGTATTAAAACCTTTGTCTCCAATTTTTAGGACCGTATCGAAATAATATTGACTCAATTGCGATTGTTGACATGCTGGGGGTCTGTAATAGTTCTTTATTTCCCAACCTCTTGACTTAAAATAGTCTGCTGACCTTCTACATGAGTGGATAATGCTATTGGCAGATTTGAATCTATTATTTGTTTGTGAATAGTAATCTGTGGCCTGTGATACAGCTGACCAAATGATTTTATAAACTTGTCCAACTGAATATTCACTTAGTAAAGATGATAATACTTCCTCAACCAATGCTCCGTCTTTGACGAAGAAACCCATATGATTACTTCGCCAAAACAATAGCTCTTTTGCTTCTGCAAGATTAATCTTCTTCCATAACAAGAATTGCTCTTGCAATGTACCACCAAGTTGTTTTTGTGGAAAAATAAGATCCTTCCCAAGCGGATCCTCTAGACCACATTGATATTCATTCAAATATCCTATTGGCGGATTGATACATTCAAACGTTATCGTATCATTGGTTTCTTCCGGAAAAAGCTTCATATTATTCAAAAGCTTTCCTTTAATATGACTCAAATCCTCGGATATTGAAACAGATGCCATACAACCCAATACTACTTTTTTCTCATAACTGAACCCGACAAATTCTTCATTGGAAATAAACATCTTGGATTCGTAGTAGTTGACATCCACCCGATTCATATAATTTATATACTCTTGTTCCCTTCTTCTCTTACTGAGTACAATTTCCCCGTCATACAATGAATACATAAAAGTATTGCATTCGGGGCAATATGGAATAGAGTAATTCCCTCTGCTTGCATGACATTCCCAAGAAACAACCAGACATTGTGGACATACATAATCATGACAAATTCTGGGTGGTAAATGCAACCGAAAATCCCCGAGATTGATATTCCTAAGATTAAATTGATCAATTATGTCCTTGATCTTGTTCTCTTTATTGTGATATAAGGCGATAACTTCCGCAAGATCTTCTTTGCTCAGTTCTGCAAGATACTCCGAAATCTCAGGTTCTATGATGGTATACTCTTCCATAGGCTTGTTCCTTTCCGGCAAGCCCTAAAAAAGGCGGGCATGCCCTTTGCTATATTTAGCCTTAGAAGGTACGACCAAGCACCTGAGAGAACTAAACAAGCGAAAGGAACACACCCATATAGGATGCGCTCACTTCCTAACTTCTCTCTCTCGTAAAATTGGTCGTTTTTCTAAGGAGAAGCGTCAGTAACGCAATAATGTATTCTAATATGTCAGCTCAAAATTAATAAAAGCTATTGAGCAAATGATTATTTTAGAGCAATAGTTTTTAAACGATTTATTTCTTCCCTCATGAAAGTGCAATATTGTTCTGATTTACATTTAGAATTTGCTCAAAACAGTTTATTTCTACATAAGAATCCCATAAAACCGGTTGGTGATATATTGATTCTGGCTGGGGATATTACTTATTGGGGGAAGAAACACTTTACACATTGGTTCTTCGATTACGTATCCGATCATTTTAAGAAGGTATATTATATACCGGGTAACCATGAGTTTTATACAGGAAAGGATCTAAGAATATTAGACAAACCAGTATACGAAGGCATAAGGGAGAATGTATATCTTGTCAATAACAAGGTAATAACAGTTGATGATGTTGATTTCTTCTTTACCGTTCTTTGGTCAAACATTCCGGAATCTAAATCATTAAGAGTTGAACACGGTGTTGGTGATTTTCACCAAATAAAATATCGCGGCAATCGACTGAACTATAAAACCTTTAATCAGCTACATGAAGACAGTTTGTCTTTTTTGAAAGAAGCCATACCTGCTTCCAATGCACAAAAGAAGGTGGTGGTAACGCATCATATTCCAACACAGATATGCAACCCAGAGTGTTATCGTAATTCTGATATTAACTCTGCATTCGTTTCTGAGCAATATTCATTGATACATGATTGGGATGTTGATTATTGGATTTATGGGCATCACCATGCTAATATGCCGGAAACAAACATTAATGGTACTAGGCTAGTGACTAACCAATTGGGATATATTGATTGGGGTGAGCATCATAGTTACAGGCATTGTGCATGGTTTGATATTGAATAAAAGTTAAAAGAATAATAAGTTACTAACTTAGATAAAAAGACGAACATATACTTTCGCAGATGAAATTCTGAACTAATACTTTATTAAATGACAACTTGCAAAAAACTAACTATTATCCAGGAAGAAGTTCGGTTAAAAGATTTCCTAAAATCGAGTAATGTAACAAAACAGAGTATAATGAATGCTTTTGATACTGCTGAGGAACAGGTTTTGGAACAGCTTTTAATCCAATTATTAAACAGGAAGCCATCAAAAAAAGATTATGAAATGTTATCATTTGAAGAATACAAGAATGAAGATGAAACTGGGAAATTTGTATTCTTCTGTGAAGTCAAAATTGGAAAGCTTTTGGTGGGCGGCACAAAGGATTATCTTGAGTGTTTAATGTCTGGAGAAGGTGTCATGTTCGGATTTTTTCCCTTGAAAATTGAGTAAACGAATAGTATAATTGCCTTGTGGATGAAATGGATCATTCATTATGTTCCAACTCACCTTTGTAATCCCGAGCAATATAAGGATTCAATATCAAGTCAACCTTTGTTTCCGAATTGCAATCTTTTATTGAAGAACTGGATAACAATTATTGGATCTATGGTCATTACCATGCTAATATGCCTGAAAGCTATATTAATGGAACCACACTTGTTACAGATCAAATGGGTTATATTGATTTGGACAACATCATAGTTATAGGCATGCGGCATATTTTGAATTATAAAGAACAATTGAGATTCGCAATTCGCGAATTGCGAATCTCAATTAGGGAATTCAATACATTAAAATTCTACTTCCACTGTGTTCTTCTATAGCGCTTCCAGTTACGATTGCGCAACTTTGATGCAGTGGAATTAGTACATTCGATTCCATGGGGAAAACAATAAGAACAACCTCCCATTTTTAAATAGTTATGAATCCGGGATATCTGACGATTTCCAAACCTTTCGGGAATAACAACTATCCCATTTTCATCTATACCGAATGCCTTTCTGATACGGTGCTCATACTTTGTTTTAATTCGCTTATTAAGCACCCAATCTGTATCTTTCATTTTTCCTAGTAAAAGTGAATACTTAACCAGGAACTCCTCTATATTTTGTACGGAATAGAAACATCTATTTTTCTTCTAAATATAAAATTATAATTTTCTCCTAATTTATCTTAATTCACAACCTCCTCTTTACTAATCCTATCCACATACTTTCTTTTCATCTTCACTCTTTTAATTTCACTATTCAAGTGATTCAAGCACTCTTCGTTATATGCCTCTAACCTGGCCTCCTTATACAAGGAAATTGCTTTTCCATAATCACGTTGTGATTCGCATATCAATGCCTGAAAACTATAGGTCTTTGATAAATCAACGCCTCGTAATTTGGTTGCGTAGGTTATTAGGTTCTGTGCCCTATCATACTCTTTCATAATAATCAACAGTAGAATGTAGGCCATACACACATTTAAATCTTTCGGATTATTAGCCAGAGCTTTTAAATAATATTCTTCAGCACTTTGAAGATTATTCATCTGTTCATGCTGCAACTTGCCCATTAGGTAATTGGCACCCGAATGTTCATTATCATGACTTAATGCGTAACCCAGATTTTCAATTGCTTCTTCTAGATTGTATGGATATTGGTCAAGAGCTTTTATATAATATTGATCCGCTAATGTATTCATTGTTATTATTTTAATCCAGTAACTCCTTTCTAAGCGTATTCTTTAAAGAGTTGCGTTTTTGTTTATAATTTGATTTATTTTCCCGAATCTTAAAATCACTTCCGAAAAAGGTTCTAATTGGATTACCTCTTTGTATCTCTGAATGATTCATCCATTCGTTTTGAATTTTACTTTTTTGATTATTCATCACCTCAAGCTGGAAAAGATCAAATAGTCTTTGTCTTGCAATCTTCTTGTTTTGAAGTTGAGATCGACATTCAGAAACCAAAACACTTAATCCACTGGGATTGTGCTTTGCCCTTATAGCCGTGCTCACCTTATTCACATGCTGACCGCCAGGTCCTCCTGAGCGAATAGCCTGATAGCTGATATCTTTATCCTCAATAGCACAAGAATTATTTAATAGGTTAATCTTATTAACAGCTATAAACCAGTTTTTTCGTTTATGATGTTTTCGAAACTGACTCTGCCCGACCCATTGGATGGTTCCGATCCACTGTTTTGAGAAGCTTTCAACATTTTTACCTTCAAACTGAATGCTGGCAGAGAAAAGGGTTCCATTCTCCGTCCCTTTCTCTCTGTGCATTATCGTGTAGTTTATATTAGCCATCTTTGCTTCGTCAATAATAAACTTCAAAACCTTCGCTACCACCCAACAGCATTCTGCCGGGCCTCGTCCTGATGTTATTTGTAATATGATTGTGTTCATTTCTTTTATTGTTTATCCATTCTTACTATCTGAGGATAAAATTTACCCTCGATGTTGATTAGATCATTTTGTGATGACATCACCTCTTCTAAATTTTTATACGCCATTGGAGCTTCTTCTGTACCGCCACCAATCAGAGTAATTTTCTGTTGTTTCAATAACTTTTTCAGCTCACTGCCGGTGTAACTATCTTTGGCTCTCTTGCGGCTTAAGCGCCTGCCAGCACCATGAGAAGCTGAATTAAGCGCATGAGTATTACCTCTTCCGGAAACAATGTATCCCGGATCTACCATATTTGCAGGAATAATACCCATCTGACCTTTAGCCGTTGGTGTTGCACCTTTACGATGCACAATCAACTCCTGATCATTAATAGTCTCCTTCCAAGCAAAATTATGATGGTTCTCAATAAAGGTAACCAGCTTAATGCCTAGCGCTTTGGAAAGTCGGTAATGAATAATATCGTGACACGCCTTTGCATAATCTCCAGCCAGGTTCATTGCTAACCAATATTCCTGACCTGCCTCACTATTTAAGTCAAGCCATGCCAGATGTTGAGCTCCGTTTGGTAACTTACATTGTTGTTTGGCTATTTGAGTATAGTGACCAGCAATAGCCGCACCCAATCCTCTTGATCCTGAGTGTGCCAGTAGTCCAACATATCTACCCTCTTTCAATTGAAAAGCATTGTCGCTCTCCAATTCAACAATACCGAACTCAACAAAGTGATTGCCGGAACCTGAACTTCCCAATTGATTCTGTGCTTTACCTTTTAATTGCCTTAGAATATCAATTTCATTGAATTCATTTCTTGTTAATACTTCATGATCCAGATCGTGTTTCACAATTTTACCGATACCAAAATGCGTATGATCTTTTAAAGCACTTTTAATTTGATAACTGTTTCGGTTAATAAATTCAGCCGGAACATCATAAATACTCAACGACATTCTACAGCCAATATCAAGCCCCACTCCATAGGGTATTACTGCATTATCGGTCGCTAAAACACCTCCAATGGGTAATCCATAACCAACATGTGCATCGGGCATTAAAGCCCCATATCTTGATACAGGCAATTGCATCGATGTAGTCATCTGCCTGATTGTATCCTGTGTAATATGCTTCTTACCGAAGATGTCAAATGGCTTTTCTATAGCCTCCAAATGATAGATGGTTCCGTTGTTTGTTTTAATTTTTCCAATCAGTTCTTCAGCTATTTTTGAAAGTGAAGCATGCTCTAAATAATCCTTTGGATTAGCGTGAACGGCTTCTAAAAGTTCCAGTTTAGCTTCTTTTGATAAATGCTTAAAGTCGCTATTAATAATATTAATTGCCAGACTCTTAGCTCTATCTGATTTATAATTAATCTTTTTAAGGTCTTTGCCTTTTATCTTAGACTTGCTCATTAGTCAAAGTAATTGACTGACTTTCAGATAGGCTTACAACAAAATATAGCTATTGTGTGGATAGTCCTGATAAATAGGACAAACACAATAATCTAGACCTATCAAAGTCAGATGTTATAAATAAAAATGTGATTTGATGAATAAGGCTTAATTGCTTATTCAGATGATCAGACAACAAGAGGTGTGATTAGTTCTCAACTAACCATTCTGATCTATTTGCGGGTATGTGATTTAAGCTCCAACATAACTATTTCCCCTTCTTTTAAAATGATACATAGGGTGAAATGCGTGGCAAAGATAAAATAGAATTGTTTAATATTCCAAATTGAAGTGCAAAATATTTAATTTTATAACAATTAGGGTAGTTTGCTATTAATGTTCAACAATCAATCCTTACCACTGTAATATTCTGAAGCTGTCTTAACTAATTTCCCGATTTTCTTTCTTAAAGATGGAGGAGATAAAACTTCAATGGAAGGTCCAAATCCCAAGATCAATCTTTCCAGCTCAAAATTAGGCACAACTCTGATTGAAACAACAATACCCTCCTTCTTTTCTTCAAGAACCTGTTGCGACCAATGCAATGGTTTGGTTAAAATATAGGGTTTGTTTTCATTGTTGATAAAGAGCTTTATTATACGTGGTAACAGACCGGAATTAATGGTAACTCCAATTACATTCTCATAATAGGTGTTTGGATCAAAGGTTGGATCCTCCTTAAATGGGATATCATTCATAACTTCAAAAGAATGAATACGATCCAAAGCCAGATTCATAATCATATCCCCTTTCTTCATCTTCCCAATTAAAAACCAGCGGTTATTGTACTCTTTTAGCAGATAAGGATTAAAGTAGATCCGATTGGCTCGTTTAGCTTTAAACGACTGATAATCGATTTTAATAACCTGATTGTTTAAAACAGCCTTATATAATCCGTTGAGATGTTCCAATCCTTTCAAGTCTTCATTGCGTTCGATATGCATTACAGGACGAGAACTGGAATGTTCAGAATGTATCTTGTTTTCCAGTTTGTGAATCAGACCCGTCATTTCTTTAAAATGATTGAAACCCTGAAACTGTTTCAGAATCTCCACAGCATCATTTAATTTATTCAAATCCTGATCAGAAAGAGGTAGTTGGGTAATTGAATATACCGGATCTTCATAGGTATAGTACTTTTTATCCTGCACAATAATAGGTGCATTATAACCCAGTTTTTCACTGCGCATCATTTGAATATCCATTTGTACTGTTCTTCTGCTTACTCCCTTGTCAATACCTTCATACTCATACAATGCATCAGAACATGCATCAATTAAATCCTCTAAAGTCCAGAGACGATAACGGTTTCGAAGACATTTATCAATGGTTGTGTAACGTATTAATGCATTCCTGTTTACAGGCATATCTAATTTTTTTACAGAAAAATAGAAAAAATAGTTACTACGCAAAAAGACTGCGCAGTCGTATTAAATCTTTGTATCGTCAATATGACAAAAACGTTCTTTGAAGATGATTCACTTTCTGTGATTTAAAATATTTCTTCTTTCATAAGAAGATAAAGATATGATGATGATGGCTTACAAGACGAGATGACAGTATTTGTATAACTGCATAGTGTTGGCTTAATAAAGTTCAATATCCTGCTTGTATTTCAACTGATTCATACATTCGATGTGTATGGAGGTTCGAATCCTCCTTCTGGCTAATAACCAGAATAGCGAAATGGTATAGCAACATCACCTTTATGGCTGAGTCTTATGACGACAGGTTCGAATCCTGAAAACTGAGGTTGACCAACTCTGATTAATGGTTACAAGAAAGTAGAATGACAATCGGCCGGTTAGCATCTTAGGATGATAACAGTCTTTGGATAACCTGTGAATGAGATGGAATGATTATGAACGGTAATTACTTTTTCTGTTAAAATGTCTGTTACAACTAACAGTCCTTTAAGAGACAAACTGATTATTCTGCAGTAATGATTCTCTTCTTCCCGTTGCCAAAGATGGCTGGTTATTCCACTATTTTAAGAAGTAAAAAAACAAACTAAATATACCTTAAAATGAAACAAATAAGAATAAACAAAGGCAAAGTAGGATTAGTATTTAGAAATGGCGATTATTTAAAAGTATTAAATGTCGGAAAATACTGGGTGCGTTATACTGATAAGGTGGGCATCTGCAACATGTCAGAACCATTATCCTTAACAATGGAACTAAACATCCTTTTACAGGATGAAGAATTGGCGAAAATGCTTACTGTAATTGAGGTATCTGAAAATGAAATTGTTTTGAAATATAAAAATGGCGTATTCAATGGTATATTAACTTCGGGAAGACATGCCTATTGGAAAGGTCCAACCAATTATACCTTTGAAAAAATCGATATTTCAAGTACTCAAGAAATTGATATAAAATATAAGTCCATAATATCTCACCCTGAAGTGAGTCCATATACGAGAATATACAGGGTTGAATCCAACGAGAAAGGATTATTGTTTATCAATGATCAATTTGAAAAGGAGTTGAGTCCCGGCATGTACTTCTACTGGAAAAATGACACGCCTATTACTGTTAAAAGTGCCGATTTACGTCAAAAGCAGTTGGAAGTATCCGGTCAGGAGTTATTGACAAAAGATAAAGCGGCATTACGAGTGAGTTTCTTTGCAAGTTATAAGGTGGTTGATATTATAAAGGCATTAACCGAAAATCAAGATTATGCCAAACAGTTGTATGTATCTATTCAATTGGCTTTGCGTGAATATATTGGTACATTAACATTGGATGAGATATTGGAACGGAAGGAAGAAGTCTCAAAATTTGTGATGACATCATTAAAGGAAAAAGCGTTGACTTTTGGTGTTGAAATGATGGATGGTGGTGTGCGGGATATTATTTTACCAGGTGATGTGCGAGAGATCATGAATCAGGTATTGATAGCTCAAAAGAAAGCACAAGCCAATATCATTACCAGGCGCGAAGAAACGGCATCTACCCGAAGCTTGTTAAATACCGCCAAATTGATGGAGGACAATAAAATGTTGTTCAAGTTGAAAGAGATGGAGTATGTTGAAAAGATCGCTGATAAGATAAACACAATCTCTTTATCTGGCGGTGGTCAGATCGTTGATCAATTGAGAGAAATCTTTTCTCCTTCCAATTAATTGATATTGAAAGGTGCATAATATCTAGGCATCTTTCATTTAAAGAAAACTAAAATGAAACAAGTTATATCATCAGAAAATCGACCCATAAAAATGTGGTTGGATAATATTGAAGAGAATGCACTGGCCCAAGCTAAGAACCTGGCTAATTTACCCTTTGTGCATAAGCATGTCGCTTTAATGCCGGATGCTCATTCGGGATATGGAATGCCCATTGGTGGTGTATTGGCCACTAAAGGTGTTATTATTCCAAATGCTGTAGGGGTGGATATCGGTTGTGGCATGTGTGCCATGAAAACCTCTATAGAAGATGCAGACTCTGATACCTTAAAGCAAATCATGTCCCGGATCCGTAAAACAATTCCGGTTGGTTTTGATTGGCATAAAGAAGCCCAGGATGAATTATATATGCCAAATATCGAAGAATTGCCTGGTGTTGTTGAACGACATTATAAAAAAGCAACAGTACAAATTGGCACTTTAGGTGGAGGAAACCATTTCATAGAGATCCAACATGGCTCTGATGGAAAATTGTGGGTGATGATTCATTCCGGTAGTCGTAACCTAGGTAAACAGGTGGCTGATTATTACAATAAATTGGCCAAACGTTTAAATGAACGTTGGCATTCGTCTGTCCCAGCTTCTTATGATTTAGCATTTTTACCCATTGAGACACAAGAAGCTCATGACTATATCAATGAAATGAACTACTGCGTTGACTTTGCATTTGCTAATAGAAAATTAATGATGGAACGTGTGAAGCATGCCTTATTGGAAGTTTTCAAAGGGAATGTGGAGTTTGATGATTTAATCAATATTGCCCATAACTATGCAGCATGGGAGAGCCATTTTAATGAGAATGTATTGGTTCATAGAAAAGGAGCAACAAGAGCCAGATTGGGTGAAACAGGCATAATTCCTGGATCACAAGGAGCCAAATCATACATTGTTGAAGGTTTGGGTAATCCAGAAAGTTTTGAATCCTGTTCTCATGGAGCAGGTCGTGTAATGGGAAGAAAACAAGCTCAACGCGAATTAAATCTGGAAGCAGAGATCAAAAAGCTTAATGATAAAGGGATTATCCATGGTATCCGCCATCAGAAAGATCTGGATGAAGCGGCCGGAGCCTATAAAGATATTGATGTAGTTATGGCTAATCAATCAGATTTGGTAAAAATTAAAGTTGAGCTGGAGCCTTTGGCAGTTGTGAAGGGGTGACAAAAATTATATCAATCTGTAAAAGTGGCAAATGAGCAATTGAGTACTCAATTCGGCAAAAGACTATCTGTCAGATAATTATTTTGAAAGTACATAAAATGTTATGAAATCAAGTTGAAGATATTACTGGTATGCCATTTGACATATGATCCATTAAAATTAAAAAACTGACTAATGAATTAATCAGCAGATAATACGAAAGGGCTAGTCACCCTGTTATGACTTTTTTACCTCAAAAAGCGAGCGCAAATGTACAGTTTATTTTTAAACTACCAAATAATTCTCGTCTGCTGGGAGCATATCCTCTCTTTACCAAGGATTTTATAACGTTCAAATTTCAGATCATGAAAAAGAAGAATGTACATGTCGTGCCTAAAGGAGATAATTGGGCCGTAAAGAGTGCAGGTAGTACCCGTCCAGCAAAGGTAACAGGCACCCAAAAGGAAGCTATTGATCGAGCACGTGAAATAGCTAAAAATAATAATTCAGAGATGCTGGTGCATGGTAGAAATGGCAGGATCCGCCAGAAGAATTCATTTGGTAACGACCCTCATCCGCCAGAGGGTTAGTTTAAAAATAATTTGCATGAAAGAAATATCTGTAAATATTTGTTTGAAGATACCATCCTCAATCTTATATGTTACACTTTGCCCTTCCTCTTTTGGCTCCTGAGGTTTTATCCCTTCTACAAAGTCTTCATAGTTCATACTTTGATGGAAGGTTGTGAACACAATTTGCTTCTCTTCAACCAGGCGATCATATTCAATTTTAATTGTGTTCCAATCCTGATTAATATCAAAATCAGGATTAGCAATTCGCACAGCTTCTTTAACTGAATTGTATGTCTTACCTGTACCCGGTGGTCCATAAAGTATTTGGTTGAGAGGGAATGAAATTAACTCTTTATTTGGTTTGGAATTGTTACCGTTACTATCCATTATATTTCTTAATTTATCACCTAATGAATTTTCAATATAAAGTAATTCTTCCTTTATAGATTCAGCTATATCATCATCATTTATATCTATACCATCCTTGTATCTAAGACTTTTATAATTCTTCCATTTAAACCAGGATAATTCGGCAGGTAAGTCTCCAATATCATTATAGAATTTTTGTTTATTTGCAGAAGTACCTTCAAAATGTACTTCCACATATATCGTCTGGTTTATTTTTCTAATCTCATAATGGCAATTTTCTTCACCAATTTTATTTACATGATCACTAATCCATACCCATGTAGAATCAATTTCCACATTATGAATCTTAAAATTTCTTAGCACAGAATCGCATTCATGTAACAAAGCTTTTAATTCTTGAATTATATCATAAAACAAACTAACTTTCCGAATACACTTATATCCAGTAGCCTCCTCAAATCCTTTTCGATTATTAGCATTATTTCCAAAATCTTGTGGTGTCAATTCAATTCCGGCAAGTTTAGCTGCTTCTGTAATTAAGTATTTAAAAGGATATTCTATTCCATTTATAGTTACTGCATAACTTTTACCTTCACGGTTTTTAGGTATATCATCAAGGTTAATATTATTTGCAGCTTGCTCTATTAATTGCTTTGTTATAAAGTTAAGTTGTTTATCCATTGGGTATATTTTATACTCTTCTATTTAAAATAATCCTTCCATAAATTATCATAGAAAAGCTTTCTATTTTCATATTCTTTAGCAAGATGAATCAATAATTCAATCTTATCCTTTTCATCAAATACAGCCTTATTCTTGTCTACTTCTTTTCCATTTATTTTAATCGAAGACTTATCAATAAATTTATAGTTCCCATCGGTTGATAATGAATAATCATATGACTTTCCATTCAGCATGTATGTTTTTGAATCTTTCAGATCTCCCAAATATTGCAACATAGATAACTGCCAATAATCCTGTTCTTGGCCAAATCTGTTTTTATTTGAGTAGGTTTTCTTTGCAGACGTAATTTTACTAACAAGTTCCTTAATTGTGAATGCTTTATTTAAGAGTACAAATGGTATTATTACACTATTTAAATCACTTGATAAAAATAAGGCCTTATTACCTTGATGCTCAAGTTGAAATAACTCTCTTAACGAAATATTCTTTGTATAAACTAAAATGGAGAGTATATATCTAAAAATACGACATGTATACAGATCTTCATAATCACTATTCCTACCTGCCAATTCATCAGAGAAAGACTCTAAGGCTTTGGAGTTGTTATAGTAATAAACATCTTTACTAAAGAACTTATCGAAGTAACCTCTATAATCAGTATTTAAACCATATTTATGTCCAAAAATACTAACCAAATTTTCATAGTCTCCCACTACAATTGTTTTATCGAAGCCAAACTTATTACTAGAGCTAATTGTTAGCTTATCGTTATTATCTACATGAGCAGAAAGAACATTTAGGATTCTAAATATATGTTCAGGATCCATACGATCCAGATCATCGATAATTAAAACGACTTCTTTCCCTTTGCCTTTAAGTTGTTCAAGTAATTGTCTTATTAATTGAGTATAGAAATTATCCTCAAATATTGATCCCTCTTCTTCGTATACTTCCTGAATGTAGGTTAATGCTTTACTTTTATCATCAATTTGTTCTTGATCATGATAGGCAAAAAATTCTTCCTTTAGCCTATCCAGACTTGTAATAATATCGAATGCACTTTTCCCAATTCCAGGAATTAGTTTAATAAATGGCATTAAAACCTTATGGGCATTCTTACCAAGATACTTTGTTAATGTTTTGGCATAAGGTACTTTTTCTTTATCAAAAGCTACATCTTTTTCAAGTAGTTGAAATAATAAGTCTGTTTTAATATATCTGAAAATATCTTCGTTTTGTGACACTGAAAAATTAACCGGATATATATGAAACACTTCATATTTATGCTCATTCTTTTCAAAGAATAAATTTAAGAATGTAGTTTTTCCATGACCAAAAGGTGCTGAAAACAGAATCTTAGAATTTTTAATATCATTTAGATGAGCTGCAAAAGATTTAAATGGATCTATTATCGGGATGCTTAGATTCTCTAAGTCATATATTAACGTTACGGAAGATATTTCATCAGTTAATCCTTCAACGCAAACCTCGACTTGATCTGAATTAATTTGTAAGAACAAGTACGTCATATCAAGGTACTTCGTTAAGCCATGGTCGTACGGAGAATTACTCCTGATATCAATTGGTTCTGTTACAGATGAACCATTATTATAGGTTATTTTAAATCTAATATCGGAACTTAATATATCAATCAGATTTGATTCCTGAGAATAAATACCGATTGTTTTAAAAACCCTTTTATCTGCTTTAAGTTTGATATTTGCTGAAGGAGTATCAGTAGTAAAGGTTTGAAGGTTGTATGTCATGAGGTATTTAATTAAATATAGTTTTCTGTTCCTGCTGATATTTTTGCAAACCTTGATTAATCAGTTTAATTATAGTCTTCTTTTCCCCATTAGGTAACTTCTCAAAGTAATCAATGATTGATGTAATGCGTTCATAAAGCTCACTTACAATATTTTTACTCAAACTACACTCATCTTCAGTAATATCTTGTGGCAATAGAAGCTGTTCTCTATAATCCACATAAAAACCTCTATTTTTGAATGTATTCGCATTACTCCACCATTCAACGTTTACATCTAAATTCTTCAAAGGTTGGATAGCTTTACTGGTCTTATCAGCGTAATACATAAACTTATCAATCCATTTAATCCCTGTTTTAGGAATATCTGAATCCTCTTCTGAAAAGATGATAACTGCCTCTATGATTCTTAATAGCTCTAATAATATTGAGAATTCATGTTTGGTTTTATGATCGGAGAAAATACCTTTGATTTCCTTTATCTGAAAAACATTACCCCCCACACCATGTAAATAAATAACAAAGGATTTAATCAATTCTTCAGAGCTTAAAATATATAACGACTGAGCTGTTCCGAAATTATTATCATCATAAGCAAAATGGGCAACCTTTTTTAATTGATTAAAATTATCAATTATTCTTGGGTATATTTCAAGTGCTTCAATTCGGGATATTGACGAGAATTTTTTCATTGAATTTAACGTTTAGAGAACCATTCTTTTTCGTTTAAAAATTTATCAAACCCTTTATAATATATCCTTTCTTTGAACGCGCCATTAGTTGACGTAATCCAGTTTTCTTCAATAGAAAGATTACTAAATCGAAGTGGATACAAATCACTAAGACGTCTCATTTCAATACTTCCTAAATAGCTTTCAGGATCACTTTGAAAAGTAATATTATAATACTCAGCAGATTCTTTCAGTAAGGGCTCTTCCAATATGCGATTTAAATGAGGATCTCCGAATGAATAACCTACTGTAATTAACAAATCAGCTCTATTACAATCATATAAAAAAGCACTATAAATTGAATTAAGTGGTTTTAAAGAAATCCGTTGCAATTTATTGTATCCTGTTACTATATTTATTGGTACAATAATTTGATTTGGATTTGTTGCTTGGGAATTAGTAAATTCAATTTCTCGACTAACTTCAAAAGGATTAAGCTTAAAATCATATTCTCCATCGAAAACCTTATGCCAATATACAGAACCATGTAAACTATAATGACAAAAACAACTTTTATCCTTTAGTATCTTATTACTATTATAAGGAAAGAGAACTCCAAATTCATCAACATCATTAACATTAAAACCATCAAACACTTTATACTTCTGCCGAACAACACTAGTAAATATTCTATCATAATTGGTTGTATATACTCGGATGCGATAACCACAACTGTGATAGTAAGAAATAAATTTTAGTAATGAGTTGTTTAAACCTTCATATTCCTCTAGTTGGTAATTTGAATCATATGTTTCAATTGCATTAGCAACCAACCTATAGTAATGCTTGAAAAGCTCTGAAAAATAAAGTCTTTTAACAATTGCAGGTTCATTGGTCTCAAAAAAGTCAGGATTATTTCTTGGGAAAGAAATATGAACAAGTCCATTACCTCGCTGTTGAATATCATAGTCCTTAATATTTTCTATCCAACCCTTTAAATCATATAAAGCAGATGAAAACGAGGTATTATCAGGTCCTGTTCCTCCTCCATTAGTGGCAGATATAATATAATCATAAATAGCTTCAATAGCCCCAAGGAAAGTTTCAAAATTAACTACTCCAACATTACCATAAAACTCCTCAAGCTTCCTAAAAATATAAGTACCAATGGTGATATTTTCACTTGTCCTAAACCTTCGATCTTCTTTAATGATAGTATCAATATCACTGCATATAGGACCATCCCATGCTTTAGCTGCTCCAGCTCCTAAAAATAGTACAAGTGTTTTCTTTTTTGTAAAACACTTCTTTTGGCTAGTATGTCTATTTTTAATCCGATTACGACATTCGTCACAAATCAGTCTTTTACATTTGTTTGTTTTAAAAACTCCTTTATTCTTGGTTTTCGATTTCCTTTTTCGCATACCAATTAATATCTATTTCGAATAAATATCTCTAAGATATTCTGCAACCTTATCCAATTCAGGATATATCTTAGCCTTATTAATATCTAAATTCTTGAGTTCTAAACGCAACCTATCTTTAACTCGCACAGGAATTGAGAACTCTTGACATACATATTCCATATCATTTGACAACTCCTCTTTTGAATCTCCAATACCAAATAACAAAAAGGCTCCACTTTGATTAATGATCCTTCTGTTATTCATTAGAGGTTTTACACACCATGTGGTTTGAAGATGATCTATATTTATTAAATCTTTAAAATAAGGCTTATCTTCTTTTATTTCATGCAATAAATATTGTATGTCTGACTGTGAGTTTATCGCTGTAATTAAATAGTTTTTATTCCTGTATTCATATTCTTTAGCAGCTTCATCATAATTTCCAATAGGGGGAAGCAAAGTAAGAGTCTTATATAGTTCTGCAATCGTATCATTAACTCTTTTTATATTATAATTGAAATATTCTTCTTCAGTAGTAGCTTCATAATATGTTTCATGATATTGGAGAAAAGAATCTCGAGCAGTTGTTAATTGTTTATTAATGTTAGTCAAACTTTTACGAATTTCATCATATGATTCATGCTCATGATTATTACTATACTTAGAATTTAGCGACTCTACATACTTTAAGTCTCCTTCCAAGTTCTTTACAAACAAAAGAGATGCCCCTCTTCTAATCTTTTTTAAGTCTATCCCATAATAAGGTCTTCTTGCAACATTTGCAACTACACTAATTGTATCGGAATCATAATGTTTTACGTTTTCTTTTGGGATTGCATAGATTATTAATAGTGCATTTTTTTCATTAATGCCTTTAGGAGCTTTACCACCTTTGAATTTTTCATATTCTTGAGATTCAAGTGCAAAATACAAAGCAGCTAACGGATCGGATGTTATATCTAACAATCTTGTTGGCAAACTGTAATGTTGCATTTTCGCCAACTTTTCAAAAGTTGTTTTACAATCCTTAAAATCTTGAGGGTTTCTTAAGATGAAATCTTTAAACATTTCATCTTCCTTTTGAAGCCAACCGTTGCGAGCAATCGATGGTCGAATATTACCATAATCGGCAATTTGACCTCGAAAGTATAATTCCTTATCTGGGTTATCTTTTTTAATACTTTCTATCTTAGTAAGAAGTTCGTTGATACTATTTATACTTTTTGTCATAATTTCGTCCATTTGCTTTTACTTCCACCCCCTTTTTAAATTTCTTCCACAAATTCACTTTTTCTTCCTCCAAACCAGGTTCATACTTGAACATTTGAAATTTTCTCATTATTTACCTAAGACTATACTTCCTATTATTCAACAGAATCAAGTTCATCGAATCGATAAGCACTACAATTATTGCTGTGCATATGGCTACCAAAACGTTTAATCTTGCATCAATTTTAAAATCAAATCATATATGATTTCTTTCATCTGTTTAATATATGGCTTCAAATCTTCACTTGGAAGTTTCCCATGGTAGATGTTATTTCTGATTTTAATAAGATCTGTAAACTCTATATCATATGTAGTACTATCAATATCTAAATAAGTCAATAAGCTATCAAATTGATCAATCAGCTGTGTTTTTTTGATGAAACTCACTTTATACTTAGCTTTATCTTCAAATTCTTCAACATCTGTTTCTTCAACAATTTCCGATATCTCTTTAAGCTTGTTTTCGATGAATTTCTTGGTTGCGGTTTTACTTATTGAAAAGTTAAACTCTTCTTTCACTGCAAGCGTATCTCCATTTACTGGATTTTCCATACAGTAGTTTCTAATCTTTTCAATAACATTATACAGAATCATAAAGCCTGAAACATCATCAATCCCTTTAACCTTTAACACACGAGGAACCAATTCAAACATTATGTTTGAGTTAGATATTGCCTTTTCATAATTAACTGATTCCACAAAATCATAAAAAGTAGCATACCTATCTTTTAATAAATAATCCTCATTGTATTTCGAGGTATGATCAGAGTACTTGAACTTTTCTATTGTACGATAATTCTCAATATTATTTACTCTTATTCTAGCAATAAAGTAATCAATTTCTTTTTCCCAATACAATGACATCAAAAGGCACAATAAGCTGCCTACTTTCACAAGTTGCTCATGTCTCAGTTGATCTGCTTCTTCATTCAAAGATAAATACGCATCTCGTATAACATTCAGTTTTTGCCTGTTTTCACTTGGCCCTAGAGAATGTTCTAATGATAAAATAAAATTTACAGGTCCGAAATTTGTTTCTCTGTTATTATTTTGTTCAATAAACCGATCCTCTGGTCTACATCTTCCTAAATCACCGTATTTAACATACTCATCTAAATGCTGATAAACATTATAAGTTAATTGAAACAAAGCATGTCCAGAGTAACGGTCATGCACTAAAACATCAACATTATCAATAGTCAGAACAACAGGCCTTCTATTATGATCCCATGGATGATCCTCGTGAATATTTAAAAGATTACTATTAGAAAAATCGAAATATTTTGGATGCTCCCAGTCTTGAGTATTATATTTTGGCTTAATAAGGCTCAAAACATCAATTCCACTTTCTCTTAATTGCTCAAACTTATCAAACAAATAATCTGGAGATTCATAATAAATAATAATAGTTAATAATTTAGGATTCCTTCTGTCATAGAATAATCTGGTATCATAGTTCTTACTTATAACATTATCTCCAAATATTTCTCTAAGAAGTCCCTTATAAGGCTCTATTTCTAATCCTACTGTTATATCATCTTGAAAATAATCATACATCATAATTGAAAACTTATAGTTATGTGAGACTATTTGAAAAAATTACCATTAATGCCTTTATGTTACCCTTCCGCCACCATATCCAATCCCTTATCTTTTAATTTATATTTTTTAGTTCCTTTCTTAGTGCTTTTACTTTCCCCTTTCATCTCCTGTATTCCCTTTGTTCTTTATGGCAAACAAAAGATCTTTAACACGATCAGGTAACACACCATCATATTCCAGCTCCTTCAAACAATTATGAAAGGTTGCCTCTCTGGGTAGTTCCATTCCATGCTCATCAAACAGCGTTTGTACAAAGGTTTCGCCATACTGTCGTAACTTAAACAATGCTGTTACAGGATCTGAAAACACGTTGTATTCAGCCGACTCAGCAAGGTTGGCCAGAAATGGAAATTCTTCAGATAGAAAGTCAAAATTGGTATTCATAATTGAGGGATTCTATTGCAATACAAAGTTTACAGGTACAGTGTAGGATATTTTTATTGGTCTGCCATAACGTTTTGCCGGTTTCCATTGCGGTAAGTTTGACACAACACGAATAGCTTCTTTTAATAATACAGGCGGAGCAGGTAAAGCAGCTTTAATATCTTCTATCTTCCCTTCTTTATTAACCACGAAACTCACATAACACCTTCCTTGCACTCCATTTTCCATTGCTGAGATTGGATAATTAACACCCGTTGCAATCTGTCTTCTTAGTTCCCTTTCACCACCTGCAAATTCCGCCATCTCATCCACAAGTTCAACCAACTCATCTTCATTGGCTCGAATAAATCTTTTGGTGCCGTCTTTATGTAAAGTAAATAAGGAATCGTTTTTCAGAACCTTAAAATAAGATTCATCCTCAGAGATCATCATTTCAGTGAAATAGTCGCCGCCTAATAATTCTCCCTTACTATTTATTAAACCGGTAAGATATTGGGCGCTTCCATATTCAATAGTATCTTTATTGGGAACCTTAACCATTGCTATACCATCTACAAAATCATTTGCTAAGGCGTATTGAGGTTCAATTATGAATTCCCCTTTGGAATTAATGAAACCATACCTATTGTTAACTGCAGCAAAAGCAATTCCGTCTACAAATAGTCCTGCATCAGTAAACGAAAAATCTATAATTTTCTGCCCTAGTGAATCGATATAACCAAACTTCAGATTCTTCTCTATTAGACCTCTGTCTTCTTTATATCCATATGAATTAATGAATGGTCCAATAAGAACTTTTTCCCCGGTTTGATTTATAAAATAGCACCCTTTACTCTTCTTCTTAAAGTAACATGTTTCCTTTTTTTGACTTAACAAAGTCAATGGTAGTAATATAAATAAAACAATCAGGGATAAGATTCTACACATGAATTCTCTTAATTTATATAATTAGGATGTTAAATATAACTATTAATTCGGTATTGACCATACCGTATGGTTAAGCCATAAAGTATGGTTGACACATATCATATTCCTAAACAATATTATATGGTTATCCCATAATGTATTCAAATTTTAAATCGCAAATAATATATATCATGAAAATCGAATTTACACTTCACCCTGAATCAAGAAAAGAGATACAGGATATTATCCGAGAAGTGATACAGGAAGAATTAGAAAAAATGACATTTCAAATCCCTACCTCACTTGAATTAAAAGATAATGATGCATTACTAACACGAAAGGAAGCCATGGAATTAATTAAATGTTCCCATTCTACCCTTTATCGTTACCAAAAGGAAGGAGTTGTCCCATATTTTAAGATTGGTTAAAAGGTTCTCTTTAAGAAAGGAGCTTTGCTTGATTCAATGAGAATTCTAAGTAACAAGTGAATACTTATGAAACATACTTCTCTTAATCCACTCTATTCAACAACAAAGCCATACTATTCTTACAAAACAGATAGTATGGCTAATATGGCAGAACCATATATTATTACACCTCCATAAACTATTTACCGGACCTTTTACTTTCATAAAGGGCTTTTGCTTTATCCAATTCTTCAAATGAATTTATAAAAGACTCACATGCTTCATTTAAAACATCTCCTATAGGCATTCGTCGATAATAACTTATTGCCTTTATAGCATCAAGGGTAGCTTCATCATACAAATAGGTGGATTTAATTTTCCGATTTGCTATTACATTTTGGTTAGTCCCCTTATCCTCACCTTGACATTCTGGTTGTTGATTAAATATATCCTCAAAGCTACTGGTAAATTTTTTCTTCGCCATTATAGTCAATTTATTAGTTGTTGAATCGTTCTAAAAATTCAGAACACAAATTACTATAATCCAGTGCACCCAAACTACCTGGCGCATATGAAAAAATATCAGATTGATTAGCCGGAGCTTCTGCTATGGAAATATTATCTCTTACTTTGGTTCTGAAAACAAGATCACTAAAATTAGTGTCCGCAAATGATGCTATATCACGTGACAAAACAGTATTCTTTTTATACATGGTTAATAAAATTCCACCTATCTCTAAATCGGCATTTAATCTTTGTTTTGTCTTTGAAATCACCGAGAGGAGATGCTTTAACCCGTGACTGGCCAGAAATTGGCTTTGTAGAGGAATCAAAGCATAATCAACTGCAATTAAAGCACTCATTGTTAAAGCAGAAAGTGAAGGCTGACAATCGATAAAAATATAGTCAAATTGACCTCTAATACCTCCAATCAATCCTCTTAGAATATTTTCTTTTCCCGGTTCATTTAAGTGCTCAAACGAGGACAATTCTATATTTGAAGGACAAATACTTAGATTGTTTGAAACCTCAATAATTGGCAATTCCGAATCATTAACGAGAGCGTGAAAAACATTAGATTGAGATTTACAGCCACATGATTGACTAAGATTTGCCTGTGGATCCAGATCAATCATTAAAGTCTTAAATCCGCGTTTTGCCAAACCAGCTGCAAGGTTAAAAACTGTACTTGTCTTTCCAACACCACCTTTATTGTTAACCACTGCATATACTTTATTTTTCATTGCTTATTCTTTTAATTTTTGTGTACTAATGAGGTCTCATTCTGTTCTTTTTCTTCTTTGGTTTCTGCTCTTCTTTATAGGCAGCACCAGAATTGCTAATATTAATATTTCCAATAAGCGAACTACTTATATCATTGAACAACTTATCATTTGACAACTTATTTGATTCAATCTTTTGTTCTTGCTCAACTTCCTGTACTTTAACTATATCCTTACCTTGAGAAAGTTTAATAACAACCTTATTAGCATCCTGTAATACCTCACCCTCTTTTATCAGCTTATTAAATTCCCCTAAAGCCTTATAAACCCTTCCATTTAAACCATTACTCTTCTCCGCTTTAAATAGAAAAACTGCATCCAACTTATCACCCTTTGGTAATCTCTGGTTGATGATTTGCGCAAAACGGGTGAATCGATCTTCTTTTAATGAATCAGGAAGTTTACTATAAGGAGCTCCAACAAATCTGGCATATTCAATAATAAATGGAGTAACATCTCCTTGGGGCTGAAATCCGCCCTTTAGTCTGTAATTCATATTGAGTAAAGCTTTATAGATATCCCCATTAAAATTTTGCTTCTGAGCTTCTTTCAAGATAGCTTTAGTATCCATTTGAATCACACCATTAGCTCTTTCCTGACCATGTTGCATATAATTCATCAGTACATTTAGTTTCTTCTCTTTTTCATCGATAGTCAACTGATCGTATTTCAACAATGACTGAGATTTATCTACTGACATTTCTATAGCCTGAGTTCTTTTAGAAAAATCTTTGAATGTCCTGACATTTTTAAAGTGCTGATAAGTTTGCTCAATTGGCCTGTTATAATTCATCAGGTTATCGAATAAAATTTCGGTTCGCTCTTTTAGGTTATCACGTGAAAAACCACCAGTAACAGCGCCAGTATTTGTATTGATATGATTACTTAAAGGCGAAAGCTTTTTACTATCATCTCTAGACTTCCTCCCAACAATGAAATGGAAATGGGTATTCAAACCGGGCTTTTTATCTCCAGCATTTTTCTCTCCGGCTTGAACCTCCTTATCTGTTCCTTTATAATACCTATTGGACTCAAGCTTCGAATAGAACCTAACATCACTTGCAGCAAGGCCTTTGTTGAAATTAGAAGCATATTCTGATATAAAGGCTTTACCAAATTGCTTCAATTTTTTATTATCATTGTTTAAAAATAAAAGCTCTTCCTCACTAAAGCTCACACTTCCTGTATAATACCAGTAATCATTTTTACCAAGGCCCTTTTGACTTTGAATATCTTCAATAATTCTATGCGGCGTAATAAAATCTTCTCTTTCATTAAACCAGAGCTCCTTATCTAAACCTTTTTCCCGATCTTCCTTTTCCATATAAGATAGGAATCCATCCGGAGAGGACGACTTGTTGGAATCTGAAGGAGTATCAAATTTCACATAAGGCATAATTAATCCTCCTGTAACTGATTAAATCTCCCTACTATTTCTTTAAATTCAAAAATATCCTCTTCTCTAAAACGTCCCATTGTTGTTTTGTTTGCTTGAGAATAGTACAAGCACTCCAGCAATTGCTTTATCAAAGAAAGTATTTGGTTAGAACCGTTAATTTTCTCAGGTATCATATCGAGAATTGAATAAATATTTTTCATTTGGCTACTACTCAACTCCTGAATACTCTGAACACACTCAGAAAGTACCTTTTGATAATTTATCATTGCATTAAAATGCTTTGATGTAATCTGATCTTCCATTTGATTATTTAGCTTTTTGCTAATCGCAATCAATTCATCAAATAGTGGATTAAGTTTCTTCTCTTCCTGAGTGCGAATGAAACGAATCACCTGATCCATTCTTTGGTTTAATTTATTAATCTCCTCACGAGGTGAGAAAATTTCGTCAGCTGGATTTATACCTGTTTTTCGAAAATAGGATATACAGTGATTAATAAAATCAACCTGCTTTAAATCGTGCTTCTTAGCTAAGGTTCTCAACGATCTCAGCTCTGCCTTTCCAATATTGGTTGTTGTAATAGTTGTTGACATAAAATATAGCTTAGTATTATTTAACAATCTAAATATCTGAACATTAGCCCCACCTTATTAGTTAATGGTTTTAATGCTAACATGTATTTAATTTTACATTCAATTGATATACTGACCTTTATGAAATAAAGCCTTTTTTTAAATAACAAGTTTACTGTTTCCGCTTGCCATTCATATCCCCCTCAGGTAATTGAATTTCGTAGTACTCTTTACTATTACGTTTGATATCTCTACCTTCCTTACTAGGATTAAAAAGAAAGCCTTTTAATTCGCAATATTGTTTGAGTGACTCTTTGATTATTCTAGTACTCATGTTTCTTCTTTCGTATTCAGATAATGAAGTCATAAATGGCTTGTCAAAGTCAGGCCTGCAAATCTGTTGACCAACAAATAAATCCTCATTTTCCTCTGCCCATTCCAAAAAGGGTTGATTAATTGAACTACGTAACCTATTCGTCCGAACACTCTCAAATGGAGCTTCAATCAAACCAAATTTTAAATAAGCCTTCACGCATTGAGCCATGAAATTGTAGAATCGATTCCACTGATCATATCCCCAATCCTTCTTGAACATTTCTTTATCAAAATCATGAATCGGTTGATGTTTGAGGTTATAAAAATTTGAAAAGGTCATGAAGAAGAACCTTCTGTCCGTAGCATTACCAGTTGATTGGGGAGTATGATTTGTAGTTATAAAAAGCTTAAGCGACTGTTCTCGATCTAAATGAAATACGTTTTCATGCTTATTATTTACATCAGGAATACCTGTTATCAAAGTATAAACATCTTTAGGTTTAAAATCTTTACCTGCGTCATCGAAGAATAGTAATTTTGTTCGTGGAGCTATACCACTAAGTATATGTTTATCTTTAAAAAAGTCTTTTTGACCAGCCCCTCGATAATGAGTAGGTACTAATTCCATCAACGCCATTCCAACCAAAGACTTTCCTGTACCTCCTTGTTCTTCACCAATATTTCGTTCTACAAAATCAGTTGCAATAACTGCTTTGCGCATACTTTCTTCTTTATTGGTATGCAGTAGATAACCAAGACCGGTTATCTTACTAAGAATATGATATGTAACCTCGTTTAATTCTTGAGCTGTCTTATTTTCAGAGTCTTTTTTCCAATAAACATCTGAGGTATTAATTATAAAGTCAAGGAAATTACAATATCCTTTCTGATATGAAAAAGAATAGTCACCACTAACATTTCTCTTGATTGTAAAGTAATCTTTTTCTAGAACAGGAAACCAATTTATTAATTGATAATCCCATAAATATTCATTAAGTGAGTTATAAGACTCTTCCTTAATCATATCTGGTGATATATTCCAGATTTTACCTTGAAAGAAAAACAATTCTCTACCTCGTCGACCTTTAAACTCTTCAACTTTTCTTTTTTTTCGAAGCCCATCTAGGTGACTATGGTTAAAATAGTATTTCGAACCACTTAAAATCTTTTCCAACTCAACTTCCTTATCTCTTACTTTAATTTCATTAATACAGAAGTCCCTGATTTGAGATATGGTTAATTCCTGCAAGATCGGTCCCTTCACTCGAATAAAAATACTTTTCCGCTCTATCTCATACCTATATATCGAAGCATCTTGAAGTGCATATACCAAGTTTGTTTGAATCATCTTTAACTTTTGAGAATCCTTATCTACTTTGCAAAACAGATTATCTACATTGAGGCAAATATTGTCTGAAGAGGTTGCTAAATCAATTAATTCCTCAAACTGATCTTTTGAAAAGTATCGAAAATATTCTGATATATCGTTGCATTGATTACCTCTAAAATCTTTATAATTCTTCAACGCTTGAGGTAACGTAACTTTTAGTATGAATGGATATTTATCAATAATTTCAGTCGCAGATTTCACTCCACCTTCATCAATATCATACAATACATACAATGTCTTACACTTGGATTTCAACAAACTAATTTGTTTATCCGATATTCTAGCTGTTTCACTATTAAAAGATACAGCATAATAACCTTTTGATGCTAGTGATACGACATCCTTTTCACCCCCTGTAATGAAAATCTCAGAGGTATAATTAGGAAGTTGCTTGAATCCAAAGATGAAGTCTTTCGGTCGTATTCCTATTTGAAAGAACCTTGTTTTCTTTTCAAATGGTCTGTTTATCTTACACCATTCGCTATCACCATTATTAAATGGACCATATAGGAATAAGTAATAGTCCGCCTTTGACTTTAGTTTTCCATAACTCTCAAGCGATTGAATATCATATCGATTCAACAACTGCAAGGTAATACTGTGACCGAAATATTCTAACTCCTCTTTTGAAAATTTCTTTAAGACTAATTCTTTCTCTGCAATATGAAGGATATTTTTTGCGTTCGTACCTTGCTTATTGTAAGATGGATTAATAAGAGACAAATCTTCAGCAAGCATTTTGATAGCTGTTGAAAAATCAACGTTGTTATGCATCATATAATGATCTATTGCATTACCTTCTTTACCGCTCTTTCCGAAATCCCGTAAATGCCAAATCCCATTGTTATTCCAAAGTGAAGCGCTCATATCCTTATCATCATCTGGTTGACGAATTCTAAACTTCTTCTTCGTATTGATTGGAATTTGCGGATATATCTTTTTCAAGATTAGAAGCCCTCCATCGGTAGCAGCTAAGATTTCAGATTTTAGGTCTCTCATTATATCCTATTTTGATTGATTTAGATAAATATCAATTGATGATTGAGGGATTTTCTTACCATCGAGCGTGGTTTTTATGAGTCCTTTTTCAATTAACCTAGCCAGGGTATTATAACATACACCTAAAGTTTTTGCCGCTTTATTTTTAGGCATTAAAGTCTCTTCCGATTTCCTTTCAACTTCACGTATTCTATCGTACTTACGTAAGGTCCTAAGAACGATGCTCTCCATCGTATATTCAAATGTTTTAAGAGGAACTTGGACAAATTCAATTTTTTCGTTTTCCATACTGAAAATTTATATTTTTATAATATAACAATATCACAATGTTCACATTTATGAACTTTTGACTACAAATGTAATCTTTTTTGATGTTTTTAAATATCATAATATTGCATTTTAAACAATTTAACTTATTTTAACACAGATGCAGTTGAATCCAAACATTATATCTAAAACTATTTTAGACAAATTAAAAGTCCGAAGAATGACTCAATTAGATCTTGCGACAAAAATTGATATTAGTAGATCTGGACTAAGAAAAATGATTGAGAATCCGAGTAGTTTCAAACTAGAAACTTTAAATAAAATTTTTGAAGAGCTGGAAATTAGTATTGAAGAAATTGATAATTCCACAAAAGATAAGTCCAACATAATTTCATTTAATTCAACCCAACTAAAACAATTTGAGCAATATCTTACACAACAAAACAAGGATTTGCTGCAAGTTTATCTAAATTATACAGATAGCAATATTTCAGGTTTTGAATTAGCTTCTTTCTCTTTTAATGAAATTAAAGATCTATGCAAATACTTTAATATCCCGCTTGAATTACTTTTTGATGAAAAAAATAAAGTTCATTACAAGGGAATTTTATTTTCTGATTTCATTAAACACAAGAATCTTATTTCTTCTCAACAACAAAGAATTAATTATGAAATTGCTATAAATGAAATTAAAATAAAGATATTACAATTTGTAAATAAAGAATTTAAGTCAACCAATAATCAATTAGGCAATGATTTTGATTATCAAGAATTACTTGAAAAGAATGGCGAATTCTCTAATTTTCCGATATCAATTATTGTTGAAAATTGTAATACCCCTATTGTATTAATATCGAACTCTCCAAATCATTATCTTCCAGTACAACACTTTATTGAGGATATTGCATCTAGAGTATTCAATAAGTTTTTTATTAAGAGAAATATAAAGATTAGTGATATCTTCTGGGTTGAATCATCATATTTTTCAAATGAAAGCATAAATGTTTCTATCGTAAAATTTAATTCTGATTCTGAGTTTATTGATCCTAGTTGGTGCGTTATTAGGAACATTAATGATAGTCAATTAATTATAGACACTAAACAAGTAAAAGAATTCTTAAACAAGGAATAGTACTCTTGTACTTTAATGCACTGATTTTGTACTGGAATAAACAATTGATTATCTACTATTTAAACTAATCCAGTACTAAAGTACAATATTTTATATAAATTTGAAGAGTATTATAGATGTAAAAGACTGATTTTAATTGTTTTACAATTGCTTTTACAAACGATCTTTAAAAACACTATAATCATCTGGAAATTAATAAGGTACCGGACCAGGGTTCGATTCCCTGCAGCTCCACTTCGAAAGAAAACAACCACTTCTCTTAAGAGGTGGTTTTATGTTTTCTTTACTATCTAAATTCAAGGCTTTATCTTACTATACAATGCTGTTAAGTTACTACTTAATATCTCCTTTATATCCGGTTCATTGACACCAATGGGTTTTATCGGAATCAAATCAGTAACCTCTTCAAATTTTAAATCCGATTTATACATTATATCTAAAGATGCCTTAAGCGTATTATAAATCGCATCTTTTGCCTCCTCTTCCGACAATCCAATTTTACCTGCTATTTCCTCCATTTCCTTCCATTGAAACCCAAAATAGGTTGGCAACATAGCTGAGCAAATAGCATATGACTCTAATTTTCTTTCTTCTGTTTCAAATGTGGTACCTAAATTTTTTAATAATTCGAGCATAGAGATTTTTTCATCGTTATCAAAAATATTTGAAAAACAAATAGGATTATAGCCCTCATTAATAAATGAATTAGCATTCGGAATAATTCGAACTACTCTTTGATTTCCCGTTAATTCTGCAATTTTAGCTATCGTAAACTTTGGAGCCAGCGAAATAAGAGTAGTATTTACCACCCTATCTTTTAGTTGACCAATTATCTCTTTAATAACAGGTGGATGCAAAGCAATAAATATGACATTCTGAGTAAAAATATCAATAAGTGATTCAGCTATTTCGATATCTGGAAAAGATATCTTTAAGTTACTTAACACATCAGCATCCGTATCAAATACCTTTATAGAAGTAAACTTTACATTCGTATTTTTAAATCCTTGCAAAAAAACTTTTGTAATCCGTCCTCCTCCTATAAAACCTATTGATTGAGTTTCCATAATAAATGATTTAGTTGAACATTTGCAATCTGAGAATAAATAGAAATAAAATTTTAGGAGCTTCCTCCTAATAAGTTACAATAAAAAAAATGATGCGATTAAACTTTCAATCTGTATAATTTACCAATATTTTAACTAAAAAGCATTTTAAGTGAATATTTTACAAAACTTCCATATAACATTTTCAGAACTATCTCCAATTTAACAATGATATAGTCTCTTATTTTCTCAACAAATACATCATTCCTGAATCTGCCCTACTAGTTAACAATACATTTATGTTTATATCACTCTTTTATTCAAAAAACACTCATCTAAATCAGACAAAAAAGTCTCTCTTTTTTTCATTCGTTTTTATTACTCATTTTTTCTTTTTTAAGCCATCCTGACCTATTTTAAAGCAAGTTCTGATTATCTTCAAGCATTGATATCAAAAACACCTGTTATGAGCAATAAAAAAATTACCATTTGTGCTTGTTCATCCCGATCTTTTGTAAATAAAGAAAAGGTTGCTCAGTTAGCTACAGAGCTTCAAAAAAATGGTAATGAAGTAAGCATAATAGCCGACCTGTGCGAACTGGTACAGAAGAAATCGCCGGAAGTTGAAGACATTGCTAACACACATATTATAGCCTGTTATCCACGCGCCATTCAATCACAAATGGATTGGTTAAATCTACAAGCTGAGCATATTTATGATATCCGTAACAATGAGGTAGCTGATATTCTGGCTGAATTCAATATTTCTTCTGATATTGAAGATCAACCAATCGATTCAGACATACTAAATGATGTCAATCATTTAGCTGATAATAATGGAACGGATGCCTGGTATCCGGTGCTTGATAAAACCAGATGTACCAACTGCGGAAAGTGTCACGACTTTTGTCTTTTTGGTGTTTATACTATAGAAAATAAAGAAGTAAAAGTTATTCATCCCGAAAATTGCAAGAACAATTGTCCGGCCTGTGCGCGTATTTGTCCATCCAGCGCAATTATTTTTCCGAAATACGAAAAATCACCCATCAACGGAGGAACAGAATTGGAAGAAGTGTTTTCAAAAGATGATATGGAAGAAGCTTATCAAAAACGATTAGAATATAGATTAAAGCAAAATCGAAATCGCTTTTCATTGCTTAAAAAAGATAATTCAAAATCGACTACTCCAATCAATCTGGGGTTAGACCTAAAAAAAGAATAAACAGCCTCAAAAGATCAACAAAAGAAATGAAGTTTACAGATTATACAGCCACCTTAAAAACCTTTATGCGAATTCCATTGGAATGCTCGCCCCGTATTCTGTGGAAGTTGGCATACAATTTTGGATGGAGAAATCTGGTGAACATGAGCCGTTTTGAAAAACGACAAGCCAAAGGGAAACCATTTTTCCCGGCATTTGTAATGATTTCTGTTACCGAAACTTGCAATCTGTCGTGCAGTGGTTGTTGGGTGACTCCGGGTGGAAAGAAATCTCTTTCATTGGAACAATTAGACGGTATCATCACCGAAAGCAAGAAAAAAGGTTCCTATTTCTTCGGGATTTTGGGAGGTGAACCTCTGTTATACAAAGGCTTGTTTTCGATTTTCGAAAAACATTCCGATTGCTATTTTCAGTTGTTTACCAATGGCATGATGCTTACCGAAGAAGTGGCTTTTAAAATGAAGAAACTGGGAAACATCACTCCATTAATCAGTATTGAAGGCCTGGAAGACGAAAGTGAACAACGTCGTGGTAAATCAGATGTATTCAACAAATCACTAGCCGGGGTCAGAGCTTGTAAAAAGGCTAAATTGTTCTTTGGGGCAGCAGCTAGTATTTGTAAAGGCAATTTCAACGATTTGGTTAATCGCGCGTACATCGATCGATTAGCAAAAGAAGGCGTACATTACCTTTGGTACTACATCTACCGACCGGTAGGTAATAATCCCAATCCCTTCAATGCCTTAAATGAAGAAGAAATAAAAAACTTGCGCAGGTTTATTGTTGAGCAACGCAAAAATGCACCCCTTTTGGTTATTGAAACTTATTGGGATGATAAGGGGAAAGCCCTTTGTCCTGCAGCTACCGGAATGAGCCATCATATCTCTCCCGGAGGAGCGGTTGAATTTTGTCCTCCTCTTCAAATGGCAAAAGAGTTTATCAATGAAGATGCATCGAATCTGACCGAACTTTTTGAACAGTCAGCCTTTCTGGCTGATTTACGTAAAATGACTGCTTCAGCATCTCGAGGATGTATTCTACTGGAAGATCCGGCTAAATTGGTTGAGTTCCTTGAAAAACATGAAGCTTTGGATACCACAACCCGTAACACTGTTTTGCAGGAGTATAAAAATATGAGTCAGGTGGCAGGCCATGACATGAAAGAGAATGCGATACCTGAGGAAAATGTTTTTTATAAAACGATGAAAAAGAAATATTTTTTTGGATTTGGCGCTTATGGGTAAAATCACAAAAAACATAGAATCGAAAAAGACAAAATACGAGGTTCCTGAAACTGCAGAGCATCGTACTGAATTAAGAGATGGCATTGGTAGTTTTGTCAAAAGCAAAGCTCTGCAGCCTCCTTTATCTATGAATCGATTATCGGAACTGGCAACAGAATTTGTCCAAAACAATCACCTCAATGAAGAGCTGAGTGAATGGATTATGGTGGAAATAAATAATCATTTATGGTTCGACACTGTAGCCAGCATTCCATACGAAAAACGCATTCTGTTGCTGCCTGTTTGTCTTCGTAATTCAGGAAAATGTAAGGCTGATATTGATGAACTGGGATTGCTTTGCAACCTATGTAACACATGTAATATTCCGAATATTCAAACACGCGCCGAAGAATTAGGTATGATGAGTTTGGTGGCAGAAGGATTTACTTCGGTTATTGGTCTGGTTAAAAGTGGTGTTGCCGAAGCTGTTATTGGCATAAGTTGTTTAGATTCTCTGGAAAAAGCATTTCCTCTGCTAATTAATAATGCTGTTCCGGGCTTGGCTATTCCATTAAATAAAGCCGGTTGTAAAGACACTACCGTTGATTTAGATTATGTGGAACGATTAATGAGTCTGAAATCGGAAAAAGAAAGTCATCTTTTGGATTACGATCAATTGAAAAGCACCCTTCAACAATGGTTCTCCAAAGAAAATTTAGCCCGACTTTTATCTCCGTTACATGATCCTACCTCACTTATTATGCGGGAATGGATGTCGAACGATGGAAAACGCTGGCGACCTTATTTACTGGCTTCAAGCTATTTGGCTATAACAGGTAAGAAAGATATTCCTGAAGAACTTCAGTTGGCTGCCATAGCCATTGAATGCTTTCATAAAGCCTCGTTGGTTCACGATGATATTCAGGACGAAGACGATCTGAGATATAATAAAGAAACGGTGAATGCGGCTCACGGTGTTCCCATGGCTATCAATGTGGGCGACATGTACCTGGGCGAAGGCTATCGTTTGCTCACTCAATGTGGAAAAATTGAGTTATTGAAAGTTGCCAGTGAAGCTCATATTGCCTTGTGCAAAGGTCAAGGTATGGAACTGGAATGGTGTAAACAACCACGACGAATCTCCATGGAGTTTGTGCTGGATATTTTTATGCACAAAACAGTTCCTGCTTTTGATGTTTCGTTGGCTATGGGTGTGATATGTGCCAATGATGACGCACGATTACGCAAGCAATTGAACGATTACTCCAAAGCCTTGGGTATTGCCTATCAGTTACAGGATGATATCGAAGATTTTGAAACAGATACGCCTTTAAGTACTCGACCATCAGCAATTTTAGCTGCCATATGTGAGGCTCAACCCGATGATGAATTCATCAACACGATGCTGTATTCAACCGATTTAAAATCATTCCTGAATCAGGCTGAAAATAAAGCTTTTCTAAACCAAGCCATCAAAACAGTTAATGGTATGGTGGAAGAATATAGAGGACAAGCCTTACAGGCTGTGGAAGAAATCAAAAATGTAGAATTGAAACGATTACTTTTCAGAGTAACGAAAAAGATCTTAAAGTAAGGATGAAGGAAACCATCTCCATAAAAATGCTTAAAACGCTGCAAAAAGCAAAAACTCAACTGTCAGATGAAGCCATTCGACACATAAGTGATTTTGTTCTTTCGCAGATGAATGACGAGCATTGTTTCAAAAACAAAGGTGGTCAACCCGATCTTTACTACACCGCATTTGGCTGGATGTTATGCTTTATTCTCGGCATTAAAACAGATGTGAATAAAATGAGGAAATACCTCGATTCACTTGATATAGAAAAACTGGATTTGATTCATTATGCAGCATTTGTGAGATGTAGCATTTTAGCCGATTTATCTAAAAACGGAAAAATTATAACCTGGCTAGGTTCACTGAAATCAAAAAAAGTAAAAAAATTAACTGATTTTTCCGGAATACCCCATGATAACCCACAATCGCCCTATTCCAAATTCATCTGGCTATCACTGCTTGAAGATACAGGTAACAAGTTGAAGGATAAAGCAACCTTCTTAACGGAACTTGAAGAATATCGATTGCCAGAAGGTGGATATCGAAACTTATCTGAGGGTTTGGGAGCAACCACCAACGCCACTGTTGCTGCATTATCAGTATTGGGGCAATTAAAAGATTATCAAACAAACCGTGATGTTGATTTTCTGAAAAATCTGCAGCAGGCAAATGGTGGATTTCAGGGAGCTTCTGCATCTCCTGTGCCCGATATACTGTCTACAGCTACAGCACTTTTTATGCTTCAATGCTATGGTCAGAAACCAAAATACGATCCTGAAGATTTTTTGGAAGCTCATTGGTTGGATTCGGGCGGATTTTGCCCCACTCTGATTGATGAAACAAGCGATGTAGAATATACTTTTTACGGACTACTGGCTTTAGGAACTTTATAAACCGACAAACACAGAATGACAAACGACAAACAGATACAAGTAATGATAGAAACCTTGCAGCAGAAGTTGGCTGCAAACCGCGTTTCGGATGATGGAACCTGGAGAAGCACGCTTTCTTCCAGTGCCATTTCCACGTCAGTATCTGTTTTTGTATTATATATGGCTGATGCTGAAAAGCACAAAGCCACCATTGAAAAAGGTCAGGAATGGTTGTATCAAACTATGCTGCCAGACGGGACCTGGGGCGATAGTCCTGAGAGTCCGGCCAACATGACAGCAACATTATTGTCGTATGCGGCCTTATTTGCAACCGGTAAACCATCATCCAAAACCAAAGACTATATCGATCAAACTCTTGGCGGATCAAGCGATGATGAAATTATTAACGGAGTTCTAAAATACTATGGAAAGGATTTGACCTTTTCTGCTCCCATTCTGATTATGTGCGCCTTAGCCGCTGTGATTAAGGAATGGAATAAGATACCTCAATTGCCTTTTGAATTGGCTATCCTGCCACAAAGTGTTTTTCGCTTTTTGCAGCTTCCGGTGGTGAGTTATGCCATCCCGGCATTAATTGCCGTTGGTATCCTTCGCCATAAAATGGGACGAAAGAATATTCTTTCACCGGTTCGCGATTTGTTTATCCCAAAATCAATGAAGGTACTCCAGCGTCATCAACCCGAGAATGGCGGATTTTTGGAAGCTGCACCATTGACGGCTTTTGTAACCATGTGTTTGTGCGGAGCCGGATTCAAAGAGCATTCATCAACAAAAAAAGCAGTTGATTTTTTGGTTGATACAGTTCGTAAAGATGGCTCATGGCCCATTGACACGAATCTCGATTCCTGGGCAACGGCTTTAAGTGTGCGAGCATTGGGTAGCGATCAACCCAATAAAGAAAAAGTAGCTGAGCAGATCAAAAAACTGGCTTTCCAATATAAACATCCATTCACAGGTGCGAAACCTGGAGGCTGGGGATGGACCAATCGCCCCGGAGCAGTTCCTGACGCCGATGATACCGCCGGTGCTTTGGTTGCCTTGCATATTCTTTTAGAAGGAAAACCATGTATGGAAATTGAGAATGGAATCAATTGGCTGCTTAAATTGCAAAATAGTGATGGCGGTATTCCTACTTTCTGCAAAGGTTGGGGAAAACTGCCGTTTGATGCCAGCAGTCCTGATATTACAGCTCATTCCATCCAGGCAATGCACTTATGGTACGATGTTCTTCCTGCTGAACTTCAGCAAAAATGCAACAAGAGTATTGATAGAATGCTAAAGTGGATGCAATCCATACAATCTAAGGAGGGTGAATTAGTTCCACTTTGGTTTGGTGATCAGAATTCACCTGATGAATCAGCACCGGTTTTTGGAACTGCATTAGCCGTTGAATACCTTGCCGAAATTGATAATAAAGTTGCAAAAGCATTAGTGGAGAAAGGAAGAAACTACCTCATTTCTGCTCAAAACAAAGATGGCGGATGGGGAGGTGCAAAAGATGTTCCTTCAAAAGTAACTATGACAGCGCGCGCGTTAAGTGCACTAGCTTCACTTGGCTACTATAATCATGAAAAAACACAAGCTGGAATTACGTATCTTGTAAATAAACACAATGCCGGAGAATTGTTTCAAAAAGAGCCGATTGGCCTTTATTTCTCACGACTCTGGTATTCCGAAGAAATGTACAACATCACTTTTGTATTAAATGCAATGAACAAACTAAAACTTATCAGATGATAACCATGAAACGCATTCTAATTTTTATCGCAGCGTTGGCGCCGATGTTTGTATCGGCTCAAACCAACATCCAATGGAGAGGAACCGATCGTTCAGGTATTTACCACGAAAAAGGTTTACTAAAACAATGGCCTGAAAATGGTCCTGAATTGAAATGGAGTTACGAAGGCCTTGGTGAAGGTCACTCTTCAGTTGCTATAGCTGATGACAAAATTTACCTGACCGGACTCCAGGGTGAAGCCGGATTCTTGTATGTATTCGACCTTAACGGCAAGCTTCTTCAACAAAAAGAATACGGTAAAGAATGGTCGCAAAGCTACAATGGACCGCGAGGAACCGTAACCATCGACGATTCTAAAATCTATTTAATTTCTGGTTTTGGAGTTATTTATTGTTTAGATCAAAAAACACTGGATCTTATCTGGAAGAAAGATTTTCTAAGTGAATTTGGTGCCAGCAATATCACCTGGGGAATCAACGAAGCTCCTTTGGTAGTTGATAATATGGTATTTGTTACACCTGGTGGATCTGAAAATAACCTGGTTGCTTTGAATAAAAAAACAGGTAAATTAATCTGGTCTTGTGCAGGCGAAGGGGATGTTTCTGCTTATTGTTCTCCTTTGTATATCGAAGATCAAGACGTTCCTCAAGTTGTAACGATCACTGCTAGTCATGTTATTAGTGCCGATGCCAAAACAGGTAAAAAACTTTGGTCTGTTGAAAAAACAAATCGCTGGTCGGTACATGCCAATACTCCTGTTTATTCTGATGGTATGCTTCTTTGCACTAGTGGTTACGGAGGCGGTTCTTTCATGTTAAAATTGAAAAATGGAGGCCGTGAAGTTGAGAAAGTTTGGGAATCAACACTACTTGACAACAGAATTGGTGCGATGGTGAAAGTGGGCAACTATGTTTATGGATCGGGTGATAAGAATCGCTACTGGTTCTGTGCCGATTGGAATACAGGTGAAATCAAATTTCAAGAAAAAGGTTATGCTATGGGTAACATCATCGCTAACGATAATCAGCTGATTTGCTATACCGATCGCGGAAACATGCTTTTGGCCAATGCCACTCCTGAGAAGTTTGATGTTGTTAGCAAGTTCGCAATTACCATGGGAACAGCTCAGCACTGGGCTCATCCTGTTTTATACAAAGGAATCATTTATGTTCGCCATGGCAATGCATTAATGGCATATCAGGCAAAATAAATAATAACTTTATTACAAGACTCTGTGAACGAGAAACAGATAATTAAAAGCATTACTACTTTAACAATTCTTGTTTTTACATCAGCAATTGTTGGCTGGCATTTGTACAGCCCTCGACAAGATTTTGAAATCCAGGCACCCGGGGCGGACAACCGCCCTGAGGGTTTGGAACGTAAAGCCGACGATGTAAAAATTGGCGAATTCTTTATGCATTATGCCGATGTGAATTCAACCCTCACCGGCAAATGGACAGCCTTTCGAGGAGCTGCTTCAAGCAACATTGTTGAAACCAAAGAAAAGCTCAACATCAAATCCGAAGATTTTCAAGAATTGTGGAGCATCGAAACTGGAGAAGGTCATGCTGCGCCGGTTATTTACAACGGAAAAGTCTATTTCCTGGATTACAACGAACAGTTGAGTTCTGATGCTTTACGTTGTTTCTCACTCGAAACCGGAGAAGAACTTTGGCGTCGTTGGTATCGAGTTCCAATCAAACGAAACCATGGTTTTTCAAGAACAATACCAGCCATTGGTGATAACTATATAATTTCCATTGGTCCCAACGGACATGTGATGTGTTGTGATCCGCAAAACGGAGACCTGAAATGGACGCTTGACATGCAAAAAGAATATCATTCTGAGATTCCCTTTTGGTACACAGGACAATGTCCTTTGGTTGATGATAAAACTCTGGTTCTGGCTCCTGCAGGCGACAAAGTTTTATTGACCGGATTAAATGTTCAGACTGGTGAAGTTCTATGGACGACTCCCAATACACTCAATTATAAAATGTCGCATTCATCAGTGATGAAGATGAACATCAACAAAGTAGCCACCTATGTATACGCCTGTATTGGAGGTATTTGTGGTATATCAGCAAATAAAACCACCCCCGGACAATTGCTTTGGGAAACCAACGAATGGCAACCTTCAGTAATTGCTCCTTCCCCCGTGCAGGTATCAACCAATCGTTTTTTTATGGTGGCCGGATATGGTTCAGGTGGAGCTTTGTTTCAGGTGAATAATTCAGGTAACGTTAAAGTCTTGGACAGTTACAAGCCTAACAAAGGAATTGCCAGCGAACAGCAAACACCTATCTTTTACAACAACATGCTTCTTTGCGTGATTCCTAAAGATGGCGGAAGTCTGCGTAATAAAATGGTTGCCTTTTCACCTAATGATTTGCACAATCCACTTTGGAGTTCTGCTGCAGATGAACGATTTGGATTGGGACCTTATATAGTCATTGATAACAAGCTTTTCGCATTAAAAGACGATGGTGAATTGTATGTTTATGAAATCCTGAATCAGAATCTCACCCTTATAAAAAAACAACGGGTTATGGATGGTATAGATGCCTGGGGACCGATGGCCTATGCAGATGGAATGCTTGTTTTGAGAGATGCTCATACTGTGAAATGTTTTAAAATCAATTAGACATGGAAAAAACAGTTAAAATTATTGTCAACATCATCATTTTTATTGTTGTAATAGGCTTCATCGCGTACATGGTTAGTTCTGTGAATAAAGATGAACAAACGGTTAGCACAATAGCAGTTAGCAAGCCTTTTACCAGTCCTTTAAATAAGGTACAAACACTCGAATTTCCTTTTGAGATAGGACATTTTGAATTGTATAATGAACAAATAATTTTAGCTGATAAACAATCCATTCATATTTTTAATAAGAGCGGAGAGAGACACAATTCATTCACCATAAAATCAGGTTTGCAAGATATAGCATTGATGAATGATGAGATTTATACCCTCTATCCTACTGCCATTACCGTTTATTCATTGCAAGGTGACTCAATCAATCATTGGGAAGCATGCAGCGATAATTCAGCCTATTGCGCTATGGCACTTACCAACGACTTTGTTTTTGTGACCGATGCGCAAAACAAAAACATCTGTAAATATACCCGAGGTGGTAATTTCAAGACATTTATTTTTAGCCCTCACGATTTTATCATCCCAAGCTACACATTCGATATTTTCAACTATAACGATACTATTTATGCTGTTAATTCAGGTCGTCATCTGATAGAAAGATATACGACTGACGGAGATTTTATTTCTTCATTCGGAGGCTCAGGAACTGAATCGGGATTCTTTGCAGGGTGCTGCAATCCGGCTTATATAGCCATTACTGATGAAGGTCGTATTTATACTTCAGAAAAAGGAAATCCACGCATCAGCATATTCAATAACAATGGGCAATTCGGTGAAGTACTGTTGGATAACAAATTATTAGGAGGAGGCAATAAGGCATATGAACTTAAAGTATTGGATGATCATCTTTTTGTAGCCAATAAAAACCGATTGAATATCTACGCCTTCAAAAACAAATCAAACGAAAACAACTAAAAATGAAACCGGATAATAAGAAACAGAAGATATCGCGTAAAGAATTTCTCCAAATGGGAGGTTCGATACTTGCAGGAGGAACGATTTTAGGTATTTCAGGAGTAACGTTATGGAATAACTATACGCACAAAAGTACTACAGATGGGAATTCAATTGCTCCGGATATAGCCAATGTTACGTTCCAATCACCATACAAACTGGTTTCATCGTTTAGTACAGGCAATAATATTGAGGCTTTTGAAATTTTGGATGACTATATAATTGTTTCAACAGCTGACCAAGTAAAGATCTATCAGCCTAACGGAACGCTTAAATCAAGTTTTAAGATTGATAGTAATCTACGTGATTTGGCCGTTACAGGCAACGAAATTCTGTTGTTATATCCGTCGCATATCAAAGTTTTCGATACGCTGGGAAATCAAATACGAAATTGGAAAGCTGCTAATGAAAACTCAGATTATTGCTCAATGGCATTTGGAGGAGGCTCGGTATACATAACCGATGCCGGCAACAAAAACATCTGCCAGTACTCCATCGATGGTAATTTTCAACGTATTATTGATAGCCCTAACCGTTTTATTATTCCAAGCTACACATTTGGAATAACCTATAATAATGGCACCATCTTCTGCTCCAATCCGGGACGTCATCAGGTGGAAAAATATTCAGCCGATGGAAAATACATTGGCTCTTTTGGTGAGGCCGGTGGTGCTGCAGGTAAGTTCTGCGGCTGCTGTAATCCTGTTCATCTTTCTTACACTGATACAGGAGATCTTATAACATCAGAAAAAGGAAACCCTCGCATCAGCTGTTACAGCCCCGATGGTCAATTTCAGAGTTTACTGCTCGACAGCCGAATGCTTGGCGGCGGCAATAAAGCTTACATAATTAAAGCCATTGGCGATCAATTAATCGCAGCAGGTAACAACATGGTTACCACCTTTAAATACGATAAAGCCTTAGCGGCTAATTCAGCTTGTTCATCATGTAAAAAGAATTGCCCTCTACGCAAGGGTATTAATATTTGAGAAAGAGATGAAGGAAGATAACAATAAAAAAAGTCCGATAGAGAGACGGAAATTTCTGCAAATGCTGGGTAAGGTGGCTGCAGGAGGTTCAATTCTTTTTGTTGCAGGCAAATTAACATCTCGGCTTAATCAGGAAGAAGCCGGTTATTATTGGCAAATCGATCCTGAAAAATGTACGCAATGTGGACGTTGCGAAACACATTGTGTATTGAATGTTTCGGCTGTCAAGTGTTTTCATGCCAATAAAGTTTGCGGGTATTGCGATTTATGCGGTGGCTACTACCGATCGAATGTGAAAGAGTTGAACACAGCTGCAGAGAACTTGAAGTGCCCTACCGGAGCCATTCAGCGCAAGTTTGTGGAAGATCCTTACTTTGAATATACCATTGACGAAAGCTTGTGCAACGGATGCGGTAAGTGTGTAAAAGGCTGTACTTCATTCGGCAACGGTTCTCTTTACCTTCAAATTAAAAGAGACTTGTGCGTTGACTGTAACGAGTGTCAAATTGCCAAAGTTTGTCCGTCGAAGGCAATTACCAGAGTACCAATCGCAATGGCCTATAACCTGAAAGATGAATAATTAATAATGAAAAAGATACTACTTATAATTAGTTCCTTATTAATGCAAATGGCAGCCTTTGCACAAAACAGGTTTCCCAAACCCGATTTTGAGTCAGGCTATCAATATCCCGATATAAACTACGCTGTGCCCAATGAATCATTATGGCTGTTTGTAGATATCGCCTTTTTAGTATTGCTCATGAGCTTTGTATCGTGGGCAGTAATTAAAAAACAAACCCGCAAACCCATTATTTGGGTGTCGGTCATTTCAGTTGCCTACTTTGGCTTTTTCCGAAGCGGTTGCGTATGCAGCATCGGATCCATACAAAATGTAGCCTTGTCGCTGGCTGATTCAAGTTACATATTACCAGTATCAGTCCTGCTCTTTTTCATCCTGCCTATCATCTTTGCTTTTTTGTTTGGACGAGTATTTTGTGCCGGGGTATGTCCTTTCGGAGCTTTACAGGAATTGGTAAACATCAAAAACTACAGACTCTCAAAAGCATTAACAACGGCATTAAGTGTCATCCCATGGATTTACCTCATCTTTGCCATATTATATGCCGTAACCCGCAGTTCTTTTATCATCTGTAAGTTCGATCCGTTTATTGGCATATTCCGTTTTGGTGGCGATTTCGGCTTAATCTTATTTGGTGTCTTACTTTTAATCACATCAATTTTTACCGAACGTCCATTCTGCCGTTTTATTTGCCCTTATGGAGCACTCTTAAGTTTATTTTCACGTGTTTCCATCTTTAAAGTGCAAATCACCAAGCAACAATGTATCAATTGTGAATTATGCCATAATGCTTGTCCGGTTGATGCAATCAAACCACCCTACGATAATAAGGTGAAAGAAAATCGTTTATCGGGTGTCAAAAGGATATTGAACTACTTTATCATTCTTCCGATTCTGATTGTTGCCGGCTCTGTTTTGATGCGCTATTTTAGTTCTGATATAAGTCGTGCGCATTACGATGTTAGATTATACGATATGATTCAGCAACAGGAGGAAAATCCTCAAAACATTATGCCTCTTGAAGTAGAAGCTTTTTATGGTGAAGGAAAAACGGTGGATGAGTTACATACCAATGTAGAAAAGATAAAAGCTGATTTCAAGTTCTACTCGACCATTGCAGGTGGCTTTATCGGGTTGGTAATCGGTATACTGTTAATCAGTTTATCGACCAAACGAACGCGTAAGCTTTATGAGATTGAACATGCCGACTGTGTGGCTTGCGGAAAATGCTTCGACTACTGTCCGCAAAACAAATTTGATGTAAAAACCGCAAAACTATCAATATAACCGATGAAGAAAGTCATTTTCAGAAATATAACTCTGGTATCAGCCATATTCATTGTTACTTTTTCAATAATGCTGATTACCAATTATTTTCAGGTTAGGCAATCGTCGCCTTTGCAAACCGAAATTATTGAATCACTAAAGGAACTGAATATTCAGAATTCAGGGAATACTGAATTACAAGCTCAGATTCGTCAATTGGATTTGATGGCGCGAAAAGCCTATTTCGTAAGTATGGATCATCTGATTACAGGTGTTTATATTCTTATTGGAATGCTGTTGGTATTCATTGTTTCCATTCGTTTGTATTTCACTAATTATAAAGATATCCCTGAAAAGGAATTAGATCCGATTGATGAATGGGTGATTAAAACACAGGCTCGAAAATATGTTGGATTTACAGCTACCGGAATGGCTGCCATCGCCTTGCTTTTTGTTGTGTTAAGCACTCCTTTCTTGAAAGACAATACAGACAAACCCAAGGAAGAGCCTTTGCAAGCTTCGTTAGTAGCGCAGGAAACAACTACCGCCGAACCTCAACAGGAAGCGGTTGTAGAAACAATTGACCAATCTGAACCGGAGGAAGAAACTATCGAGACTCCGGAGCCTGCTGTTGTTGAAACAGAAGAGCCAACTATATCAGAGAAACCAGAAGTCAAGGAAGATGTTAAACAAGAAACAGTTCCTGAAAAAGTTGAAGAAGTTGCTGCAGAACCTGCCAAAGAGGAACCTAAAGCAGTGGTTGCACCGGTTAATACCAGCAATTTTAATGCTTTCAGAGGAAATAATTCCAATGGATTATCGGATGCAAAAAATGTTCCTACAAAATGGGACTTAGTAGCAGGCACTAATATCGCCTGGAAAACTGCTATCCCACTCAAAGGACATAATTCACCGGTAGTGAATGGTGACAAAGTGTTTTTTACCGGAGCCGATCAGGATAATCGCATTCTTTTCTGCTATAGCCTAAATGATGGTAAAAGCTTATGGCAGTTAAAGGCTGAAAACATTCCTGGTTCACCGGCTGCTGCACCCAAAACAACTGATGACACAGGCTTGGCAGCACCAACCGTTGCTACCAATGGCAAACAAGTGTGTGCTATTTTCGGAACTGGTGATTTGATATGCGCGGATATGAATGGAAATAAGCTTTGGGCTAAAAATATAGGAGTACCCGATAATCATTACGGATATGCTTCTTCTCTCCTAACCTATAATAACTTGTTAATCATCCAATACGATAATTCCAATGAATCGAAAGTTATTGCTTTGGACATGGCCACCGGAAACGAAAAATGGTCAACAGCCCGCCAAGAAAAGATTACCTGGAGTTCTCCTGTTTTGGCTAAGGTTGGAGCAAAAGAACAAGTGGTGTTAATGGGTAACCCGGCTATGGCGGCATATGATCCCGACAATGGAAAACAACTCTGGAGAGAGGAATTTCTTTCGGGAGAAGTGGGTGCCAGCGCCTGTAGTGCCAATGGCATCATATACGGAGCCAGCGAATATGCTTCTCTGACAGCCATCAACGGAGCTGACGGAAGCGTGCTTTGGAATGCCAGCGACTATCTGCCTGAAGTAGCCAGCCCTGTGGCAACCGCCAGCAATGTGTATGTAGCTACCAGTTATGGCATTGTAGTTTCTTATGATGCCAAAACAGGCGAATTGAAAAAAGAACAGGAGTTTGACGGTGAGTTTTACTCTTCACCCATTATAGCTGAAGGAAAGATTTTCCTTTTCAGCACCGATGGAATCATGCATATTTTCTCAGCTGATGATGAATTTAACTTGCTGGATTCATTTGAAACGGGTGAAAAAGTATTTGCTACTCCAGCTTTTATCAATGATAAAATTGTGGTTCGAACCGAAGAAAGTATTTACTGTGTAACAACGAAATAAGATGGCCTGTAATTGCGAAAATAACGATAAAGAAACCCTTGAGTCGACAATTAGCAAGGTAGATGCAATTATCGAACGGATCGGTACTCAACGTAGTACTATCATTCCTCTTTTGCAGGCTTTGCAGGAGGAATTCAGCTACCTTCCGGCCGATGCCATCAACCGGGTTTATGAAAAAACGGAGATCGACCGTGCTCAGCTCATTAGTGTGTCTACGTTTTATTCTCAGTTCCGACATATCCCTTATGGCAAGCATCTGATAAAAGTGTGTGCCGGAACTGCCTGTCACGTTAAGGGTGCAAATAATGTGTACGATTCCTTGCGCAGGGAACTGAAGATAGAAGATAAAAGTGTCACTACTGAAGATCAGAATTTCTCAATAGAGAAAGTAGCTTGTCTGGGTTGTTGTACTCTGGCTCCGGTTGTTCAGATTGATGACAAAATATACGGTCATGTGCTTCCGGGAAAAGTAAATGAGGTGATTGATGATTTTCTGGAACAAGAAAACCAGGAAGAGAAAGAAGAAGCCAAGAAATCGAAGACGCGTGTTCCGGGTGAGATTCGCCTGGGTATGGGATCGTGCTGTCAGGCCAGCGGATCAACGGATATTTACAAACAGTTGCAACAAACTTCCGATGAATTGGGAATTGATGTCTCTATCAAATCAGTTGGATGTGTGGGGGTTTGCAATAAAGTTCCTTTGATTGATGTGGTGGATGAAAATTCCGAAATCACCCGCTATCCCAATGTAAAACCAGAAGAAATAAAGGAGATTCTGCATCATCATTTTAAACCCGGTAGTTTCTTTAAGAGAGTTAAAAACAAACTTTTCAACGAAATAGATACCTATCACACCGACCAAACCTGGGACAATGTGATATGGAAGCCTGAAAATGAGCGCACCGGTGTGATCAACACTTTTCTTGCGGAACAAAAACACATTGCAACTGAAGGATATGGTTATCTGGCACCATTAAACCTGGACGAATATATCGGTTTTGGTGGATTTGAAGCTTTGAAAAAATCACTTTCAGAATATGAACCCAACCAGGTAGTTCAAACCATTTTACAAAGTGGATTACGCGGACGTGGCGGTGGTGGATTCCCAACAGGTAGGAAATGGGAGTTGGTAGCAGCTTCTGACCAAACAGATAAATACATTATTTGTAATGGTGATGAAGGTGATCCGGGTGCTTTTATGGATCGTATGATTCTGGAATCCTATCCTTTCCGTGTCATTGAAGGAATGATCATTGCCGGTTATGCAACGGGTGCTAACAAAGGAGTTTTCTACATTCGTGCGGAATATCCCCTGGCTGTAAAACGAATCAGAACAGCGCTTCAGCTTTGCAAAGAAAGAAATCTGCTGGGTGAGAATATCAACGGCAGTAGTTTCTCTTTCGATATCGAAATATTTGAAGGTGCCGGCGCCTTTGTATGTGGCGAAGAAACAGCTCTGATCGGTTCCATCGAAGGAGAGCGTGGTTTTCCAAAGCAGCGTCCTCCCTATCCGGCTGTGGCAGGCTTGAATGGCAAACCAACACTGGTGAATAATGTAGAGTCATTGAGCCAGATTTCGTTTATCATCAATAAAGGACAACAGGAATATCAAAACATTGGAACCCCAAATAGTAAAGGAACCAAGGTGTTTGCCCTTGCTGGAAAAATCAGAAACGGAGGTTTGATTGAAGTACCCATGGGAATCACTCTAAACCAGATTATTGAAGATATTGGAGGCGGTGTTGAAGGTGGTCAGAAACTAAAAGCAGTTCAGATTGGAGGCCCTTCAGGCGGATGTATCCCGGCCAATTTATGCGATGTAAAGGTTGACTTTGACGCTTTCAATCAAATGGGCGCCATGATGGGATCCGGTGGTTTGGTCGTATTGAGCGATAACGACTGCATGGTTGATATGGCTCGTTACTTCCTGAGTTTTACCTGCGAAGAATCATGTGGCAAATGTACTTTCTGCCGTGTGGGAATACGTCGTATGCTGGATATCCTCGATCGTCTTTGTACAGGAAAAGCTGTAATGGAAGACATCGACAAATTAGAAGAACTGGCTAACAATGTAAAGAAATCATCCCTTTGCGGATTAGGAAAAACCGCCCCTAACCCGGTTCTGACTACCTTAAAATATTTCAGACATGAGTACGAGGAACATGTAAACGGACTTTGTAAAACAGGAACCTGCAAAGATCTGATTACATACACTGTTACCATCGATTGCATTGGGTGTACCAAATGTGCAAAGGCCTGTCCGGTTGATGCGATACCCTATACTCCTTATGAGCTTCATACCATCGATACAGACTTATGTGTAAAATGCGGTTTATGCATCGATGAATGTAGTTATGATGCCATTAAAAAGGTGCCGTTGAAAGATTCGGTTCTTACGGAATAAGAATTCAGGCGAAAGAAGAAACAGAATGAAGATAATATTAAACGATAAAGAGATAACAGTTCAAGACGGTGATACCATTTTGCAGGTTGCAAAACAGAATGGCTATACCATCCCTTCACTGTGTTATGCCGATAATGCCAAACATAAATCATCGTGCATGGTTTGTGCGGTTAAGAACCGGCAAAACGGGCAGATAATTCCGTCGTGCTCTACTTTGGTAACCGAAGGAATGCAGATTGATACCGAAAGTGATGAAGTCAAAAATATTCGCACCTTATCTCTTGAATTGTTGCTTAGCGATCATAGGGCTGATTGTGAAGCTCCTTGTTCAATTGTTTGTCCGCACGGACTGGATGTTGAACAAATGCTATTTTATTACGATGAAGAGGATTACCCTTCTGCCTTTGCACAAATCGATAAAGCATTTAAGCTTCCTGATATAGCTTGCGATAATTGCAAAGCACCGTGTGAAAAGGCTTGCCGAAGAAGCACAGTTGATACAGCTGTTGCTATCCGTGAGATTATTCATGAAGTTGTTAACCACAACAACACCAATCAAACAACAGTTTCAACTGACAATAAAGCTATTAACAAAAAGCTCTTTCAATCGAAACTTGGTAAGTTTTCAAACGAGGAAAAAGAACGTTTACAAAAAACAGTTCATACAAAATCAAGATGCCTGCATTGTGCCTGTTCAGGTAAAGCTGACTGTAAGCTGAGGGAATATTCAAGCGATGCTGGAATAAAACGATCTCGTTACGGAGTTTCTTCATCGCTACCGGTTATGCACAAAGAGCATGTAAACGGTGATTTGTGGTTTGAGCAGTCTAAATGTATTCGCTGTGGATTATGCGTTTACAACTCAAGCAATGGCTTTACATTTAAAGATAGGGGTTTCGGGATGGAAGTGATAATACCAGAAGAAAACAAAGCCAATGTCACAGATAAACTGGCGGATTTATGTCCGACCGGAGCATTGTATTTAAAGCACAAGAAAGGTTAATGAAAGAATGAATATTCACTTAAAAGCGAAGAGTATGAAATTCAAAATACATCTGTTTTATTTAGCGGCCATCACAGCAGCATTGATGTCAGCCTGTAATTTAACTTCCTCTTCGCGCATGAAAGACGGTGAATTAGACTGGCGCCTCTATCGTGGAAATCCTTCGTTAAGCGGCTATTCATCAAAAAAACTACCTGACAATCCGGTGCTATTATGGTCTTACAAAACCGGTGTAAGAACGGTTTCATCACCCACCATCGAAAATGGTACAACCTATTGGTGTAACAAGCGCGGTAAGATTTACGGCGTCAATCTAAAAGGGGAACTGAGCTTCGAATATGATCTAAAAACCGCAGTTGAGGCCACTCCTATGATCTTTGATTCAACCCTATACATTGGTCGCATTGACGGTGTTATGACAGCCATATCACTTTCGAAAAAAGATACACTCTGGAATTATGCAACCATGGGACAAATTTCAGCATCTCCCAATCTGGGAATGATTCAAAATCAGGAAGCCATTGTGTTTGGTAGCTACGACAACTTTTTCTATTGTATTGATCTGCTTACAGGTAAAGAAATCAATCGCTTTGAATCGGGCTACTACATTAACGGAGCAGGAGCTATCTGTAAAAACAGTGTTTTGTTTGGTGGTTGCGACGCCTACTTAAGAGTGATTGATTGTGATACCGGTACTCCGACTGATTCTCTTCTGTTGGATGCATATATTCCTTCATCGCCTGCGATAATGGGCAATTTCTGTTACGTGGCAGATTATTCAGGAACCATTTATGAAGTTCAGCTTGAAAAAGGAAAGATTATTCGGTCCAGAAAACTAATAGAACCAGATGATAAGAACGGAGCCATGATTTCGGTGCCTGCCTTAGATTCTGATTTGATGTATTACCTGACTGATGACCAATATTTATGCGCCATCGATCGTAAAAACAGAAATCAAAAATGGAAGTTTCTGCTCAAAGGAAATGTGGGCGAAAGTTCGCCGCTGGTTTGTAACGATCAATTGATTGTATGTACCAAAACAGGTATTATTACCATACATGATGCGGCAACAGGAAAACAACTTTGGGAATACGACACAGGAGAACAAATTGTAGGCTCGCCTGCCATTATCGATAATCATTTTATGATTCTAACGGCAAAAGGAACACTCTTTTGCTTTGGCAAAACAAAATAAGACCACTTAACTTTTTAATAATGACAATTCTTAAATTATCAAATATACAGAAGAGCTTCAAAGACGGTGAGAATCGTATAAATCATGTTCTTAAGGGAATAGACTTAAAGGTTGATCAAGGTGAATTTGTATCCATCACGGGAGCTTCGGGCTCAGGCAAAACCACTTTATTATCCATTTTGGGAGCCTTGCTTCCACCCGACGAAGGCAGCTATATCTTAAATGATCAGGAAATAACAACCTCTTCTGCTACCATTGCTTCTATCCGTAACAAGCAAATCGGATTTGTTTTTCAAAATCATCGATTAATGCCTCAATACACAGCATTGGAGAATATTTTAATGCCTGTTTTAGCATCAAAAAACAGCACAAATTCTGAAGATGAAGCGTATGCGAAACAATTAATGGAATTGACGCAAATATCTAAAATAGCCAACCAATATCCGGGCACTTTATCAGGTGGGGAAGCCAGCCGAGTTACGGTATGCAGAGCTTTGATAATGAAACCGCATTTATTATTGGCCGATGAACCAACGGGTCAGCTGGACAGAGAAAACGCAAAAAACATTGCATCCTTGCTTTCCGAGGTAAATAAAAGTCTGGGTACAACCATCCTAATGGTCACACACTCCGATGAAATTGCACAAACAGCAAACAAAACACTCACCCTTCAAGACGGTAAATTACAGTGAAATTTCAAGCATTAGCATATAAAAGCAGCCGATATTACACTCGCTATTACAAGCTGGTAGCCATTGCCATCATCATTGCAATTATGGTGATTACCGGAAGTATGTTAACCGGAAATTCGGTTCGCACCACACTGGTTAATCGAGTGAGTGAAAGATTGGGCAACACGGAAACGATTATTTTTCCGGGTCAGGGTTTTATGGCAGAACAATTTGCCGAAATCTCAGATTTTGGATCGTCAGCCAGAGGTATTTTGTTCTCCAAGGGTTTTATTTCGGTTTATGGCCGATTAATTCCTGTTTCTGTTTGGGGAGTTAACGATATGGATATTCCTGAAGGCGGAGCTAAGATCAATCCTTCTTTACAAAACGAAATCGGAGTCAATATTACGGATGGTTTGGCACTTCGTCTGCCTGCGAACGGATTAATTCCCCAAGGATCTTTGTTTGTCACCGAAAGCTATTCAACAGGTATCAGACTTTCTTTCGAAGGAATTGTATCTAAAGAAGATGGCGGGAATATCAGTCTTAAAAACGAACAAATCATACCCTATAATATTTTTGTCAATCGTTCTGAGTTGGCCGATTTGATGGATGTAAAAGGGAAAATCAACCTTATTTTATCTGATAAAATTGTTACGAATGATGATCTGAATCAAAACTGGAATTATTCTACTTCGGGATTGCATATCAATCATAACAAAGAATTTACAGAAATAACATCTGATCAGATATTTATTCCGAAAGATGTAGTCGAAAATATTTGTCAAAACAATTCATCAGCCAACAGGATGTTTTCCTATCTGGGTAATGCCATTCGTACCGAAAAAGAAGCCATCCCCTACTCTTTTGTAACAGCAGCTGATAAATATGAAAATCAGTTGTTAAAAAAAGATGAAGTCATCCTTTCTGATTATTCTGCAAAACGATTGCAAGTCAAAACAGGAGATTCTATTTGGATCAGTTTTTTTACATCATCAGAAATTAAAAACCTTCAGGAAGATTCATTGCGATTGACGGTCAGTAAAATAGTTCCTATTTCTCAATTGCAGGCTGACACTTCGCTTAGTGCCAATTTTCCGGGCTTATCCAATGTTGATAGATGTACTGATTGGGACAGTGATTTGCCCATTGACATGGATTTGATCACCAAGGAAGATGAAGATTACTGGGACGAATATAAGAGCACGCCCAAAGCCATTATTTCGTATGAAGCCATTGCCGATAAATGGAGTAATGCCTATGGTGATGCTACTGCCATCAGAGTAAATGATGTCAATCCTGATTTATCTGAATTAACCGCCAGTCAATTTGGAATCCAATTGATTCATCCAAAAGAAGCCGGCTTGAATGCCGCTAAAAATGGAGTTGATTTTTCCGGTTTATTTCTATCTCTGGGATTCTTCATCATCATATCAGCCCTATTATTGTTGGTAATCCCTTTCTCTGAAATGATCTATCAGCGAACCAAGGAAATGGAATTATTAAAATCCATCGGCTATTCTCGTAAAAGAATTATCAGAATGATGTGGCGCGAATCGGCCCCTGTGATTATCATTGCTTCTTTAGCAGGTGTTGTTGCAGGCTTTTTATACACCGCCATCGTTATGTGGCTGCTTGGATCTGTTTGGAAAGGTGCCACACATACCGAAGGTTTTGCCGTTCATATTAATTTACCAACCATTTTAACAGGATTGATCAGTGGTTTGATTCTTTCCTTTGGCCTTATCCATTGGATAATTGTACGAAGCCTGAAAGTGAAAAAACAGAAAAAAGCTAACTCATCTTCCAGTAAGCTAAAGATTGCAGCCATAGCCTCCACCATTGTTTCCGTTGGTTTAATTGCTGTCAATATTCTTTTTATTCAATCGGTACCTGTATTTATGATCACAGGCATCGTATTTATTGCTACGTTTTCGTTGTGGGGACTGTTTTTGATTACATCGAAAGGCAAAGCTGATCAAAATGGAATCAGACAACAAAACCTGAAATGGAAAAACATCAGAGCCAATAAAAAACAATCTATTCTGGCATTCTTTTCATTATCCATTGGTGTTTATATTGTTTTCTCAGTTGGCTTGAACCGTCAGGATTTCTCAGATCATTCGAAGTTGGTTAACGGAACGGGCGGATATACCCTTTGGGCTGAGAGTACTGTACCTGTTTATTACGATATGAACTCTCAACAGGGACGAAGCAAACTGAATCTGAAGGATCTTCCTGCCAACACTAGCATTCTGCAATGCCTACGTTATGAGGCTGACGAAGCCAGTTGTTTAAATTTGAATAAAGTAAGTACCCCAACGGTTTTAGGTTTAGATATCAATCAGTTGAATGACAGTGAATTTAAGATCCAAAACAGTCTGAACGATTGGAACAGACGGCAGGTAATGGCTCAAATGCCGTCGAAGCAAAATGAGGCATATCCGGCTTTGGTAGATGCTACGGTGCTTCAATGGAGTCTGGTAAAAAGCATTGGTGATACCCTTCGTTATCATGGCGTAGACGGCAAAGAAATATTAATCCAGATTATCGGCACCCTTTCCAATTCAGTATTTCAGGGAAATATTTTGATGGATAAAAACCTTTTTACTGAGATTTGGCCAGAAAAGAAAGATATTGAAATATTCTTGGTTCAGACCGATGAAAAAGACATTCAACCAACCAAGCAATTGTTGCAACAGGCCCTGAATAATTACGGCGTTTTGGTGACAACTACCAACGATCGCTTACGCCAGTTTAATACAGTCACAGATACCTACTTGAGCATTTTCTTAACCTTGGGAGGTCTGGGGCTTCTGCTTGGAATTTTTGCCTTTATCATCGTTATCAGAAAGAATCTGGCAACTCGCGAAGCCGAAATAAAAATGTATTTCATGTTAGGTTTTCCTTCTAATCGAATACGAAGTTTATTATACAACGAAAACCTGTTGGCACCTATCTATGCATTATTAAGTGGAATAATTGCATCGCTTATTGGTGTTAGTCCCAACCTTATGAATATTGGAATATCTGTTTGGAGTACAGCACTGATTCTCACTCTCTTCTTTATTTTTTGTGTGGTGTTTTATGTGAAAAAAGTGGTTTTTAAAGAAGTGGATACCGTTGAAAAACAACACTATCAGTTTGATGATTACAATTAATTGAGAAATGTAAGTTATGAAGGTTCTATTTATCATACCCGGTGCAGGCGATCAGTTTTATTGCGGAAATTGCTTTCGTGATAATTTATATGCTTCAGCATTGCGTGAGGCTGGTCACGAAGTGATTATTTCGCCTTTATACCTGCCCATTAAACACGAATCGTTTCAGATTAACAGCCCCTTATTTTTTCCGGCAACGACTTATTATATGGCCCACAAGTTTTTCAAAAAAGGCAATATGCCCAAATGGATTGAAAAACTGACTGGCTCTGAAATGATGCTCAATGTGGCAGCTTCCAAATCGGGCACTACATCGCCCAAAGGTTTGGAGGCAATGACCTTATCCATGATAAATGGTGAAGATGCTACTTTTCATGCGGAAATAAACAAGTTGATTGAATGGATTAAAAACCAGGAAAAACCAGATATCATTCATATATCCAGCTCATTGTTGATTGGTATTGCGAAGCATCTGCATACTCATCTTCAAATACCTATTGTTTGTTCGTTACAAGACGAAGAAGTATGGATTGATAATATGAATGAAACCTACGCCAATATTGCCTGGCAGCAGATTTCAGAAAATACCCGTTTCGTAAATAAATTAATAACCACCAGCGAATATTATAAAACCATCGCTCATCAGAAAATCGGAACAGATCATAATATAGAAGTGGTCTATCCGGGTTTCGACCAAAACAAATACGAGAAAGCAATCCCTCCTAATGATCCTGTTATTGGTTTCTTTTACAGAATGAATGAAATCAATGGCTTACATATTCTGGTAGATGCTTTTATCAAATTGAAAGAACAGAATTCCATTCCAAATCTTAAACTAAAGATTGGAGGTGGATATAACGATCAGGATCGTCACTTTATAAGGTCATTGAAGAATCAATTGGCACCTTATATTAACGATGTTGAATTCTGCAAAAACTATAGTCTGGATGAACACAAAGGCTTTTACGAATCTATTTCTATCATCTCTGTTCCCATTACATTTGATGAAGGAATCGGTCTCTACCTTTGCGAAGCATTCTCCGCTGGGGTTCCAGCTGTTGAACCTTCAACAGGATCTTTTCCTGAAGTAGTGGATAATGCGGGTGTTTTATATCAACCCAACACCGCTGATGCTTTAGCCGAAGCCATCAGTAAAGCATTATCAGACAAAATATATTACAATCAATTAAGAGATAACGCAAAAAAACTGGCCTCAACCCGCTACAATTCAACGGTAATGGCTGGCAAGTTACTTGAAGTATACAATCAATGTTATAACCAATAATACATAAAGGAAAGAAAACTATGAAACTACCAGACACAAACAAACTCAAATTTATGGCGCTGTTATTAATTAGTGCAGCTACTATGACAGCGATGGCGCAGGATCAGCATGGATGGCGAGGTCCAAACCGTGATGGCATTTATCCAGAAACCGGTTTATTAAAAGAATGGCCTGCTGAAGGTCCTGAACAACTTTGGGAAACACTGGATGCAGGCAAAGGTTATTCCTCTCCGGTTATTGTAAACGACCATGTTTACATAACAGGTATGAATGAGGATGAAGACCAGGAAATATTCTCAGCCTACTCAATGGACGGTAAAAAAGAGTACGAATTGGTTTATGGTACTCCATGGCTAAAATCTTACCCTGAAACACGCACCACTCCAACCATTGTTGGAAACAGAGCCTATGTTATCAGCGGTATTGGCGAGGTGGTTTGTATCGATATCAAAAAAGGCGATATCGCATGGAAAGTAGATGGTAAAGCAGAATTTGGAGTAAAAACAGGTATTTGGGGCGTATCTGAATCACCTCTTGTATTTGATAATAAAGTAATTTTCTCTCCCGGAGGCGATACTACAACTGTTGTGGCGCTAAATGCGAAAAACGGAAAAACCATTTGGGAAAGTAAATCATTGGGACAAAAGTGTAATTATGCTTCTCCACTTTTGATTGAGCATAATGGGAAATCGCAAATAATTGCTACCACCGGTCTTAGTGTTATTGGTGTTGATCCGGATAAAGGTGAAATCATGTGGACATTCGATGGTTTTGGTGAAGAAGCTACTAAGAATGGCTGGGAAAAAATTGCACCTAACACTCCGCTCTATAAAGATGGTAAAATATTCGTTTGTAATGGTTACGACATGAACTCATTTATGCTTCAATTGAGCGATGATCTTACATCGGTTGAATTATTGTGGCGCAACGATGATATGGATACCCATGTAGGTGGTTTTGTTTTGGTTTATGGAACTATTTATGGTTCAAACTGGATTGGTAACAGCAAAGGAAACTGGCTGGCAGTGGACTGGAATACAGGCGAAACAAAATACGAAACTCCCTGGGGAAGTGGAAAAAGTAAAGGATCGATCATCAGTGCTGATGATATGCTTTATTGCTACGATGAAAAACGAGGTTATGTTGGTTTAGTAAAAGCTACTCCCGAAGCCTTTGAATTGGTAAGTGATTTCCCAATCAAAAAAGGTGAAGGGCCACATTGGGCTCATCCAGTCATCGATAATGGAGTATTATATATCCGTCATGGAAGTGCTTTAATGGCATTTAAAATTAAGTAATACATTAATGGTGGCACTTACTTCATTGTATTGTTGGTGCCGCCATTGAGATACTTATTTTCGTGTTCTTGTGTGAATTAATCGTGTTGCTACATTAACTGCATCAATGTGATAGAAAGAACCGTATTTTACAATTGAAAACTGGGAATATTAAATGAAGTTTCTTTATCAATACAATACCAAAACAATTATACTAATCAGCTTAGTTAGTGCCATTATAATTGTCTACCCCAATATCTCATACCTTCCTTGGGAATTAAGCTATTTAGATGATTCAATGAAGTGGGGTCATATTGCTTTCTTTATATACAGGTATCTTTTTTTCAGCCTTGTTGCAATGGTATTGTTAATCATCAACCTAAGAAAAACAGACACATTAGTATTCTCGAAGCGCTTTTTATACAATTTAATCACTGGAGCGATCGCATACGGTTTATACGTATCAATTTCAATTTCAACCTGTACAAAATCTGATTGTTTTGGTAGTATACTACTCTTCCAGTTTTTCATAACCTGTTTGTTATTTTCCTTCTTTGGTCATGTTTACCATATGTATAATGTGCAACGAAAAAAAGATCAGGAAATAGAAGACCTAAAATTCGAAAACTTGCAGAGTAAGTGCGATGCTTTAACCAATCAGATTAATCCTCACTTCTTCTTTAATTCGTTAAACAGTATTACTGCATTGGTGAGGAAAAAGAACGATGAAGTTACCCTTGCATTCGTTAATAAACTCTCTGATGTATTTCGTTACATTCTGCAAAGCGAAAAGAAAGGATTGGTTCCGTTGAGTGAAGAACTTGAATTTATTGAGGCATTTAAATTTCTGATGGAGGTTCGATTTGCCAATAAGCTGGTTTTTAATATTCAGATTCCTGAAGACAAAATGCAATTAAAACTTCCGGCTTTATCGTTATTGCCTTTGATTGATAATATTGTAGTTCATAATGTGATTGATAGCGAGAATAAAATGGTGGTTGATATTACAATGACAGAAAATGATGAAGTAAAAATTACCAATCCTATCTATCCAAAATTATCGAAACCTCAAACCAACGGAACAGGCATACGTAATGTGAATAAACGATTTAAAATTCTTATGAATACCAAGATACATGTGAAAAGATCGAACGATATTTTTACTGTATTGTTACCTTTACAAAAAAAGAAATGAGAGTTTTAATCATAGAAGATGAAACGGTGGCATATGAGAACCTGTTGACTATTACTCAGGAAATAGACCCAACGATTGAAGTGGTTGGCAATACCGAAAGTATCAGACAAACGGTTAAATGGATTAACGAAAACCCTAATCCCGATCTTATTTTTATGGATATTCATCTCTCTGATGGATCAGCCTTTGATATTTTCAACCTGATTGAAATTGAAACTCCTATTATATTCACCACAGCTTACGATGAGCATGCTATTGAGGCATTTAAAGTGAATAGCATCGACTATTTATTAAAGCCCATTAAACCCGATGAATTAGAAAGAGCATTGACCAAATTCAAAAAACTAAATAACAACGATGTTAATCAATATTTGAAACAACTGCTCGAATTAAAATCATCAAATAATTACGCTGAAAAAATTCTGGTTCCGTATAAAGATCAGTTATTGCCCATTAACATTAGCGATGTTTCGTGCTTTTACACCAGCGACAAAAACACTTTTATCTATTTAAATAATGGTCAGAAGTATTCCTACTCCAAATCGTTGGAGCAGATCATAACCACTCTTAATCCAGACCAATTCATCAGAGCCAACAAGCAGTTTATCGTATCAAGGGAGAGTGTAAAAAATATTACTATTTGGTTTGATAACCGATTACTAATCACTCTTGATACTGAAGTCCCGGAAAGAATTTTTATCAGTAAGAATAAAGCTTCGGAATTTAAGAATTGGATAGTTTAGAAAGTGTAATCTTCCTCAACGCATTCTCAAACATTGCTGAAAGATTTGAACAGATCATTTACTTCATCCTTAATGCTAGTTTTTGAAAAAGAGCATTTGGCTTAAAAAATAAAACAATCGCTGATAATGATGCAAATATTCCAATAATCAAGCTCATTGGACGTGGAGTTCCATCGCTAAATAAAGCCAATAATACAGATGATAAAATTCCACTACCATATTGTAACGAACCCAATAATGCAGATGCGGCTCCTGCCATTTCCGGAACATCTTCTAAAGCAGCTGCTGTTGTAGTGGCCGAAACAATTCCGTTCATCGAAAAGAAGAAGAAGATTGGAATAATTATTCCCAGCAAACCCACATTAAAGTTTGAAAGAACCAGTAATAACAAACCCGCACTCATCGAAATTGTTGTTGATACCCGCAATATCGTATGTAAAGGATATTTTCTCACTAATTTTCGATTGATAATACTTAATGTCATTATTCCAACAATATTAAGAGCGAATAGTAATCCATAATACTGAGGTTTCACTCCAAAATATTTGATATAAACAAAAGGTGATCCAGTGATAAAAGCATAAACTCCCACATAATAAAAAGTAACACAAAGAGTATATTTCATGAATTTTTTATGCGCAAGCAAGTGCCTGTAATTAGCGAAAGCTTTTCCGAAAGATGTATTTGGACGTTTTGTTGCTGGATATGTTTCGGGTAACCAAAGTAAGGCAATAGTCATTAAGGCACCAATTATCGTCAACAACCAGAAAATACTGTGCCACGAGCTCCACTTAATCAACTGACCGCCCATTAATGGACCAATAATCGGAGCTAATGCCATAATAACCATCAAGGTTGAAAGCATTTCTGCGGCTTTGGCACTTCCATGCATGTCTCGTACCATAGCACGCGATAACATTGGACCGGTACAAGCACCCAAAGCCTGAACAATTCGCCAAATAATAATTTGTGTAATATTCTCTGATAAAGCGCAACCAACCGAACCAATAATAAATAAGATAAGACCTAAAATCAATGGTCGGATACGACCTAGTTTGTCACTTATTGGCCCCCACATCAACTGCCCAATTGCAAAACCAATTAAAAAACCCGTCACCGTTAATTCAACATCGCCCTTTAAATCAATTTGCATTTGTGGCATAGCCGGCAAATAAATATCGGTTGATAATGAAGTAATGGCCATCAATGATCCTAAAATGGCCAATAATATTTTACTGTTACTATTTAATTTATGCATATAGTTTTATTAATACCTTTTATTTCCATAACAACTTCACAAAACCAACATCAGGTGTATTATTTTGAGTTTATCCAGATCATTCTTTTTCAATCAGGTAATTGATCAATTTAAACGATTATTATTCGTTATATAATCAACAGATTCGCTCATTCGGGATAGAGAGAGTGGCAATTCCAAACCATTGTCCTCCAATAATTTTTTATCACGAAGAATTTCTTTTGTATTTCCATCTTTAACAATCCGGCCATTGTTGATCAAAATAGTTCTTTGACAAGTGTCATAAATAAAATCTAAATCATGCGAAGCTATAATCTTCATTCCCGACAGACTATTTAAAAGATGAATCAGATTTCGACGATTAGCAGGATCAAGAGCAACAGTAGGTTCATCAAACAGGAGGATATCAGGCTCATATGCCAAAACCGTTGCTAGTGTCACCAGCTTTTTTTCACCTCCCGACAAACGATAAATTTGCTGATCTCGTAAGTGTTCTATATTTACTTGCTTTAGTGCATTCAATGTTTTTTCATACACTTCTTGCTCAGTATAACCATGATTTTGTGGACCAAAAGCAACATCATCCCATACTCTCGACATAAACAACTGACTATCCGAATCCTGAAAAACATAACCGATATCATTTCTTATCTGCTTTAATGTTTTCTTGTTTACCGGTAAGTCATTCACCAAAATTTCACCTTCAAAATCCAATTGCAAACCAGTTAGTAACTTAAGTAAAGTTGACTTTCCGGCACCATTTGCTCCCACTATACCAATAGATTCGCTTCCATCAGCATTCCATGTAAGATTATGAATTACTTGCTTTTGATTGGTAGAATATGAAAAATTAACATGGTTAATCGAAAGTGTTGACATACATCAATAATTTGCACAAAAATACTCGATTCAATTAAATTACACTTACACTATTTACGGTATCGCCTACCTTTATTACTGATAATTGAATAGAAAACGCCCAAAGGTTAACAATAGTAGACAAAACAATACAATCGAACCATCTTTTAAACTAAACTTGCTTTGAGGAGGATAAAAATTTCCGTTAAACCCCCGCAACGACATACTCTGGTACACCAATTGAGCTCTGTCGCTACTTCTCAGAAAAAGTGATCCAACCAAGGTACCCCAAGCTTTGTACTTAATACCAATTTGATTACCCGATCTCATTTGATAAGCTTGAGTAATTCGATCTGCCTCTTTTAATAAAACAATAAGATATCTGTATATCAGCATTATCATAACTACTAATTTATTAGGAAAATGAAGCACTTGCAGGGCATAGCATATTTTTTCTATCGATGTGGTTGATAACAAAATAAATGAAGTAAATACTCCTAATGTTCCTTTCAATAATAAACTTAGCATCGAAATTACTCCACCCGTAATCACCATGTTTCCAAAGGTTACAAATTCAGATTGATCATAAATTAAATTGGCTATTCCCGGTAAACACAAAACCGCTATCACTAACCACAATTGTCGTAAGGTTTTACCAATTGGTATATCAGCAAATATCATTATCAAAACCGGAAATACAGTCATCAACAATAAAGTTGCCAAGCCATATTTTGGAACAGAAACCACCATTATTAAATACCCAAAAGCTATCACTAACTTGGTAATAGGATGAAGTTGATTTAACCACCCAGATTGGGCAGATTGTGCATCCGCATAATGAATTGTTTTTATGGCCTGATGGATGATTCCCATTAGTTGCTTCTACTTATTATTTTCTTGGTTAAGAACCCAACTAGAGTAAACAAAATCAAAACAATCCCCCCTCCCAGAATACCGGATATTGATGTGCCTGTAATGCTTTCTCCACTTGCCAAATTATAATCGGGTAATATGGCTGTAAACTGTTGAATTTGATCTGCAAGCGCTTTAATTCCGACACCAACATCTTCACCAAATTCAGGATTAATACGAGCTATTGACCATTCCAACCCATCGGGATCAGAGGATGCAAAATGAGAAATAACACCTCCTAATGCAATAAACCCGATTACAAATGCCAGCCAAATTCCTTTGTTTGTTTGATCTCCGGTTTGAGTTTTTGCTGTGTTCGCAAACCATAAAAGTTCAGGACGAGCCTGATAAATAAAATACAAAATAGCTGCCGTTATTAAACCTTCGATCAAACCTATGGCCAAATGGATGGGCTGCATTAACGATACAAAAACATGAAATGGCAAATCGGTTATATCAGAAGCTAAGGTTTGAAGAGTTACTGAAAACGCACCTAATTGTAAAGCTATCACACTACTAATAACAGAAACGAGCATTATTTTTTTTCTGTTTATTTCACCTTTTTTAAAAGTCTGATGGAACAAAACTCCGGCTACTGCAGCCCCATAAAAAGCCATGTTCCAAATATTGCAACCCAAGGCTAATATTCCACCATCGGCAAATAAAAAAGCCTGAATGAACAAAACACCAATCATGGTTAAAAAGGCAGCATAAGGCCCCAGAACAGCTGTTAACAATACACTTCCCGCAATATGTCCCGACGAACCGGTACCAGGAATAGAAAAGTTAATCATTTGAGCTGCAAAAATAAAAGCACCCATAATACCCATATTTGCCATAAGTGTATTATCCTGAATTCGATTCAGTTTTTTCACAGCAAACGTTGCTGCTCCTGCCGAACAAGCATACATAGTAGTTGCCACTGCCGGATTAACAAGTGCGTCGGACATGTGCATTAGCGATTCTCCTTTTTGTTTATCAGTTTATAATCCATACTACCAGATCTAAAACCCTCCAGATCTATTGTGATATATTCGAAACCAAGGCTTTTCAACTCTTTTATAATCGCCTGCCTATTCACCATCATCTTTTCCATATCCTGATCATCCACCTCAATACGCGCAATATCATTGTGCAAACGAATACGCACATTGAAGAATCCCAAATCACGAATATAATTCTCCCCTTTTTCTAAGCACTCCATCTTTTCGTACGATAAAGCAGTGTTATATGGAAAACGTGTTGCCATACAAGGTGCGGATGGTCGATTGGCAACGGTAATTTTGTATTCTTCTGCCAACTTTCGAATATCTTGTTTGGTTAATCCCGCTTTTGCTAATGGACTGATAATCTCCAGTTCTTCTAATGCCTGTATGCCAGGTCGATATTCATACAAATCATCCGCATTGGTTCCTTCAAGTATATGATTTACTTTCAATTCCTTCGATAAATTAATCAATTGCGTAAATATAAACTTCTTACACAGGTAGCATCTATTCTCGGGATTATTGCTGATTCCGGCACTTTGCAACTCATCCACTTCTACTATCTGATGAATAGCACCTGTTTCTTCTGCCACTTTTTTTGCAATATCCAAATCCCCTGTTGGATGAAGTTTTGTATGAACCGTTACTGCATACACCTTGGTATTATGAATTTTAGCTTGAAGAGTGGCGATTTTGAGTACTAAACTACTGTCTACTCCTCCTGAAAAAGCAACTATAATATCCTCACGACATAAATCAGCAAAGTGAGAAATTAATTTTTCAACCTTCTGCTTGAAGTCAGGCATTATACTCTTTTATAATTATTTGATATACTTCGTTAAACGGGAGTTTATGTTTTTGACTCAATTCAACAACACTTTCATACTCAGGATATACTTTTTCTCCCATCTTTAATTGGCAAACTTTTACTTTAGCTTCGCCCAACGAAGTTTGAATGTTTTTCAATTCACGTGGTAAAAGGGTTCGCTCCATCTTTTGTCGACGAATGCCAATGGTGGTTGTTTCCTCAAATAAAATCTGTTCCAAATGATCAATGTTTTCTTCCTTACAAATAATATTGATCTGATAAGCCGGACGATTTTTCTTCATGAAAATCGGTGAATAATTTACGTCCAGGGCACCAACCTCAAGCAATTGATCCATTACATACCCCAGTACTTCTCCTGAACAATCGTCAATATTACTCTCCAGTTTATAAATAATATCCTGATCGGCTTTCTTTTCATCTTTTATAAGAATCGCTCTTAAAAGACTGGCCCGCTCATAATTTCGTTTACCGGCTCCCAAACCAATTTTCTCGATTGTAAACTCATTTGGCAAAATATCCGAAGATTTTAATGCAGCAACAATGGCTGCACCTGTAGGCGTGATAAACTCACCTTGTGTGGATGTAATTTTCAAATTCAAACCATATTGACTGGCAATATTGCTTACCGCAGGTACCGGAATTGGTAATATTCCATGCTGACAACGCACTGTTCCTGTTCCTTCATATAAAACTGGAACAATTACCTCTTCAATTCCCAAATTATCAATACAAACTGCCACAGCCACAATATCTACGATTGAATCAACTGCACCCACCTCATGAAAATGTACTTCATCAACCGACATAGCATGTGCTTTAGCCTCTGCCTCTCCAATTACCTGAAAAATATCCAATGCAATTTGTTTGGCCTTAGCAGTTATCCGAGACTCGTTTATTATTTGAGCAATCTCTTTCAATCCTCTGTGTTCATGATGATGATGCCCCTCATGAGTAGGTTGGTATTGGTGTTGATGGTCATGGTCATGGTTATGATGAGAGTGTTCATCATGCGAATGACTATGGGAATGATCATGATGATGGTGGTGATGCGAGTGATCATGTTCCTTTACCTGGTCTCCATGCAAATAAGCCATGTCATGATCATGGTTTTCATGCTTTTCGTCCAGTATTACATTAAAATCGCAGGCGTCAATCCCAGCTTTTTTTACTCTGCTTATTTCAATTTTAAAACCATCAACCGGTAAACTATTTAATGCATCTAATAGAACTTGCTGATCAGCACCCAAATCTAAGAGAGCAGCAACTGTCATATCACCACTAATTCCAGAATAACACTCTAAATATAATTTCTTGCTCATAATCTTTTATTTTCTTGTAGCTAAACGGTTAATTAATGAGGCATTATAGCCTGCTCCATAACCATTATCGATGTTAACCACCGAAATACCATTAGCACATGAATTAATCATGGTTAGTAAGGCTGATATTCCTCCCAAATTAGCACCATACCCAACCGAAGTTGGCACTGCAATTACCGGACGACTAACCAAACCACCAATTACACTTGCTAATGCACCTTCCATGCCTGCCACGGTTATTACACAATTGGCTTTTTGGATGGTATCCAATCGATCAAACAATCGATGAATTCCGCTTACCCCAATATCATAAATACGTTCAACATATCCACCAAAGAATTCAGCTGTTTGCGCAGCTTCTTCTGCTACAGGTATATCTGCCGTTCCGGCAGAGCAAACCACAATATGACCTTCTTTTTCGATTGGCTCGTCCTTTTCAATCATCAATATGCGCGATACCGGATCGTAGGTAACCATAGGTAGTTCAGACTTCACTAACTCATATTGCTCCTGAGTAGCACGTGTGCCCAATACACGCCCTTCAAACTCGAATAACTTCTTATAAATACTTAACAGATGCTCATCTGTTTTTCCGCTACAAAACACGACCTCCGGAAAGCCATTTCTTAAGCTGCGATGCGAATCTAACTTAGCATACCCAAGCTCCACAAATTTTTCTTTCTGAATAGCTTTCTCTGCTTCTTCAATTTCTACCTCTCCGGTTTTAATTTTATTCAGAATTTCTTTTAAAGTCATGTTGTGCATTCGGTTTTAATTACTTCCTAAAAATATAAAGTCTTTTTTAAATTCAACTTTATTTATGAATCTTCTATTGCCTCAATAAAGAACACCTGATTTTAATAAGTGTTGAAAAGTGGTATAAATGAAGAAAAGGTTACCCTCAACGGATAACCTTTCTTCTGACTTTATTTTACTTAACATGAAAGAAATCAATTAAATTTTCTTTCAATACTTACAACCATAACCAATTACTCTTTATCCACCATTCTTTCATTACTTTCAGAATAACGATGACCTACAATATCAATTTGCGATATGGCATCTTCTATTTTAGTTAAATCATAAGGTGATAATTCTACATTAACCGCCCCTACATTTTCTTCCAAACGATGAATTTTAGTTGTTCCAGGTATGGGTACAATCCAATCTTTTTGGGCATGAATCCAAGCCAGAGCTACTTGTGCCGGAGATGCTTCTTTTTCTGCTGCAATTTGCTTTACCAAATCAACCAAAGCCATATTTGCTTTACGGTTTTCCGATTCAAAACGAGGAATTCCTTTTCTAAAATCATCATCCGAAAACTCTGTATTAACGTCAATTTTACCTGTTAAAAATCCTTTTCCTAGTGGACTGAATGGCACAAAACCAATTCCCAATTCTTCAAGTGTTGTAAATGTTTTTGTTTCGGGTTCGCGCCACCACATCGAATACTCGCTTTGCAAAGCTGATACCGGTTGAACAGCATGAGCCTTTCGAATATTAGTAGATCCGGCTTCCGACATTCCAAAATATTTTACTTTTCCTTCTGCTATTAAATCTTTTACAGTTCCGGCTACCTCTTCGATAGGCACATGAGGATCTATCCGGTGTTGATAAAGCAAATCAATAGTTTCAACTCCTAAACGCTTGAGCGATCCTTCCACCCTGGTTCTGATATATTCCGGTTTACTATTCAACCCAACAGGCAAGCCATCAGCATAATCAAACCCAAACTTAGTCGCAATAACCACCTTATCTCTGAATGGAGCTAATGCTTCACCTAAAACCTCTTCGTTGGTAAAAGGCCCATATATCTCAGCAGTATCAAAAAAATTAATTCCCAATTCAAAGGCTCTTCTTATCAGAGCAATTGCATCCTTTTTATCTGTAGCAGGACCATAACTATAATTCAATCCCATACATCCTAATCCAAGACTCGAAACTTCTAAACCTTGTGTTCCTAACTTCCTCTTTTCCATTCTATTTATTTTAGGCGTATTATATCTCGTTCTATTTTTTTAGCCTATTAGTGTTTCAACAATATATAGACCAAAACCATTTAAAAATTACTCTTATTGAAAAGCTTGTCACAAATTTCAGCAAATACCTCTACTTTCAACTATCCAAATTACAGATATACTAACCATTTTTACTGATAATGTGGGTTTCGTATTTGAAAGTTAGGAAACCATCCAAAATTGTATCTTTGCCTTTCGCAAAAAAGAGATGAAATGAGTAGTGCTGTTACCCGTATTTTAAATAAACATAGCGAACGAATTATAGCCACCCGAAGTATTTCTGCACGTAAGGCTGAGTTTGTTGAACCTCCGGTTCAGCTGCATCCGGAATTGCAGAAATGGATGTCGCAAAATGGTTACAAACAGCTATACTCGCATCAGGCCGAGATGTTTGAAAAAGCTCATGCGGGAAAAAGTGTAGTGATCACTACCGGTACTGCCAGCGGTAAATCACTGTCGTTTTATCTTCCGGTGATGCAGCGCATACTGGAGAATCCATCGCGCAGAGCCATTTTTATTTATCCAACCAAGGCTTTAACGAAAGACCAGTACAGGAATATAAAAGAATTTGTGGCTTTTTTTGGCGAAAATCGTATTCAAGCTGGTATTTACGATGGTGACACTTCGCCCAATGAGCGGAGCCGTATTCGGGAACAGGCCAACATCATTCTTACGAATCCGGACATGATTAACGCCGGATTTATTCCCAACCATAACAAATACGGATTTCCTCATATTTTTGCCAACCTCGACACCATCATTATTGACGAACTTCATGCCTATCGTGGAGCTTTTGGATCACATGTATCCAATGTTTTTCGTCGCTTGCTTCGCATATGCGAATATCATGGTAATCGTCCTCGTTTTTTATGTAGTTCGGCAACCATTGCCAATCCGCAAGAACTGGCTGAAAACATTTGCCACACTCCTTTTGAGATGATTGATAAAGATGGATCGCCGATGCCGGCTAAACATATCCACTTTTTTCAACCCGAATATCTGGACGAAGCCAAACGCAAAAAATCAGTCACCGAGGAACTCAAAGTTATTTTACCACAATTAGTACTATCAGGTGTTCGATCGATTACGTTCTGTCAATCGCGCCGCGAAACAGAGATTGTGACCAAAGAAACCCGCGATATTCTGGCATCTGACCCAATGGAATATGGTATTAATTTATCCGACAAAATATCAGCATACAGAGGAGGTTACACTCCTTTAGAAAGAGCAAAAATTGAAAAAGATTTGGTGGATGGAGCTTTATTAAGTGTGGTATCCACAAACGCTTTGGAGCTGGGTATTGACATTGGTTCGCTAGATGCCGTTGTGATGGGAGGATTTCCGGGTACACGGGCCAGTTTCTGGCAACAGCTGGGCCGAGCAGGCCGAAGCGGATCAGAGGCTCATGCCATTGTAATGCTAAAAGAAAAACCACTGGATCAATATGTAGGTAAACATCCCGACTGGTTGCTTCACGCCGATTCAGAAAATGCCATTATCGATCGCGATAACCTGTATATTCAGCTGTCGCACATCAGGGCTGCCTCGGCAGAATTACCACTTACCATCGATGATATTGCCTACTTCCCCGATTTGGGTGAAATCATTCCTCTTTTGGTGAAAGAGGGCGAATTAATTGAGCAAAACAGCACCTATCAATGGAGTGGCGATATCTCTCCGGCTCACGAAATCAGCCTTCGAAATGTGTCTGGCGACACCATCAAAATTGTAGATATGGATAAGCAGGAAACAGTATCGGTTGTGGATATTGTTCAGGCTAAAAAAGAGTTTTACCCCGGTGCTATTTACTTGCACGACAGCGTTCAATACAAATCCATCAAGCTCGATTTAGAATCGAAAACTGCTTTTATAAAGGAAGTTGATTCCAACTATTACACCGAACCACACAAACCCGGCGAAATTGTTGTATTAACAGAGCACGAGCACGAAGAACAGCAGCGCATCAATCGCTTTTTTGGTGATGTTAGAGTTACGGTAAATGTTACAGGTTATAAAATGATTGAGTTCAACACGCATCAAAACCTGGGATACACCGAACTTACAGAAATTTTACGCACAAAAATGGATACCGAAGCCTGCTGGATTGAAATTCCTGATATTGTGGTGCGTACTTTTGTGGCAACCGGTAAAGCTCCGGCTTTGGAACCGGAAAGTCCCGCAGGTAAGGTGCCTCGTTACGATTACAGCGAAGGACTGGTACATTGCTTGCGTGCAGCAGCAGCCATGCGAGTGATGGCCACCGATAGCGATTTGGAAGGCAGCATTTTTTCTTTTGTTGATGATAAAACAAAACGCACCAAATACGCAGTGGTTTTGTACGATGGTTATCCGGGAGGACTAGGTTTTGCCGAGAAAGCTTTCGATTTTATGGATCAGATTATCCAGAATGCCGGAAATCTGCTAAAAAGTTGTTCCTGTAAAAACGGATGTCCGGTTTGTGTGGGTGATCACCGCATTGAAAAACATTTGATTTTATGGGCTCTTCGTAACTTTTACAAAGAACTACCATCGCCTATTTCAGGTGTTATTGGTGAGCGTATTAACCGAACTCAGGAATCATCTTTACCCAAAATACCTTGGCAAACCATTAAAAATAACTGGGATGATGTATTGAATCGTTTTCAAACGGAAGATCGTTTTGGTGCTAAGTTTTTAAAAGAGGTGATTAAGGTTGATCAAACAGCCGAAATGTTGGTTCTTTATTTACCGGCCAGCATACTGAAGATTGCCAATAACGATACCGTAATTAAAGGTTTGAAAAACGAATTTACATTAATAGCTGAAACACCGGAAGTGTTCAGTATTAGCTTACGATCAGGCACTGAAACCGATATTCGCAAAGAAATAAAGATTCGCAGAATGATGGGAAATAAGGATGAGTAACCTTTAAACCACTAGTTCATTATCACGAAGAAAATAGTTATAAAACTCAATTAAGATGGAGATATTTTCAAACAATAATAGTTCATTTAAAATAGATCGATACCCGGCAACCAACCTATCTTCGTTGAAGCCGTGGAATGCTGCTGACGAATACATTGTTTCTTACATCGAAGAACATAAACTGCAATCGCCAACTATTATTGTTAACGATCGCTTTGGATTTCTGCCACTGGCACTGCAAAATTTGAATCCAACCATCATAATTGATTATAAAAGTCAGGAGAAGGCTATCTTCAAAAATATAGCAACCAACAACATAGATACCAATAACTTTTCTTTTTCGAATATTCTATCAACTGATAATGCTGATTTTAATCTTGGAATTGTAAAGGTGCCCAAGTCGATGGAACTGTTTTCGTTGTATCTGCATCAATTATCACAGATCATTAATGCTGAAGGGACCGTTCTAAGTGGCTTTATGACAAAATATTTTACCCCATCAATGCTGGAAGTTGCCAATAAGTATTTTGGTAAGGTAGAGCAATCACTCGCATGGAAAAAATCCAGATTATTGATTCTTTCAGATCCCATCAAAAAGCAGGAAGAATCATTAACCGAAACGATTCCATTGCCCAATGGTGAAAATCTAACTCAATATAAAGGTGTTTTTTCATCAAAAAAGATTGATGTTGGAACCCGATTTTTGCTTGAGCAATTAACCATTACCGAAAATGAAAATACGATCCTTGATTTGGCATGTGGAAATGGGATTATTGCTCATCAATTATCAGAGCTAAAACCAAATGCCGAATTTCATTTGATGGATGATTTTTACCTGGCTGTTGAATCTGCAAAGCTGAATTTACCCAAAGCCAGTTGCCACTTCAATAACGAACTAAATGATTTTCAGGAAGGATTATTTGACCTGATTGTAACCAATCCTCCTTTTCATTTTGGGCATGAAACCAATATTGAAGTATCGCTTGATTTGTTTAAACAAACTTGCCGGTGTTTAAAAAGTACAGGTAGATTTGTAATTGTAGCCAATAAACATTTGAATTACAGTACTCACTTACGAAAGATCTATCGTAACATTGTCATCACTGCTGAAAATGCCAAGTTTCAGATTATTGAGTGCCGGAATGTGATTTAATCAACGCGCGTTAACAAAGCCTTGGCAAATGCTTTTGAAAAGGATTTTTCACCAATGGCTTCAAATGCGCAAATCAAATCAGTATCGGTAACAGAGGTAATAATTCCAGTGCCGTATTTCTTGTGTTTCACACTTGAATCTACTGCCCACTCATCAGATGTAAGTTGTACAGATTCTTTGGCTTTATCTGATTCTGATATTTTTCTGTCCAATAAGGATTCAGGAATAGCATTAAAAAAATACGAAGGTTCGGGCATTGCATTTCGGAACGATGGTTGAGCATGCCAGCCTATTTCCACTGCATCTTTCCCCCTTGTGATGGCAACAAACAACAAGCGCTTTTCTTCTTTTAAATTCTGACTTCCCTGATGTTGTGTTAATGGAATAATACCCGTATTGGCACCAGCAATAAAAATACGATCGAACTCTAAACCTTTGGCTGCATGAATGGTAAGCAAATGAACTCCTGAACCTTTTTCTTTAATTCGATCATTAATCATAAAAGTGCCTTCTAACACCACCTGATCGATAGCCATTTGAAATATTTCTTCTCGTTTACCCCAATTATTCTGCTTCATATAAAGCTGCAATTGCTGCCAGGCTATTTCAATCGACTTCAAATATTCGTTGTTATGAATAGATGTGGGTTTCAACAAAAAACGAAGCCCTAAATAATCAATTAATTGATCTGAAGTAGCTTCTTTGTCTTCAATAAATTCATTAAAAAAGGATTGAATCCTTTTTAATAGATGGATGTGTTCAACTGCTAACTTTTTACTTGTTTCGAGAAAATCAATCATTGCTTGTAAAGCACTTTCTTCGTTCTCTCTTTCGCGAAGTTCCTGAATCAGTTTTTTGGTTCTTTTTTGCGCTCCAAAGGTTTTATCACAAATAATGGCCAAACAGGCATCCACATCATTTGGATTACAACATAATTTGAAAATTCGAAGTAAGAATGTCTGGGCTACATCATCGTATAATTCAATTCGTTTCCCTAGTTGAAAAGGAATTTTAGCTTGCGAAAAGATGGTCTCCACCACTTTAATCTGATCGTGAGTACGAAATAAAATGGCCACCTTATCCAATACAAAATCTTCTTTTTGCAGACTTATCATTTTTTCGCGCAGATAGAATGCTTCCCCCTGATCATCGAAATGCCGAACCAAAGAGATGGGTGTTCCACCTGAACGAGTAGCTGTTAGGGAACTATTTTGTTCTGACAGTAACGTTTCTGCAGCCGAAATAATATTTTCGGTACTTCGGTAATTTTGTGGTAATTCCATCCACGTTGCATTCCAATCGGAATACACCTCTTTAAAAATATGCTCATTACTTCCGCGCCAACCATAAATACTTTGATTAGGATCGCCCACCACAAAAACGCTCGATTTAGGTCCCCTTAAATTCTCAATAAAATCTAATTGAATTGGATTACAATCCTGAAACTCATCTACTATTATCCATTGTGGTTGAAATGAAGAATGCGCTTTTATCAACTTATTGGAAAGCTCCAATAAATCATCAAAATCCATACTATTGATGACTTGTTTCTCAGCTTGAGCCAATTGAATAAGCTGCTTTAAATCATCCTCCTGCTTCATATTTCCCATCAAAACAGAACCATTCTCCGTATAATTCTTCCAACGCTTGGTCAGTTGATTCTGATACTTAACAGTTAATCCTTCCTGTGTAATGATTCGCTCTAGAAACTCTTGTTTCTCCTGCTGATCCATAATCATAAAACCAGGCTGAAATCCAAGTGTGGTAAGTTGAGGATGCTCTTCGAGCAGTTGACGTGCAACAGAGTGAAAAGTACCAAAATAACGTAACTGTTCTTTGAGATTGGTATTTAAATCACCTAAGAAAGAAGCTATTCGCTCTTTTATTTCACGAGCCGCCTTATTGGTAAAAGTCAACACCACCATCTGATTAAAAGGAATACCTTTAATAAAATGCAGGTAAAAAACTTTAGCTATCAGAACAGTTGTTTTTCCACTTCCTACCATTGCTGCCAGAATGGTATTTTGAGCCGGATGAAACACAGCATGACGCTGATGGGTATTCAAGCGATTAAAAGTAACACCTAGCTTTGGATTATTCTGGCGTATTTGTTCAATCTCTTGTGCATAATCGGAATGCGGATGATGAATATTGGGACTAAAAACAGGATTTAATGCGCGACCTTCAGCTTCGAAAGCATTAGCGATATGCCCCCACCCACTCTGAGAAGTTTTGTTTAACTGCGCATTAAGTCGTTTATATCTCATTTTATTCTTCTACAATTTCATCAACCAACATGCAAAAATACTATTTAATCAGTCAACTGAACAACATCCTTTATGGTCATCGAAAAAAGTTACCCATATAAAATCAAATCGGGCTGTCTCATTTCTGAAACAGCCCGATTAAAATCAGTTTTTAGGATGATCAATAATCAACCATATTATTTTTTTGAAATTCGGTAAAGACCTGCTCCATGTGCAGCAATTGATGGTTTGAATTCAGAACCTGAGAAACGTCCCAAATCTTCGTTCTTCCATAAATCGCGAATAACACATTCTCCATCAAACTCATACTCATTTAAGTTAACCGGAATGGTTACTTTATTATCCGATTTTGGATCGTGTGTGTATACCAAAAATTCCATGGTTACGCCTTCGGCCTTTACTTTTACTTCATCATCAAAAGCACACAGCGCTTTAAATGTGGTATAACCTTCGGGCAAATCGAATTCGATAATTGAATTGGAGTGAGTTCCAATACCCGTTTTGTATTTTTTACCAGCTACCGTTAACGCATTACCATCAATCGACTTATTTTTTTGAACTTCGCCCCAGCCACATGTTGCATTTGTCCAATCTAAATCGGCTAACGAAAGTGATTCGCCATTAGCTTTATAAATGGTTGGATTGATCCAATCAGCATGATCATTGTTAAAATTATCACCTGCATCGGTCACCACTAAGTAAAGCTTTTTAGCATTGGTAATGTCAGCCTCAATGTTTTTACCTTTTGGAAGTTTTTTACTGATACGGCCTGTATTGGCAACCGCTTTTGACACATCAACAACACGTGGAGTTGGATCTTCAACCGCTAACATAAACTCAACCGTAGTACCACCTTGTACATCAGTAGCTGCCTTATCTAAACCGGCAAAACAAGTAAAACGCACTGTATTTTCAGGAATCTTGTACATGATAATAGATTGACTATGAGTACCAATTCCATTTTCGTATTCAACACCTTTTACATTTAAAGCAGTACCTGAAACGTTTTTGTTTACTGTAGCTTTACTCCATCCGGCAGTGGCATATTCCCACTCGAGATCTGTTAACTTGATTGTTTTTCCTGAAGCAAGTTCAATTTGTGGGTTAATCCAATCCGCATGATCCCAGCTAATTCCGTCACCTCCGTCATTCACAATTAAATAAAGTTCGGTGCTTCCTTCCGGAATTTTAACATCGATATCTTCACCAAAACCATCTGTTAATTGCGAAACAGTTCCGCTTCGATACAACAAACTTTGTGTTTTGATAAAACCATCTCCTTCGTTATTAAACAATGCAAGGAACAAATCACCATTAACAGGATCATTAGCAGTCCAGATGGTAATATTATCATCAGCCTTGTATTGCCTATTATTTTCGGAATATTTATTTACATACAACACCTCTTCATTGGTAATCAAATCATTGGTAAATTGATCGTTATCGGGTAAATTACCACCAAACATCAACGGAGATTTGAACATAGACCACAATGTCATCAATGAGTATTGCTCATCTTTGGTAAAGTTGGTGTAGCGATTCGTTGCTCTCTCACCGCGAATAAATTTACCCAATGGAAGCATATCTGCATCAGGCCATGCACCTTTTGTAATATAAGGAGCCCATTTAGCACACATTCCGAATGAGTAGTTTAGTTGTGCCCAGTTATCCCAAAAATCGTCAATTGTACGCCACATATTTGCATGATTAGTAGCATGCTCATGCTGATCGATAGGAGTTGCACCAGGCGACATACTTAATACAATTGGACGACCACAACCATCAATGGCATTACGTAACATTTCAATTTCATCGCTATGATATGGACGAGATAAATCATCAACCTTGATGTAATCTACCCCCCACGAAGCATATAAATCTAAAATTGAATTATAGTATTCCTGACTACCTTTTTTACCTTTAACCACAGTGTAATTATCCTGTAACCAGGTACACTCCGATTCGGTTGAATAAATCTGGTCAGCTGTAACATCTGTTCCGGCAATTGGCATCTTATTAAACACGGCTTCTTTAGGTACTCCGCGCATAATATGTATACCAAATTTAAGACCTAAACCATGTATATAATCAGCCAAAGGTTTAAATCCGGCACCATCAACCGATGATGGAAAACGCTTTGGAGATGGCATATATCGTCCATACTCATCCAACACAAAATCGGTTTTATCATATGGATTATAATGGCCTGTTGTTTGATTATCGGCATACCAACGAATATCAACAATAATATATTCCCAGCCTGCCTCTTTAAGATATTGTGCCATATAATCGGCATTGGCTTTAACCTCATCTTCAACTACCGATGGTCCAAAACAATCCCAGCTATTCCAACCCATTGGTGGGGTTTCGGCCCATTTATGAAACTCTTTTCTATCATCTGTATTTTTCTTACCAGGAGCTTCACAAGAGCATAACAGAATGACAGACAACAGATAAACAAAACTTGATTTTCTCATTAATTAGTTTCTTTATTTTATATTGATTTCGATACTATTTGATACCTTTTTTAAAATGAGCCTTGAAGATATAAACTTTTCGTGTTTTCGTATCAATCATATGTTTATAATACTTACACTCTCCCCAATATCAAATCATTAAAAATAAAAAACAATTCATTTTTATAGTCCATCTCTTACATCTGTACGGAATGGTATGGCGGGTAATTGAGCTTCGTTAATTAAATTGCCGTGAGTGATGTCGTTAAAATCGTAACGGGCAACCTGTGGATTTTTAACCTGATCATTGCTAAGAATAATTGTTTCTCCATCAATAATTGCATTTGCTTTATATAATTTGCCATCCTCACCTGCAATCTGAAAACTTTTTAATGCTTTGCCATCCGATGCTTTTAAACCTTTGGCATGGTCAAACCATATTCGCAAGGTATTTCCTTCAATGGTCATTTGCCTGAAAAGAGGACCCGAAGCCACAATATCTTCACCGTACACCAATTTACGGGCAGCTAATAAAAAGCGCTCACCCACATCTTGTTTATTTCTGAAATGAGCATTGGTTGAGTCACCAATATCGTAGGTGGCTATCATTGCTGTATTGTACAATTTTAAAGCTTCGGTTTGAGATTCGCGTAAAACCGGCCAATAGGGGTGCTCCCACAGCGTTGACAATTGAGCATAAATAAATGGGAATTGCCCCTGGTTCCATTCTTCTCTCCACGCATTAATCATTTCAGAAAACAAATAACGATAACGGAAAGCCTGCTCTTTGTAGGCATTATTCTCGCCCTGATACCAAATTACACCTTGTATTGTATAATGACTGATGGGTGCCACTACCCCATTATAAATAGATGAGGGTTGATTTTTATTCTTACGTTTGGGTTCACGTGGTTCTTTAGGAATTTCCATGCCAGCTTTCTTCGCTTCTTTTGCCTTAACTTTCCAATCTGTCATCTGCTTTTCGTACTTGGCATATGCTTCAGGAAAATCATGCTGATACTGTTTCCATTCATCCTGCCAGAATTTCAGACGAGGATCTCTTTCGTATGAAAAAGCAGGAGTCCAGGCCTCGCAACGGGTTGCACCCCACGATGCATCAATTAATCCAACCGGAACCTTTAATTGTTGATGCAATCCTCTGGCAAAAAAATAACCACCACCTGTCATTTGGGCTACTGTTTTGGGCGAACAAAGCACCCACTCGCCTTCAATATCCTCTTGCGGAAAATCTCTAAAACTTCTTTTTGCATCAAAAAAACGGATTTCAGGATAATCTGCACTCGCGATCTCTTCATCTGAATTATTAGATTTTTGTACCGACCATTCCATGTTTGACTGACCGGCAGCAAACCATACTTCACCAATAAGTATATTTTTAATGGTTAATTTGTTCTTTCCGGTAATTGTCATTGTAACCGATTCCGAAGCTTTTAACGGATGCAACCAAACCTGCCAGTTTCCATCAGCATCGGCCTCTACTTGTTGGGTTTGATTAAGAATACTTACGGTTACTGTTTCTCCAGCATCGGCTTTTCCCCAAATATGAACGGGCTTGCCTTGCTGAAGTACCATATTGTCTGATATTAAAGAGGGTAATGTAACTTTTGCCTGAGTAACAAAAGTGGATACAAAAAATAATGATACAATTGTTAGGATTTGATTACGATTCATGAATTTATTGGATTTATTAAACTAAAAATAAAAAGGCAGGTCAAAGAACCCACCCTTTTATATCAGCTAAAATTAACATTTTAAACTTAATTCAGTCAGGTAACAGTTATAAAACTCTACCCTTAGTTATTTACATATTTCGAAAATTCTACTTCGATAATGCGTAATTCACCTTTTACTTTTGCACCATTCGGGTCGCGATACAAATCTAATTCCTGATTATTATTAGCCGGATCCAGCTCTGTAATTTGACTAAAAGCATCATTCTCGGTATTGGCTCCAATGAGTTTAATAGTTACCTCATCGCCTTTTTTACCTTTTAATGGTAACCTTACATAACCCAGACTCAAAGGTGTTTTTGCTGAATAGGCCAATTCTCCATTCACCAAAATTTCAATTGGATATTGACGCCTTCTCCAACCGGTTAGTTTAATACAACACTCATCCAATTCAGTTTCTTTTTCGAGTTTATATTTCACCCAAGCTGTTTCGATGATGCCATCATTTCGCCATTCCGATAATTCATTATCATCATAGCTTAAAGCAACATTATCATTGTTGTATCCGGCAACAGCACTTATAATCGGAACGGTTATGCGCGAAGGTGTAAATGATGCTCCTTTGGGAGTTGGACCTCTGTCAAGAAATACATTTAAACCATCAGATGAAAGCTCGGTTGATAAACCATCTTTCTCTTCAAACATTTTAGTACTGAAACTTATTTCATTAGAAATCAATCCTTTGGCATTTGCTTTTACTTGAACTAACCCAGCTTTTGTTGTTGAACGAATCAATGCACGGTTAATACCACATTCAACCGGCAACGACTGCGATAAGATATAGTTATCTTCACCTTGAGCAATGCCTCCCAACCACTGGCCTTCGCCAGATAATTCGAACCGAATCAAATCATTCGCTAACGGACATCTTCTTCCTTTTTCATCTACTACTTCCACCTGAATCATAGCCATATCAGCACCATCCGCTTTTGTGCCGGAAGGATTTTGGATAAGGCTCAATTGAATTTTAACGGGTACACCGACCGTTTCGATAGAATCCTGGCTTAAAACCTTACCTTCTTTATCGTACGAAACGGCTTCAATTACGCCTTCTTCCCACTGAATGTCTTTAAATGTGTATAGAAAACGATAATCTTGTATACCCTTACCCATCGATTTATCGTTGATAAATAACTCGACCTCATCGCCTGACGAGATTACATAAATAGCTTTTTTAACCGAATCGGTATAATTCCAATGCCCTACAATATGAGTTCGAGGCTTTTCTGTTTCAACCCATCCATCCCACATTACCTGATGGGCGTAATAATTATCCTTTGGAATACGCATGGCATCTACCTCTCCACTTCGGCGATAATTTTCGGCACCTCTAAAATGCGTATTCGTATCAGAAAAGATAATATTGACACCACCGGAACTAACACGTGTTCCTGTACCCGGACGCATTTCCCAAAACTCGTACCAGCGAATAATATTCTCTATGGCATGCGAATCCTGATTGCGGTTGTAAGCAGTGGCATCTTTAATTTTGCTACCGCTCACATTCTCGCCATTCGTTCCTCCATCTCCATCTTTATGAAATGGATATGAATAATTATCCCAATATTTCCTAAGGCCTTCGTCGCGCGAGTATTCCATTGCCCACATGGGTATATGAGCACTTTTGTTAATATAGAGCATTTCGCCACCATATTCGGCAACCTTACTATCCAACATTTCGCGCGAACCAATGGCTCGCCCTCCATGAGGATCGTAAAGATCTCTCACTTTCTTCAGCTCAGCCATATGTTCTTCGCTGATGGATTCATTTCCTCCCTCATAAAAAATAATACTCGGATTATTTCGATTATAGATAATAGCGTCTCTCATCAGTTCGACACGTTGATCCCAACGCCGACCTTCCACATCTTTTTCGGCATCGCCGGCAGGCATTGCCTGAATTAATCCCACCCTGTCGCAACTCTCAATATCCTGCTTCCAGGGTGTAACGTGCATCCATCGAACCGTATTACCATTACTTTCCACCATCATATGGTTGGTGTAATCGCTCATCCACGGCGGACACGACATACCAATGGCAGGCCACTCGTTACTGGTTCGTTGGGCATATCCTTTCACCATCAGAACTCTATCGTTCAGATAAAACATACCATCTTTAAAAGCTGTTTTTCTGAAACCCGTACGCGTAAATAACTCATCAACACTTTTACCATTAATCAAAACGGATGTTTTAACATCGTATAAGTAACCATAACCCCAACTCCAGAAATGGATATTATCAACATCGTTTGATGCTTTTAAGACAGCTGTTTGATCTTTCTTTAAATTAGAACTTTCACCTATAAAGCTGCTTAACAATGTTCCATCCAACTCATATAAATCAACTTTTAACTGTACGGTTTGATCTTTATCAGAAGCATTTTTAACCTCGGCTTCTGCATTTAGGTTGATGGTTTGCTTATCAATATTTATATCAGAAGCATAAATATATGTACCGGTGGTTTTTAAGTTAGAATATAATGGTAGTGTTTGATACACATCAGACATCACATGCAAATACACATTTTTAGGAATTCCTCCGTAATTAGCATTGAAATTATCGTTATTCCACTGAAAATGGCTACCTGTTTCTCGTTCTTTATACTTCCAGTCGTTATCGGTTTTTACTGCAAAAATATTTTCTTTTTTACCGTAATGAAGGTACTCTGTAATATCAAAACCTACAGCCATCACACCATTCTCGTGATAACCCAGATAATGACCATTAATATAAAAGTCACCACCTTGCCTCACTCCCTCAAACTCGATAAAAACCTTTTTACCTTTTGCTGATTTTGGCATTTGAAAATGCTTGCGATACCACGCAATACCAGTTGATAAATCGTGGATTGATTTTTTATAAGCTTCCTCTTGATTCCAGGCATAAGGCAATGTTACTTTTTTCCAATCATTATCAGCCAAATTGATTAATTGGCCATTTGTAACATCGCCAACATTGATGAGCCATTGCGAGTTAAAGTTGTATTTAATTCTATTAATGTTTTCCGGTTTTGATTTACCCAGAACATTAAAGGTTGTAATCACTACAGTTAGCAGTAAAAGAAGGTATTTCATAATTGAATTCAGGTTTATTATGTAAGGGATTTTTATTTAGTTGTTTTTATTCTTCATAAATCATTTTTCGTGTCATTCCACCATCAATAATCAGATTAGCACCATTAACAAAATTATTATTGGGCTGAGTAAGATAGATGCATGCGTTTGCTATATCCTCTGGCTTACCAACTCTTCCGGAAAAGTGCTGAGTATGATCTTCTTTTGTTAATTGTGAATAATCGCCTGTTTCGATCCATCCCGGGCTAATGCAATTAACCTGAATTTGATCTGAAGCAAAAGAAGCAGCCATAGCATGAGTTAATGCAACAATTCCTCCTTTAGTGGCCGCATATGCCTCGGTGTTTGGTTCGGACATTAATGCTCGTGTAGATGCTATATTAACTATGGAACCACCTCCTGTTGTGCGCATGATTTTTGCAGCTTCGCGCGAACATAAAAACACACTTCGTAAGTTAGTGTTAATGATTTGATCCCATTCATCAATTGCTAATTCATAAGGTGATTTCCATTTTGAAATGCCGGCATTGTTTATCAACACATCCAAAGACTTATATTGCTCAGCAACTTGTTTAAACAACACCTCTATTTCATGTGCTTTGCTAACATCTACCATAAAAGCCTTTGCCCCACCTCCTGCACTTGTAATTTGTACAGACGTAGAATTGGCCAATTCAATATCTATGTCTACCACAATTACAGAGGCTCCTTCGGCTGCATACCCCAATGCAACAGCTCTACCAATACCTTTACCTGCTCCGGTAACCAATACCGTTTTATCTTTAAAAACCATCCTTTCAAAAAAATAATACTACCATCTGAATTCTATATCTAATAATAGACACAGATCATATATATAGTTAATATCCAATAATAAATACATAACGAACTTTAATAAAGAATTATTACACTAATGATACAATCAAAATCAGAATATTAAATGTTGTACCTTTTCATTCCTCCAAACTTATACTATCTTACCTTCAACAATAAAATCCCTTAATAATGAAAAAACTACTATTCTTATTTATTATTGGCATAATGTGTCAATGTCAACCACCACAAGGTATACCTGTAGCATTGCCCGAAGAGGTTGGACTAAATTCTTCTATTATCAACTCCATCGATACTGCTATGCAAAAGTATATTGATACCAAACAACTGGCAGGTATTACAACGATGTTGGTTAAAGATGGTAAAGTGGTTCAGAACAAAGCATATGGATGGGCGGATATCGAGCATCAAAAACCCATGACTACCGAAAGTATTTTTCGCATCTATTCGATGAGTAAGAGCATTACCTCACTTGCTTTAATGCAATTGTATGAAAAAGGACTGTTTCAATTAGATGATCCGGTTTCGAAATACATACCCGAATTTGCAGATACAAAGGTATATTCAGGCATGCAAGATGGGCAGCCAGTATTAGTTGATCAGAATCCGGTGATGACCATTCGTCATTTAATCACGCACACATCAGGCCTTACCTATGGTTGGACACCTCACTCATATGTCGATTCTATCTATAGAGCCGATTCATTACTACTTTGGAACGAATTATTGGCACCTAAGGTGAGACGCCTGGCAAAAGCTCCTTTGAAGTTTCAACCCGGCGAAAAATGGGAGTACAGTGTTTCGATTGATGTATTGGGGTATTTGATTGAAGTACTATCGGGCCAAACACTTGACCAATACTTAACTGAAAACATCTTTATTCCTTTAAAAATGAATGACACTGGTTTTATGGTTCCTGAGGATAAGATAAATAGATATACAGCTGTGTACCGGCCAGACAGTACCAATGGTATTCAAGTTTTAGAAACCATTGAAGAAAGCAGATTTACCAAACCGGCCGTATTTTTAATGGGGGGCGGTGGCCTGCAATCGACCATGATGGACTATGCCCGTTTTTGTCAGATGGTTCTTAATAAAGGAGAATTGGATGGTGCAAAAATTCTTAAACCCGAAACCATTGCCTTATTATATCAAAACCAGATGCCCGACAACAAAAATGCCTGGAACAATACCGGATGGACAATCGGAAATAAATTACAATTGGTTGACGATACTGAAGGGAGTTTCCCTTATGCAGGTGAAATATCGTGGAGTGGAGCTGCCGATACTCATTTTTGGATTGATGTTAAAAACAACCTTTTTGGACTGGCGTTCACTCAAATGATGCCCAACAACCGCATACCATTTGACAGAGATTTTAAACACATTGTATATGAATCATTTAATTAAATAAAATATTAATTTTCAATATTTTATTAATTATTCTTGATAATCGAAATATTAGATTATCTTAGCGCCATATTTTAATAAACAAACAATGAATAAAGGAAAAGTAAAATTCTTCAATGAAGCTAAAGGTTTTGGTTTTATCACTGAAGACAATGGTAAAGAACATTTTGTACACGTAACTGGTTTAATCGACGAAGTTCGCGAAGGTGACGAAGTAGAATTTGAACTTACCGAAGGTAAAAAAGGTTTGAATGCTGTAAATGTGAAAGTAATATAATATCATATATCGTATTTACTTACAATACCTTAAAAGCGTATCTGATTATCGGATACGCTTTTTTTATTATAATGCTTATCTATTCAATTTAAGATAAGCGTTATCGTACTTTAGAAAATACTTGCTCAAGCCGCAGGGCTTCAACTTTTTGCCTCCAGCTCAAAAAGTTGTCAAAAAAGCCGCCGCCTAAACCACTCACTTACCCACTACACAACGCTTCAGGAAAAATTTAAAGATTCATAGAAAGCTTACCAAATTTTTCTACCCTTCGCTTATGTAATTGGGACCCAAACTACGTTGCTTATGGCGGAATAACACAAACTTATTAATGGCATAGAAATAGTTGCCACCTTCAAATAAAGATAAACGCGAGTTGTTTATTAATACGTTACCACTCTTTATGAAGAGATTTGTCGGAATTACTTAAACCGATCGTCTGATCGTAACTTATCAACCTTAAGATTAGTTTGCCTATCGAGCCAACCCGCCTTGGTATTTTCGCGATTATCGAACTTGGCAAAGAAGGGTTTGATATCCAGCAGAGGAGTTCCATCAAGCACATCAATCATTTTAATATGAATAATGTTGTTTTCGACCGAAAGCAACTCTACTGTTGATAGTCCAATGGCATTAGGGCGTTTGGGCGATTTAGTTGCAAAAATACCATGCTCTACAGTATCCATAAATGGTTTTACTTTAAGCTGGTACCCTTCTATTTTATGAAAATGATAAAACAAGGTAATGTGCGAAAACTCTTCCAAATCAAGTAATCCTTCGGCATACTCCGGAAAAACTTCTATACTTCCAACCACTTCTTTGGCAGCCATCGGCTGAATAGGCATGTTTGCAATATTGGTAAAAGGGGTATGAATAAGCCCAATAGGCTTCATTTCGATGCTTGATGTATTCATAGATTAAAATTTAGGGTACAAAACAGGATTTATTGCCGAAAGGAATGACAATTTAATAAAACTGCGTAATACTTTGTAAAAGGAGATAGAGATTATTTAAAAAACTTGCATCAATAATTGCAAACAGCACATCTGAAGGCCCTATTGTTATTGACATACAGAGATGCGCATCTTTTTTCATTCTGATGCGCATCTAATTTAATCACCCCTTTTAAGGTTAGCTTTACGTCGATTTAATGAACATCAGGCAAAATCAAAAATACGATCCAGACTGATGGTATTGACTCTATTTTTTAATGGTTGTTTGGCAACCGATACCATAGCACGTGCCACCGCAGAAGCTTCTATACCCCGATACTTTTTTAAACCGGGAATAATTTTTACAACAGCATTCACCATCGAAATTCCTATTTCTTCTCTTCTTCGACGATTTTGGCGTTTACCTAACAAACCACTGGGTTGAAAAACAGTTATGTTTTCGAATTCTAAAGACCGAACGGCTTCTTCTAGTTGGCCTTTGATGCGCAGGTAAAAAGCTTTTGATTGAGCATTGGCCGACATGGACGAAACCAAAACATATTGCTTTACTTCATTTTGAGCAGCTAATTTGGCAAACTCGTATTGATAGGTGTAATCAACCTTATATTGTTGTTCCTTGCCTCCGGCCTGTTTTAACGTTGTTCCCATGGCCGAAAACAAAACGTCGCCCGTTATATCCCTTTCAACTTCTTTCAATTGATCAAAATTGCAGATGTATTCTTTTAACTTAGGATGAGAGTAATTAATTGATCTGCGAACAAATATTTTCACTTCAGAAAATGTCTCATCGTTCAATAATTGTTTTACCAAATACGAACCAACCAAACCTGTTGCACCAATAACGATTGCTGTTTTTGCCATAAAAAAGTAATTATATTCTCATCATAAGATTCGATTTCTATTCAACTCAATGTCCAATTGTTAATCGACAAATTGATTCATCGAAAATTAAGCCATAGCAACGTTAGTTTCCGCTCTGAAAAATAGGAATACCTGCTGCATAACCCACTCCTACAATCGAAACATTGTATTTAGCCAATAAGGATATCATTTTCAAGCGAGCATCAATCAGATAGTTTTCGCGGGCATTAACCACAAACAACGAACTCTCTCCCGACTCAAATCGCTGCTTTTCGGCATCGAGCATACGATTATAATTCTTCACTACATCGGCATACAAGTCAACCTGCTCCGATAAAGTAATTTGGGTATTATAGTATTTAAGCAATTTATTTTGCAAGTTTAATAACTTAGCACTCTGCTTTAATTCGGCATCCTGTAATTTAAGCTTAGCTTGCTGATAGGCACCCCTCTCCTCGCGTAAAAACAAAGGCATGCTAAAATTAAACCCCCATTTATAATTATTGATTGAATAACTTTGAAAGACATTGCCTCCATTAGGTTCGTTCAAAAAATTATAATTGAGGTTCAGATTAGGCTTAAAACTTTCGCGCTTCAGCTTACGATCTACCTCTAACGATGCCAACCTATAATCCATCAATTGCATCTCGGGATGCGAAAAGCCCAATTCATTAACCAGGTTATTGATTGAATCAGCAGAAATAACCGGTGCTTTATCGGCAACAGTGTATATTGGCGGATGTATTTCTTCACTAATATTTAATGGTACACCATTTTCGAACCAAAGATAATTGGATAGCTCAAGGGTAACATTATCGTACTTAAGCTTTGCTTCCTTCATATTTAACTGCCTGTTCTGAACTACAATATGAGCTTCTAAGGTATCAATAGCAGAACGATCGCCAAACTCATGACTTCCTTTAATGGCACGTAAGCGAATTTGTGCCAGCTCAACCGCTTCGTTATACACTTGCAATTCGTTATATGCTGTCACCCAGTCCCAGTATTTCTTCACGGCATCGAAATACAGGCTCAGCATCATCTTTTCCTGTTCGGCTTTAGTCGATTCGGCATACAGTTTGGCCTGTTTTAGTTCAGCTCTGCGCTTATCAATAACCAAACCCTTACCTACCGGAACCGAAATACCAGCATACCAAAGGCCATCGTCAGGTACACGATTCTGTGGGTTCAGGTTATACCCTCTGTTTTGATCATATCCTGTTTTTAGCTCAATACCGTACCAGGTAGGTACTTTTAAACCAGTACCCAACAGACTGTAATACTCCTTATCATCGTAATATTTCTGATCGAGCCCGGCAAACAGGTATGGATCGAAATTACCACGGGCTTTGCGTATCTCACTAGCGCCCTGCTTCACAACCAACTGGCTTTGAATGCTCACAGGATGATATTGCTCGACATACCAAAGCAATTGTTGTAAAGTAAAAACCGTAGTGTCAGTTTGCGCCTTCAGCCACAAGCTATTATACACTATTAATACTGCTAATACGATTTGTTTGCGGGTCATATTCAAATCTTATTTCTTCTTTTTTGCTGATGCATCTTTTTTATCCTGAACGGTATAGTAATCAGGTGGAAAACCGTTCATCTGACGCCATATCTCATACCATACCGGAACATCTTTCAATAAAGCAATACCATCGGCCCCTGCTCCAATACGCAATTGCTCGGGCCAGGCTGGTTCATCTTTATCCTGCTCGACCAAAATTCGGTATTTACCATTATCGCTGATAAAATTATCGATGGCAAAAACCTTACCTCCAAAAGTACCAAAAGATATGTTAGGCCAGCCACTAAATACAATAGATGGCCATCCATCAAACATAAAACGCACCTGATCGCCCACATGAAGCAAAGGTAAATCTATGGGATCGACATACATCTCAACTGCCAATTCAAAATCGGCAGGCATAATACTAACCAACGGATCGCCTTCTTTGATGGTTTCACCAATACCGCTGCGTATAGTTTTGGTAATGTAGCCATCCTGAGGTGCAGTAACATAATAGTTACCAGTACGAACCGAATAGTTCATATATTGGTTTTGCATCTTACTTAAAGTAGCTTCAGCATCATATAATGCCGACATAGCTGAGTATTTATCAGATTCTGATTTACTCAATTTCTCGCGATACTGGTTGCGAATTGATGATAATTCAACCTTGTAATTAATCAGGTTATTTCTGCTGGTCAACAACTTATTTTCAGCACTAACCATCTTTGCCTGAGTCTCCTGCATTTTCAACTTACGCGATTCTAATTCTGTAAGCGAATTCAAACCATCGGCATACAATTTTTGCGTTCTCTCGTACTGACGTTGAGCAATATCGTAATTGGTTTTGCTGGCCTCGTACTCAATACTGTCCGACTCAATCTTCAACCCTGCCTGTTTAACGTAATTTTGTGTTTGCTCCATTTTCAAACGTTGGGTTTGCGATAAAGCTCTAATCTGCTCATCCAATGCCTTTACCTTCTCCATATAACTCTGTACCGCCATCTCTTTGGCTTCAATCTGATGCTGAGTACGGCTTAGCAATTCCGGATCCATATATTCGGCCTTGGTCTCAGACAAAAACAATATGGTATCTCCGCGTTTCACAAAATCACCTTCCTGAATAAACCAACTTTCTATTCGTCCACCAATAATGGAGTGGATGGTTTGTGGACGTTGATCAGGTTTAAGAGCAGTTACATACCCGGTTGAACGAATATTCTGCGTCCATGGTAAAAACATAGATAAAATAAGCACAAAGAAAAACAGGTACAACAAACGTGTAAATAATTTACCTGCCATATAATTTTTAACCAAAGTAAACGACTTCAACTTGTTCTTATCAATTTTTGAAGCCACTTCTATATTTTGAGATATATTCAGCATAGTTTATTTTGTTTGAAAAACGTTTTTATACCAACCCAGATGTTTCATTTTCTGATGAGTACCATCAGCAATCAATTCACCGGCGTTTAAAACCAAAACCCGGTTAAACATATCGGCAACAGCCGGATTATTGGATGTAACAATGACGGTTGATTTCAAGCTCAATAAATAGGTAATAAACTGTTCGCGATCTGTTTCATTCAAATGATTAATTAAATCACCCAAAAGAATTAATCTACTATCGCCCACAATACTACGGGCCATTATTATTTTCAATCGGACACTCTTGGGAATATTCTTACCTTCTGCAATCAATACTGTATCATACCCCTCTTCTAACGAATCAACATATGTATTAAATCCCATAATGGCAGCCACCTTTTCTACATCAATCTTTGAAAATCCGGATTTACCCAAGGTAATGTTTTCAAAAATCGAACCTGCAAAAATCTCTTCTTTTGAAAAACACGAAGCAATTTCGGATCGTAACTCATTATTCTTCCAGTTTTTCAGCGAAACCTGATTGAATAAAATATTTCCGGTATAACTATCATACATACCACCAAGATGCTTCAATAACATTGATTTACCCGAACCATTAAATCCAGCCAAACAAATCTTCTCACCCGGCTTAATAGTTAAATTCAAATCTTTCAACACTTCGTTGGTTGAATCTTTGGTAAAAGAGTAACTTAAATTTTCAATATCAATATGAAATCCTTCTGATTTTGATAAATCAATATCTTCACCCAAATCACAATCCAAAGGCATATCTGTTATCGATCCCATCTTTTCAACAGAAGTAAGCACATCATAAACAGTTTCGATAAGTGTCATCAGTTTTTCAACAGATGTAACAATCATCAATATAATAATTTCGGCTGCCACAAACTGGCCAATATTCATCTGCTGGTTAATTACCAATAAACCTCCAACAATTAATAGCCCGGCAATCATTATCACCTTAAAACTAATCAAATTAATAAGCTGAATAACCAGAATTCGGAAGTGACTTTTACGATATTTTAGATAACCAAAAACAGATTCATCTGTTTTTTCCAATGGCAGGTTAGAACTTGCTGCCATTTTAAATGTATCCTGAGCTCTTGCCAGCTCCTGCAACCAATGAGCTACCTTATATTTGTAAGTTGATTCCTTTAAGCTGGTTAGCAAACCATTCTTAGCCGTATACCTGAATATTACGAATACAATTACCAATAATACAGCACTATACAAAATAAAGTAGGAATGATAAATAGATAATAAGATCATCCCGAACAGAACCTGAAGAATAGCTGAAGAAAAATCAAGCAATATTTTAGATAATCCTTTTTGAATTGTCAAGGTATCAAAAAAACGATTCATCAATTCAGGAGCATAATGTCCGTCTAAAGCACTCAGCTTGATACGCGGAATACGAAAGGCAAAATCAAAGGCTGAACGAGCAAACAGTTTCTGTTGTATATTTTCTGAAATACTCATCTGCATTACCTGCATTACTCCATTAAGTATTACTCCTAACACCACAATGGTAACCAATACAATCCATGAAGTAGAAACCTGGCCTCCTGTTATCAGATTAATTATTGCTTGTACTCCCAATGGAAGTGATAAGGAAACCAGACCATTAAAAATAGCATATATATAAATACTGAAAATATCTTGTTTATCTACTTTCAGCATCTTAATAAAACGCCTAAATGGCAATTTAACGTTGTATTCCATAGTTTATAATTGTTTTCAATGTAGGTTCAACAAAACAAAGCCTTGATTAAACAAATTTTATACCAAGATTTAACATATTTTCAAACCTAAAGTTCATAACAAAACTTAATGTTTTCGGGAAATGTTAGGTACTTCTATCTATTTTTTAAGCTTAAATACATTTCATAGATGCATTTACAAAAAAACACCCCACTGAATATTTTATGTCAATCCCAATAAAAGGTTAAAGTTGAAAACTATCCTCAACAATAACAAAAGAACTTTTAACTATATTTAATAATGTCTTGTGCAAATACCCGAACCATTGTGTCGATAAAAACATAAAAACAGAATCGATAGAAACACTAAACAGTTTTTAAAATAGTATGATTTAACAGGCATTTAACAACTCCACCAAACTTTTCCCTACCAGATGTGTTAACTTTGTAATCAGGTTTAATTTTATGATCCGAAAAATCGTACATATAATAATGGCATTGCTACTGCTGACTTCCACTATGGGATTTACAGTATCGAAACATTATTGTGGTGCGCATTTAATAGACGTAAGCATTAATAAGGAAGCTAAAAGCTGTTGTGGTGATGAAGGAATTTGTAAGTCCTGTCATAACGAAACCCATCATTTTCAAGTGGAGAATGATTTCAATATGGTAACAGATTTCCAATTAAATATTCCTTTTGTTTATGTAGCTCCAATAATATTTCTGTTATCTGATGTTATTGAGAAAGATACTGAAGATTTCGTTGAAATTGTAGCTTCTCCACCACCGCCTGATCTAGGCATTCGCCTTTCTTTTCTTCAAAGTTATTTGAATTGATTCTCACTAGTTTATTAGTTTTTAGGCAGTAGGCAATAGATTGTTATAACACATTGTTTATACACTTAAAATTAAGGCTTTATAATGAATTTACATGTTCTATTATTTGGTCCGTAGGTTAAAATCAATTCAATAACCATGTTATCATTTTGAAATGCTAAATAAAATTATCCGCTTTTTTCTGGAAAATAAGCTGGTAACATTCCTGGTATTAGTGGTATTTATCAGCTGGGGAATCATCACTTCCCCTTTTGGTTGGAATACGGGCTTTTTACCAAGCGATCCGGTACCCGTTGATGCCATTCCAGATATTGGCGAAAACCAGCAAATAGTTTATACAGAATGGCCCGGACGGTCACCACAGGATATTGACGATCAGATCTCATATCCACTAACATCGGCTCTTTTGGGTATGCCCGGCGTTAAAACCATTCGAAGTAACTCCATCTTCGGATTATCCAGCATCTATATTATTTTCGATGAAGATGTTGAGTTTTATTGGAGTCGAACACGAATTTTAGAAAAGCTGAATTCTTTACCATCCGGAACATTACCCGATGGAGTAGCACCGGCATTGGGGCCTGATGCCACTGCTTTAGGCCAGATTTACTGGTATACTTTGGAAGGACGTGATGAGCAAGGCAATCCTGTGGGTGGTTGGGATCCGCAGGAATTAAGAACTGTGCAGGACTACTATGTAAGATATTCTTTATCATCTGCCGAAGGGGTTGCCGAAGTAGCTTCCATAGGTGGATTTATTAAAGAATATCAGGTGGATGTGGATCCGTTTGCCATGAAGGGTTACGACGTTAATCTGTCGCAAATAATTGCAGCTGTAAAAAACAGTAACCTCGATATTGGTGCACGGACTCTGGAGGTGAACAGGGCTGAGTACCTCGTACGAGCCATCGGTTACATTAAAAATATTGAAGATCTTGAGAACAGTGTGGTAACCGTTAGAAATCATGTTCCGGTAAAATTAAAAGACGTTGCTAAAGTCAACCTCGGTCCTGCTAACCGACGTGGAGGATTGGATAAAGACGGTGTTGAAGCTGTTGGTGGTGTTGTGGTTGCCCGATATGGTGCCAACCCCATGAAAACCATCGACAACCTGAAAGAAAAGATAGCTGAGATAGCTCCCGGCCTTCCTTCTAAAACATTAGACGATGGAACAATTTCGAAGGTAACTCTGGTTCCATTTTACGATCGTACGGGGTTAATCAAAGAAACACTGGGCACATTGGAAGAAGCTATCAGCCTGGAATTACTCATCAGCATACTGGTTGTAATTGTATTGGTCTTCAACCTGAGAGCTTCCCTACTAATATCCAGCTTACTGCCGTTAGGTGTGCTCATCACATTTATAACCATGCGGCACTTTGGTGTTGATGCCAATATTGTAGCACTATCGGGTATTGCCATTGCCATTGGTGTAATGGTTGATGTGGGCGTTGTCTTTGTCGAAAACATTATAAGGCATCTTGATTTACCTGAAAACAAAGGGGCAAAGGGAAAACAACTCCGTCAGGTAATTTACGTTGCCACAACAGAGGTAGCCGGAGCGGTTATCACTGCGCTGGCCACTACAATTATTAGTTTTTTACCGGTGTTTGCCATGGAGGCAGCCGAAGGTAAATTATTCAAGCCATTGGCTTACACCAAGTCGTTTACCATGCTTTCGGCTCTATTAATTGGATTGATTATCATTCCAAGTCTGGCAAATCTGATTTTTTCTTTAAGAACAGATAAGAAGAAACATAAAACATTTACCAACATTGCTTTAATAGGAGCCGGAGTTGTATTGGCTATTATTTCAGGTAATTTAATTGCCTTGGCTATTTCTGCCTATGGTATTAATGGCTTACTATCAGAAGTAAAACCTGCCATTTATGAGCGGTGGGGCAATTTTGCAAACATTGCCATCAGTTTGGTAGTAGTTGTCTTCTTCCTTACAAAAATTTGGATGCCATTAGGTGCCCAGAATTCTACATTTGCCAATTTCCTATTTGTGATATTAATTGTATCAGCCATTTTGGGCGTATTATCAATGGTTATTCGTTATTACGAAAGAATATTAGGTTGGTGCCTGAATCACATTGTCGCTTTCATTTCTCTTCCCATTACTATTATCCTATTCGGATTGATGGTGTGGCAAGGCTTTGGAAAGATATTTGGTTTTATGCCAAAGTTTATTCAAAACACCGGAGCATATACTTATTTGAATGAAGAATTTCCAGGCATTGGTAAAGAATTTATGCCAACACTCGACGAAGGTTCATTCTTGTTGATGCCAACAACCATGCCTCATTCAGGCATTGCTGAGAATCTGGATGTAATTCGCTTGCTCGATCAAAGAGTTAGTTCCATCCCCGAAGTTGAGTCGGTAGTTGGTAAATGGGGACGTGTAAATTCAGCCCTCGACCCTGCTCCAACTTCCATGTACGAAAATGTAATCAATTATAAATCGGAGTATATTCTTAACGATAAAGGACATCGTGAACGTTACAAGGTTGATAAGTACGAAAAATTTCTCTTGGATCTTCAACAATTGGGTAAAGACTCACAATACAGATACGATAAGGATACACATCAAATAGAATCATCCAATAATGATAAGTGGAAAAATGCTTCCTTATCAGAAAAAGAAGTAAAACGAATTGAGGCTAATATTGCTGATTACCTGATACCCGATATAAACGGTGAGTATTTCAGACAGTGGCGCGATGAAATAAAATCGCCCGATGATATCTGGAATGAAATCATATCAAAAAGTCAGATTCCGGGATTAACATCAGCGCCCAAGTTACAGCCTATTTCAACACGTTTGGTGATGTTACAAACCGGAATGCGAGCCCCCATGGGAATTAAAGTCTTTGGGCCTAGTCTGGAAAGCATTGAACAAACGGGTTTGAAACTGGAGAGTCTTCTAAAAAATGTTGAAGGGGTAAATCCACAGTCGGTATTTGCCGATCGTGTAGTTGGTAAACCCTACCTTGAAATGAAGATAGATCGTGATGCCATTGCCCGATATGGCATGAGCATTAGTCAGCTTCAAATGGTGATAGGAAGTGCTATTGGCGGAATGCCGTTAACTAACACAGTAGAAGGTCGCGAACGTTATCCTGTTCGATTGCGTTACGCACGTGAGTTTCGTGATAACCCCGAAGATCTGAAAAACATCCTGATACCGGTAAATAATGGAGCTCAGGTGCCACTCGGAGAATTGGTAGATATCCAGTATACCAGAGGGCCACAGATGATTAAAAGTGAAGACACCTTTTTAGTTGGGTATGTCATCTTTGATAAAAAAGATGGTTTTGCCGAAGTGGATGTGGTAGAACAAGCTCAGGCTTATCTTAAAGATCAAATTGCTAAGGGTAATTTTGTATTACCGGCAGGTGTCAACTATAAATTTACGGGTAATTATGAGAATCAGATAAGAGCAACCAAACGATTAAGTCTGGTGATTCCCATTTCGCTTATCATCATCTTCCTGATTCTGTATTTTCAATTCCGATCTGTCATTTCAACTGCGTTGATATTCTCAGGAATTATTGTAGCATTCTCAGGTGGTTTTATCATGCTTTGGTTGTACGCTCAGCCCTGGTTTATGGACGCTACTCTCGCCGGTATTAGCCTGAGGGATTTATTCCAGATAACACCCATCAACCTAAGTGTGGCTGTGTGGGTAGGATTTATTGCCTTGTTTGGTGTAGCCACCGACGATGGTGTGTTGATTAGTACCTATATTCAGCAATTACTGGAAAAACACAATCCTCAAAACAAAGCGGATTTGAAGAAGGTGATTCTCGAAGCCGGTTCCAAACGAGTTCGTCCGGCTATTATGACCACAGCAACCACCATTATTGCACTACTTCCGGTTCTTACCTCAACCGGTAAGGGATCAGATATTATGGTGCCTATGGCCATTCCGCTATTTGGAGGAATGACCATCGAAGTCATCACCATGTTTGTGGTTCCGGTTCTGTATTACTTATGGAAATCAAAAACGATGAAAGGAGAAAGCCATGAAACCAAATAAATTACGATATCAAACATTAGTAAAAAGTACATTGAGTATTCTTTTGATTCTATTGGGATGGACGGGCAATAATATATTGGCTCAGGACAATCTGGATCATTACCTGACGCTGTCGGCCGAAAACAATCCATCGTTAAAAGCTGCATTTAATAAATATATGGCAGCCTTGGAAAAAGCACCGCAGGTATCTGCTCTGCCCGATCCACAAATTGCTTTTGCCTATTTTATTCAACCTGTTGAAACCCGCGTGGGGCCTCAGGAATTCAAAATATCGGCATCTCAAATGTTTCCATGGTTTGGAACTTTACAGGCTCGCGAAAATGCCGCCATAAGCAATGCAAAGGCTCAATATGAAATGTTTGAACAACAAAAATCAAAGTTGTTTCAGGAAGTAAAAGCCAACTGGTACAATCTCTATTTCAATCAAAGGGCCCTTTATATTACAATGGAGAATATGACTCTTCTACAATCCTTTCAACGCCTGGCAACGGCTAAAGTAGAAGCCGGAAAGGTATCGGCTGCTGATCAATATAGGATTGAGATGAATATGAATGATCTTGAAAATGAATTGGCTCAACTTAGAGATGCACAATCATTATTGACAACCAGCTTCAAGAACTTGATTGGCACCACATCTGAAATAGCTGTTGGCGATACTATTATTTCAACAGATTTACTTTTGAGTAAAGAGGCCATTATGGATTCCATCAAAGCTAAAAACCATGTTTTGCTTTCGATGGATTTAAAAACATCAGCCCTTGATTACCAAAAAGAAGCAGCCCAAAAAGCCGGTGGTCCCAATTTCAATGTTGGTATCGACTACACTTTTATAGGTAAAGGAGAAAATAATCTATCAGGTAAAGATGCCATACTTTTTCCAAAGATTGGTTTTAGCATTCCGCTGTATCGAAGAAAATACAAGAGTATGGTACAGGAAGTAGTTTATCAACAAGAAGCTGTAACCAACGATAAAAGCAATCAGACCAATATTCTGGAAAATATTCTGGAAAAAAGCTACAACGAAATGACTGATGCAGAACGTCGAGTAAGGCTTTTCGAAAAGCAGCTATTACTATCATCCAAGTCATTGCGAATTATTGAGACCGAATATGCCAATCAAAACAGCAATTTTGAAGAGATGCTACGGATGCAAAAACGTATGCTAAAATATCAATTGGAACTGGAAAAAGCCAGAACAGACAAACTGGCTTCTATTGCTTTTATATACTATTTAATGGGCAAATAAGATTAGTATGTTAGTAATTAGGCAGTAGTCAGAAGCAAATTAAGATTCAGATAAATAACAAGCAGCTAACGGCTAATAGCTTTTTATCATTAGGAATGAGTTCTTAATAAAAAATGTAATTGTACTATCAATAGTAACAATCAATTGAAAAAAGAAATAATGAAAAAGATACTTCAATATATAAAATCGAATTACAAAGCGGTATTCATCACTTTGTTGGCCGGCTTGCTAATTGGCTGGATCATTAAGCCATCTCATTCAGAAGAAACGCAGCAACATCAACACAATCATGCTGAAGAATCAACTACATGGACCTGTTCGATGCACCCACAAATTAAACAGGAAGAGCCTGGTTCATGCCCCATTTGCGGAATGGATCTGATTCCTTTAAAATCGATGCAAGGCAGTGATGAAGCAAATCCTGATGAAATTGCCATGAGTGAAGCCGCCATAAAACTGGCCGATATTCAAACTGTGAAAGTGGCGAAGAAACAAGCCATAAGGAAAGAATATTTACAAGGTAAGATTGAACCTGACGAAAGAAAAATAGCTCAGCTTACGGCTCGTTTTAACGGAAGAATTGAAAAGTTAAACATCAATTTTACCGGACAAAATGTACGTAAAGGGCAAGCTTTGGCAACCATTTATTCACCGGAATTGGTGAGTGCACAGCGCGAATTGATAGAAGCCACTGCTTTAAAAGAAACCAATCCGGCTCTTTACAAAGCTGCAAAAGCCAAGTTACTGGCATGGGATTTAACACCTCAACAAATCAGTGAGATTGAAAATGCGAGTGATCCGATTGTACATTTTAATATTCTTTCGCCTGTAAGCGGCACTGTAACATCACGAAAAATAGCCCAAGGTGATTATGTGAAAGAAGGAACGGATATGTTTCAGATTATTGACCTTAGTAAAGTATGGATTCAACTGGATGCTTATGAGACAGACCTTCCTTGGATTGCACAAGGTGATAAAATCAGCTTCAACACCCAATCGCAACCGGGTAAAACCTTCGAAGCTAAAGTGAGTTTTATCGATCCTATTTTGAATCCACAAACAAGAGTTGCCAATGTAAGAGCTGAGGTGAATAATCCGGATGGAAACCTAAAACCCGGAATATTTGTCACCGCTTATGTGGAATCAGAATTATCGAAGGATGACGCATTAATTATTCCAAAATCGGCTGTGCTTTGGACTGGCAAAAGAGCCGTTGTATATGTAAAAGTAGAAGGCCGTGAACAACCCACTTTCCTGTATCGTGAAATTGTGCTGGGGCCAGAGGCTGGTGATTCATATATAGTGGCTGATGGACTTAAAGTAGGTGAAGTCATAGCTGCCAACGGAGTATTTAAAATTGATGCAGCCGCTCAATTAGAAGGAAAACAAAGTATGATGAATTCATCCAAAAGTGATATGCACCATATGGATATGAGCATGAATATGAAAGAGGATTCGTTTCAGGTAGCGGGTAATTGTGGAATGTGCAAAGAAACCATCGAAACAGCTGCTAAAAGTGTTAATGGCGTTCATGTGGCTGAATGGAATAAAGAAACCAAAACATTCAAAGTTAGTTACATGGCAAACGAAACAGATTTATCGAGCATTCACAAGGCAATAGCAGCTGCCGGCTATGATACTGAACTAGAGAAGGCTTCAGCAGATGTATACAACAAACTACCTGAATGTTGCCATTACGATCGTAACTATTTCGATAAAGCAAATACACAGAGTCAGACCTATTCTTTTAAAGTATTTGGCAACTGTGGAATGTGTAAAGACCGAATTGAAGAAGCAGCTGCAAAAGTGGAAGGCGTTAATAGTGCTGAGTGGAATGAAGAAACCAAGATGATAACCATTGAAGGCAGCCCATCATTGAACATTCATATGGTGCATAAAGCTATTGCAGCTGTTGGTCACGATACCGAAATGGCAAAAGCACCAGATTCAGTCTACAATAATCTTCCAGAGTGCTGTCTATATGAAAGACAATAAAATATTGAATGAAATTATTAATCAAAAAAATATATAAAACATGAAAACAAAAATGAGCTTAATCGCAGTAATGATGGTAGCTTCCATCTCCTTATTTGCAAAAAACACCGATAAAACTTTTAAGGTATACGGCAATTGTGGCATGTGCGAAAAAACCATTGAAAAAGCTGCCAATTTGGTTGACGGAGTGATCAAAGCCGATTGGAACAAAGAAACCAAAATGATGAATCTGACTTTTGATTCGGCTAAAACCACCGACGAAAAAGTTCAGGAGGCCATTGCCAAATCGGGCTACGATACAGAGAAAAAAACAGCCCCGGATGAAGCTTATAATAAACTTCCAGGCTGCTGTAAATACGACAGAAAACCTAAAACAGAAAAAGAATAATTTTGAACTAAGAAGCATTTCTGATTGCCGGAGATGCCTCTTTCTTTTTCAAATATCGGGCACATTGCACCACCTGATTATAGCCTAACAAAGTACCCAAAATATAATCTTCTTCGGGCGATAATTCATTCAGGCTTTTATGGCAAAAGCAGTTGATTACATTCACACATTCTTTGGCACCAAAATAAATATTCACCTTATTAACACTAACTGGTTGAATCAGATAATCAATACCATTCGATTCTAATTTTTTAATGGCTAAATCAACATCCTTCGATGCCATGGTGTGTAAAATAAGATTTCTCAAACCTTTTTTATACTCATATATATGATGACAAAATACTCTCATATTAAATAATTTAAAAAGAACAGATCAGATTCAACTTTTGAGAAATCAGAAATGGAAAACACAAAACACTGATTCATCAATACGAAGTATTTTCTAACCTGCTCTTTAATTATGGATAAAAAAATAATTACAATGGTTAGTTATTTCAATTCAGGTAATTTCTAATACCCTCAATCCATTTACTAACTCGTTCATCGGTTTTATCACTTTCATTATCCACATCAATAGCCAATCCCACAAAGCTATCTTCAACAAGTGCAGTTGAAGCGTCAAAGGTATATTCATCTTTTGCAACTTGTCCTATTATTTGAGCTTCACTGTTAGCAATCGCCTTGTAAATAGTACCCATTCCATCAACAAATGTATCCGGGTACGACTCTGCATCACCTAAACCAAAGAGAGCAACCGTTTTTCCCTGTAGATTAGCATTCTCTAATTCGGTAATAAAATCTTCCCAATCGTCTTGTAAATCCCCATAGCCCCATGTACTGGTTCCTAAAAACAATACTTCATATGTATCCAATTCTGCCACATTAATTGCAGCTACATCTATTAATTTGGCTTCGTTACCGAGTTTGGTATTGATTAGTTTTGCTACGGCTTCGGTATTTCCCGAGCTTGATCCGTAAAGTATTGCTGTTTGCTTCATCCGGTTAATTTTAAGTATGATTACATCACAAAACTAACCGACTAGCCATCACTATACAATCGCCAATATTGGGGTTTTTATGCAGATAAAAGTATAAACAATCAACTTCACAAAAGTCACATTCCCTTGCTAATCCGATCATTAACTACTACACATCCCAATAATTGGTTACTAATAATTAGGTAATGATGCTTAAAAATCTAGTTGGCTATAATGGGTACTCCTATTTCTTTCAGAGACAGAAAACAATCGGTTCGACCATAAAAGTATCGACTTGCTAATAACGATTGAAGTTCATTTAATTCTTTTCGATTTAATAACATTGACACATTACGATGCCCTAATGGTACAATTATCTTTCTTCGGTAATCAAGATCAGCATTGATACTTTCATAATACGACCCATCAATTTTCGAGATATTATCTTTAAAAAAGCAGTAAGCCTCTTCGTCAAAAGAAAAAAGAAAATGATAGAATTCAATGTGAATTTTATCGCAACTAGAGCATAAAAAAACTCTTCCATTACGGGTTTGACTGATTATCTTTTCCATAAGCAATTTATTTACCCGAAATTGCATATAATCCGTTTATCAGTCCATCCCCAATAATGGTGAAACTGAACTCAAATCTATTTATCGTGTATTAAAAGCACCAGCCAACGCGTACCCCCATACTCAAGGCCAATGGAAATTCATCTATACCTCCAATAAAAGCTTTGTGCATACCGTATTGATCATCGTCTTTACCAAAACCATACCCTATCCCCACAAAGGTATCTACGATAAAGCCATTATCAATTACCCATTGTTTACCAAAATTCAATAGAACTGCAAACATCACATTCGTCTCTCTTTCAACCGTTTCATAATCGGAATACCAATCCCACATTTCAAAATCATAATGATAATACGAGAAAGCTAATTCGGGTCGTATATAAGCACCTTTTAAAATATGTGCATAACGCTGCCCGCGTATGTAATAATCAGGACTCTTAATAAATTTACAACCTAGCTTTAAAAACATACCTTTCTCATCGGTAGCATAAATATCATTTCCCACACCAATCAAACCAAGTGTTGCTTCAATACTTCTGCCGGGTTTTATGCTGCGCTCGTATCCTATATTAAAACTATTAAATAAGGGCGATAAGAAATTTACCTTAATGGCATTTTTGTGATTAGTAATATACTTTTGAGGATCGTATAATGTTGGGCTAAACTCAAGTACATTGCCATTAGCCAGTATTATTTTAGAAACATCTTCTTTATCAACACCAAACAAAATAGTTTCGCTAACTGCCGGATTGGTATATTTAATTTCCAGATCGCCAATCTCTTTTATAACACAGTTGATAGTATCACTATTGACTTTAATAAGTTTGTCCTGAGCTTTTATTGATGTAATGATGCATAACGCGCTTAACAGACAGAATACTGTTTGAAGTAAATTTTTCATTAGAGTTGGTTTAGTTTTGAATCACTCTAATGACAAGCTAAAACAAACCAACACGTATTCGCAATTGATTTAATTTTTCGAGATCCAACTGACGGCTAAATGAAAAACTCTGAAATCGTTGCTCCGCTTCACTAAAGCAAAACTTTGCCAACTCAATATGATGAATCGCTTCTTCATCTTTCTCCATACATAAACACACATCGGCTGAAGTCATAAAGTATCGGCCCAAGGTATCTAAGTAAGTATCTGATATCTCACTCTCATCAAGCTTTTGCTTAAAATCATCAATACTCATTTGTAAAAACTCATCATAGCTTAAACCCGTAACCCTTGCTGATTGATTGATTAAAAAATCGTATGCCTGCTCGGCTTTATCTTCTTGCTGAAGCTTTAATAGCTTAGAAATAAACTGTGCAATTTGCTCTATTATTCGAAGTATGTAATCACGCCTGTACATATATTGATGTTTTATTTTTAATGATCAAAATTATCACTACCAAAGATACAATGATTATTTTGCTCTTTATTCCATCAACTGATAAAACAGCAGAATTACCCTGTTATTTAATTACATATAACAGCTACTACGTAACAATTTATCACCACAAACAGTATACAGCAATCTGAGGTATAAAGCTAAGCTATTCGCGAATATCGGTCTATATAATAACTTTATTTATACTCTTTTGTTTTTATAAGTTAAATAGACGATATTTGATTATTAAAACACAGGGACTGGAGAGAAACAACCAAATTACGTACAATGAATAAAACGATTCTTAAAGAACCGACCAGAACTACTCCGTACATCAAATTGGATCATAATCATGGTTTAATTGAGTTCAAAGGAAAGCTAACACCTGAGAATTGTTCTGATTTGTTTGATCCGATTATTCAGTGGATTGATGAATACCTTACTCAACCACTAGAAAAAACAGAACTTAATATCCAGTTAGAATATTTTAATACCCGATCGTCGGTTTACTTATTGGATATTTTTAGAAAATTTGAACAAATCCTGGATCATAATCGAAAGATCACTATCAACTGGATATGCGAAAGCGATGATTTTGATATGATTGAAGCAGGCGAAGATTATCAGGCAATCATTAACGTTCCGATTAACATTGTTGAATACAATTAAAATACACCTTTATAATAACAGAGGCTCTTCTATAAAAAGAGCCTTTTTTTATGCCTACACCCTATAATTGTATCATATCAGAACAAATAATTGCTAAAATCTTATCTCAAATTGATTACTTTGTGCCATCATCAATATAAAAAACAATCAGATATGATAAAACAATTTTCTGTTATTGCTATAGGCATCCTAACTGCAACTATATCAATAAGCGCACAGAACATCAAAGATCAAAAAAATGATCCTTTCTTTGGCGAAAGTTGTACCTCAATAATGGTAAGTAAAGGTGCCACCACCGACGGATCGGTTATCACCAGTCATACTTGCGACGGACGATACAGAACCTGGGTAACCATGGAAAAAGGCGTATCTTATAAGAACGATACCGTTACATCAATTTTTAAAGGGAAACTAAGAACCGAAACGCCCTGGGACATGCGTGGCGTTAAAGAAGCAGGGCAAATTCCACAGGCTAAACAAACGTATGCCTTCTTAAATACAGCTTATCCTTGCCTTAACGAAAAGCAGTTAGCCATTGGCGAAACCACAACTGTAGGCCCCGAAGAATTAGTTAACGAGAAAGGAATGTTCCTGATTGAAGAATTGGAGCGAATTGCTTTGCAACGTTGTTCTACCGCCCGCGATGCTATTCAACTTATTGGCAAGCTAATAAAAGAATACGGATATGGCGACTGGGGCGAGTGCATTACCATTGCCGACAAAAAAGAAGTGTGGCAACTCGAGATATTTGGCGAAGGACCTGATAATATTGGCGGTGTTTGGGCAGCTCAGCGAATACCTGACGGTCATGTGGGTGTGTCGGCAAATATATCGCGTATTGGCGAACTTAAATTGAAAGACAAAGACCATTATATGGCTTCGGATAATGTATTTAAAGTGGCTAAAAAGCTGGGACGTTGGGATGGCAAAGAGCCGTTTAAGTTTTGGAAAGCATATGGCGATAACGAAAAACCATTTAACATTCGCGAGTACTTTATTTTTAACACACTGGCTCCGTCTTTACACCTAAGTTACGATGCCGACGAACTTCCATTTTCGGTTAAACCCGATCATCCGGTAAGTGTTGAGGATGTTATGGCTTTGTACCGTCAAACCTACGAAGGTACGGCGTTTGACATGACCCAAAATATTAAGATAATAAAAAAGAAGAGAGACGATGATGGAAAAGTGATAGGACAGGACACCATTACCTCACCTATTGCCAATCCCTGGCCAACAGGATCGGCCCGCAACACCTACAATTATCTCGATAGCACAGCCATAACTTATCAACGTACGGTTGCTGTTTCGTGGTGTTCATATTCCGAAATTATTCAGCTTCGCGATTGGTTACCTGATGAAGTAGGTGGTGTTGCCTGGTTATCGTTCGACAATCCGGCCGAAAGTCCTCGTATTCCAGTATATGCAGGTACTACTGAGTTACCCGAAAGCTTTAATTATTGCGGACAAAAACGTTATAGAGATGATGCTATTATCTGGAAATACCGAAAAGCTAATAAGCTGGCAACATTAGCCTGGCAAGAAACCAAAGGCGATGTGTTAAAGGAGGTATTGCATTTCGAAAACAAAGGTTTGAAAAACGGAACTTTGCTCGAACAGCAAGTTGAATCGCTTATAAAAGATGGTAAAAAAGAAGAAGCACAAGAGCTTCTTAATAGATATACTTTTGACTTTACAGGCGAAACCATTTATAAATGGAAAAATCTGGAAGATCGTTACTGGAGTCGTTTTGGCTTGGGATTTTAAAATGATATTTAAAAGCTCCCCTCGGGAAACTATTAATGGGGAGCTTTTAAGTATTAATAACAAATATCTTTATACCGAAGACTTTTGGAAACTAGCATCAGCTAATTTCTTTTTCAAATCTTTACCCGGTGTAAAAATGATTTTTACATTTTTAATCATAGAAGCATTAAACGCTTCGGCACTTTCAACCCCCTCGCTGCTAAACGATAGGCGGAGTGTACCTAAATCGCCTAGATTGACAGAATTACCATCCAACAAGTACTTTGGAATCTGATCTACCAAATTATCCAATGTACTATTAACATCTCCTCTGGTTAACGAGGATTTTTCAACAATATCGACACTTATTGCTTTGAGTGTTTTCTTTCCCGATAAAACAGGTGTTGCATATAACTTCTTTGCTGCCTCTGGTTTACTTGGATTTCTTCTTTCAACTAACTTGTATTTAATCATCTGAATAAATATTAAAGGTGAATTATTATACTTATTAAAGATAATAATATTCCTTACAATTACAATATCCCCCACGGGTTATACACCCAACTTTTATTAACCTTAGCTATTAAGATGTTAAGATACATATAGTACTTTTTTTATCTCCATAGTTATGGAATTATACTTTCATAGTTATGAAAATAAATTTTGATAGTTATGAAAAAATATTTTCGTAACTATCAAAATTTATTTTCGCAACTATATATTTTTCATTTCTTACCTATTACCTGCATTCGACGTAAACTTTTAAACTGAGAACGCTTACCAATGGTGAATTTCAAGTGTATATTAACGAAAGAATAGCGGGCTATTTTGGGTCGATTGCACGAAGCAAATTGCTGTTTGTAAGTGGAAATTAGCACGCTTTGAATAAAAGTGGGTGTCCAAAAAAGTAATTCGGCAAATGCGGAATTTTTCAAATTGTAATTTTGTTTTCAATTAACCCCACCAAACCTCCCCTAAAAGGGAGGCTTAAGTCCCCTGCAGGGGAATCGAAGATCGGCAAAGCCAATTAGGGATAACTATTTAACTTATGATACAAGCCCGAAAGTGGGTTGAACTTTGCTATAAAACAATTTGAACTATTGATTCGCATTATTAACAAATACTTAAAGCGTGAGTAAAAGCTTAACCTTTCGTTCAGTTTCAACTTAAATTAACTTCATGTTGGGTTAATACATTTGTGTAAATGAGAAACAGGAATTATTAATCTAACACAAATGAAAAAGAAAGCAATTTTTAAACTAAGTCTGTTGGTAGCACTTACCATTGGGCTATATGGTCCTTTGAAAGCACAGGACGCATTAACTTACACCAAAGAGATAAAGGCTAAAACGCCACAAGAAATTAATACAGCTATCAGTAATTTAACTTTAACACTGGTTGAAAAAACCAACGCCAATGTATGCGCACAATGCAAAGACAAAAACGTTGTTATTTTCAAAGGGCAAATACCATTAACCTTAACCAACAATCCGTACGATGTAGCTTATAATTTTAATGGCTATATCAATTATCAATTAGAAGTGAATTACAATAATGGTATTGAATTAACTTTTAAAAACCTGAAACACGAATCGAAAAACTCGATTAATGGTTTTGATCTTAACTATGGCCAGTTATTATCCAATGGTTCTACTTCAAAAAATGCGGTTTACAACAATTATAACTTTTTGCTGGAAGATTATCGAAAAATAACTCTTTTTCAAACCGATAAAGACATGGAAAAACGAATCCAACAAAAAGTAATTGATAATATTGATGAGTTGATAGCAGAAAAATAACTGCTGCTTTAATAAAAGGTTTCCCGTATAGGTGTATTAATCTCTATACGGGATTTTTTATGAATAAAGGTAAGTTTTAAATCTATTATTCAGCTTTCTCCAATAAATGAGGACCAAATACTTTAATGCCTATTGCACCAATAGGAGCTGTAACCACAATACTTAATACAGCTAATGCCAATATGGTTTGTCCGGTTTGAGTAGTAACATCACCCAATCGTCCCTCTCCTATCATTGTTAACGGTACTGCCCCAATAGCAGCCTGCACCGTTGCTTTAGGTAAATAGGCAATTACACTAAAAATACGTTCTTTATTATTAAGTTTTGACCCCAATAACGAAAGCCACACTCCAATACTTCGAGCCGTTAAACCTAACAAAAGAATTAACAAACCGCTACCTATTAACGATGCATTTAATTGCGATATTTGCACTTCGGTTCCGATATAAACAAACAATAAAATTTCGGCCAACACCCATACTTTATTAAACTTAGCCGATAAGCGATTGGCCAGCTTGTCGTATTTTTCCAATATCATAAAACCAATGCCCATAATACCAAGCAGTCCGGCCAGCGGAACAATCTCTTTCAGACTTTCCCACTCGGTAAACTCGTAAAACATAACTGCTATAATCATGAAGATGATTACTTTTTTGGTATCGCGAATATGATATCGTTTAAAAAACCAGACTAAAACCAAACCAATCAAAGCACCCAATAAAGCACCTAAGGCAATTCCAATAGGTACGCTCCACAAAATATGGGTGTAATCAATGGCATTTCCGGCTGCTAATCCGGTAAACACGCCAAATATGGTAATGGCAAATACATCGTCAACCGATGCTCCGGCCAGCACCAAAGTAGGAACATCCTTTTTAGCACCGTATCCCTTATCCTTTAAATCGAGCATGGCCGGAACTACCACTGCCGGCGAAACAGCAGCAATAATAAAGCCTAACATTCCGCCTTCGATAAAAGAAAATCCAAGTATATAATGAGCAATCAACAACACGGTTGTACCTTCTAAAACCCCTGGAATAAAACTAAGGTTGATAGCCGGTCGTCCAACATTGTGCAATGTTTTTTTATTGATACCCAATCCAGCTCGTATTAAAATAACAATCAAAGCAGCCGTTTTAAACTCTTTCATAAAAACAGCAACCTCCGGATCAACCAAATTAAACACACTCGGCCCCAATAATATTCCAGTAAATATCATTCCTAAAATACCAGGTAACTTAACTAGTGTAAAAAGATAATTTAATAAAAGCGCAGTAAGAATAATTAGTGCGAAATCGATTAACATGATGCGTGAGTTTAGAGCAACAAAGATAATTCAATATATTAATGAGTCAATTTTCGATTTAACAATTATCGATTGATCGATGTGGCAATTTGCGATTATTTGATAATAAAAAGACTAATCTATTGATGTTTTTGACTTTTAAACTTTGACTTAAAACAATCCAGTCGCGCAGGAACGACTATAACAGCATAGTAGGCAAGTGTTATGTTAATAAAAATAATGCAAATCAAAGCCCGAAAGGTTGTCTGTAGTATTTTATCAATTAAAACCATCATTGAACTAAAGTTATCAATCTAATTCACGAGTTAAACATCTCAGCAACTATACAATAGACGCTTTCGAATATTATCCCCTTAATATTAGGGCAAAAATTGTATTTTTGTTTGAAAGCAAGCGATTAGATAATAGAAGATGACTGAGATAGAAAAAGAAATTAATCAGCTCCGCGAAGAGCTTCATATACACAACCATAACTATTACGTTTTAAACGAACCCACCATCTCTGATTTTGATTTTGATCAGAAGATGCATCAACTAATAGAACTTGAAAAACAACACCCTGAGTTTGCCGACCCCAATAGTCCAACTCAGCGAGTAGGCAGCGATTTAAACAAAGATTTTGAACAGGTACAACATGTGTACCCTATGTTATCGCTTGGGAATACCTACTCCGAAGAAGAAATTCAGGATTTTTATAACCGTGTTGCCAAACAATTACCCGATGAGGAATTCGAAATTGTTTGCGAACTAAAATACGACGGAACAGCCATTGGCTTAACCTACGAAAACGGAATTTTAGTACGAGGAGTAACCCGCGGCGATGGTGTACAGGGCGATGATGTAACAGCCAATGTTAAAACCATCAAGAGCATTCCCTTAAAACTCAAAGGCGACTATCCTACAAGTTTTGAAATAAGAGGCGAAATAATTTTACCTCATAAAGGTTTTGCCAAACTAAACGCAATGCGCGAAGATGCAGGCGAAGCACCTTTTGCCAACCCACGTAATGCTGCATCGGGTTCGCTAAAAATGCAAAACAGCTCGCAAGTAGCTAAACGACCTTTAGACTGTTTCCTTTATTATATGCTGGGCGAAGAATTACCTGGTCAGTATCACAAAGAAAACCTGGAGAAGGCTCGCAGTTGGGGATTTAAAATTCCTCCTTACATTCAGTTATGCAAAAGCATTAAAGAAGTGATGGAGTTTATTCATCATTGGGACGAAGAACGACATAACCTTCCATTTGATATTGATGGAATTGTATTAAAAGTAAACAGCCTAGATCAGCAACGACGCTTAGGTTTTACAGCCAAATCGCCTCGCTGGGCTATCTCTTATAAATTTAAAGCCGAACAAGGATACACCCGATTAAACGAGGTAACGTTTCAGGTAGGACGAACAGGAGCCGTTACTCCGGTTGCCAATCTCGATCCTGTTTTTCTGGCAGGTACAACCGTTAAAAGAGCCTCGCTGCATAATTCGGATATTATAGCCAGCCTCGACTTACATATTGGCGATATGGTATATGTAGAGAAAGGTGGAGAAATCATCCCAAAAATTGTGGGAGTGGATGAAAATGCCCGAACACCAGAAGCTGTAAAAGTGGAATTTATAAAGGAGTGTCCCGAATGTGGAAGTGAATTAATACGTATTGATGGAGAAGCAGCTCATTACTGTCCTAACGCCGCCACATGTCCGCCACAGGTAAAAGGTCGCGTTGAGCACTTTATTGCCCGTAAAGCCATGAATATTGATGGTTTAGGCACCGAAACAATCGACTTATTGTATAAAAACCACATGATTAACGATGTGGCCGATTTATATAACCTTCATCCGATGCAGTTAACATCATTGGATCGTATGGGCGACAAATCGGCTCAAAATATACTGGATGGTTTAGAAGCATCGAAAAAAGTTAACTTTGCCCGTGTGTTATTTGCCTTAGGCATACGTTATGTTGGAGAAACCGTTGCTAAAAAACTAACTTCAGCTTTTAAAAACATTGATAATTTAATAAACGCCACACAAGAAGAACTTACTGAGGTTGATGAAATTGGCGATCGCATTGCATCCAGCGTATTGGGTTATTTTGGTGAAGAGCATAACATCGAATTAATTAATAAACTGCGCAAGGTTGGTTTACAATTTGAATTATCTGAAGAAGAAACAGCCACACATTCCGACAAGCTCGATGGTTTATCATTTGTGGTAAGTGGAAGTTTTGCAAGCTTTTCGCGCGATGAGTTAAAATCACTTATCGAAAAAAATGGCGGAAAAAACGTAAGTGGAGTTTCATCAAAAACAAACTATCTTGTAGCCGGTGATAAAATTGGCCCCAGCAAATTAGCAAAAGCTGAGAAACTGGGAATCAAAATAATTTCGGAAGACGAATTTAAATCACTGATTGAATAAGAACAGACTTTAGTATTAACATATGAGCAACATCATCGATAATTTCAGAGAAACAATAGGCGCTTATTTTCTTAAACGCGAAATAAAGAAGCAGCCTCATAAAGCCTCTGTTCACAATCTTCAAACGGCCGAAACAGCCGGAATATTATTTGATGCTACCCAACCCGAAAACCTGAAAATTGTTAAAGAACTAATTAGCGAACTAAAAGAGTTTAATATCAAAAGTCAGGCACTTGGATACATCAACCAAAACAAACGCGACGATGATTATATTGGCGATAGCACCTACAGCTTTGCCTGCAAAAAAGACTTTAGCTTTTTTTATACGCCTAAATCTGAAAATATCATCACGTTTATGAATACACAGTATCATTTACTTATTATATTGGTAAATGATTTGACGTTTCCGGTTGATTATATTGGATCCTTATCGAAGGCACAATTTAAAGCTGGACGTGCCAATGTAGATAACGAACTATTAGATTTTATGATCGAATTGAAAGAAGGTGACACAATAAGAGATTTAAAAAAACATATTATTCACTACCTTTCAATTATCAACAATAAATAACGGGCCATGCTAACACCCTATCAAATAGGCGGCACAGGAGTAGCTTTGGTTACTCCATTCGATAACAAAAGCGATATAGATTTTGAATCGCTCGATCGTTTGGTGCATTTTGTTATTCAAAATCAAGTCGATTTTTTAGTGGCTTTGGGTACCACTTCCGAAGCTGCAACCCTGAGTGATATCGAAAAAAGAGAAGTTGTTCGACAGATAATAGCTGCCAATGCAGGTCGCAAACCTTTAATTGTTGGAATGGGTGGAAACAATACTGCTCAGGTGGTTGATACCATAAACAAAACCAATTTTGAAGGCATCGATGGTATTTTATCTGTGGTACCATTTTACAACAAACCCAATCAAGAGGGTATTTACCAGCATTTTGCCGAAATAGCAAAAGCCTCTCCGGTTCCTGTTATAATCTACAATGTACCAGGTCGGACTTCGTGTAACATTAAAGCAGAAACAACTCTTCGACTGGCGCATGAATTTGATAATATCATAGCAGTAAAAGAAGCATCGGGTAATTTAATGCAGATTATGAATATCATCCATAAAAAACCTGATAATTTCATGGTTTTAAGCGGTGATGATGCATCTACCCTACCTTTACTTGCCTTAGGTGCCGATGGTGTTATTTCGGTAACTGCCAATGGTTTTCCATTTGAGTTTAGCGAAATGGTTCGTGATGTTATGGATGAATCGTTAGACGAGGCCTGCGAAATTCATTATAAACTACTGGATATGATTCAGCTTCTGTTTAAAGAAGGAAATCCGGCTGGAATCAAAGCTCTTTTGCATGCTCGTGGTTTAGTTGATAATCAATTAAGACTACCTCTTGTACCTGTTTCTTTAGAAACTTATACTGCTATTGAAAATATTTTAAACAATTTTTAATCTTTTGGTCTGTTTTTTGTTAATCAATACCAGAAAATAAACTTCATACTATGAAAACTAGAATTTATCTAAGCCTGACATTAGTTTTTGCTCTTAGCATCCTAAGCGGATGTATGACTCATAAAGTAGAACGTGTCGATACCAAAGAAACAATTGATTTAAGCGGACGATGGAACGATACCGACTCGCGTTTGGTTGCCGAAGAAATGGTTAATCAAGTTTTGGGTGGCGCATGGATCGATAATCATCTACAAAGTTCGGGCGGCGAAAAACCAGTTGTGGTGGTTGGTTTGGTATATAACAAATCGCACGAACACATTAATGCCGAAACTTTTGTAAAAGATGTTGAACGTGCCTTTATTAATAGTGGACGCGTACGCTTAGTACAAGCCGGAGATAAAAGAGAAGAGCTTCGCAAAGAAAGAGCTGCTCAACAAGAATTTGCTAGTATGGCTACTGCTAAACAATGGGGTAAAGAATTGGGTGCCGATTTCATGTTAAACGGCGATATCAACTCCATTGTTGATACATACAACAAAGAACGTGTTAATTTCTACAAGGTTAATCTTGAATTATCCAATCTTGAAAGCAACGAAGTTGTTTGGATTGGTGATAAAGAAATCAAGAAATACATTAAAAAATAACATTACACAGAAGAAGCTTCGGCTTCTTCTTTCTCTTACGAACCCTTCCTATGATCCGAAGATTTCTGCTCCTTTCCATAATAAGTGTTGTACTAAGCTCTTGCCTCACCTATTACGAGAAAAACATTCAGTTACAAAACATGATTTCAGCTGGTAATTTCGAATCGGCTGATAAAATACTGCAAAACGATAAAAAAGGTTCTGAGGGAAAAAATCGTATGCTGTACTTTTGTAATCGAGGTGTTGTTTCTTTTATGAATGGCGAATATCAGCAAAGTATCGACTACTTAAATCAGGCCGATTATTATGTTGAAGACTTTAAGCGAAATTTAGGAAGCGAAGCGTTGGCGCTGATTACCAATCCGGGCATTAAACCTTATCGACCTGAGGATTTTGAAGCGGTAATGGTGCATTATTACAAAGCACTCAATTTCATTTACCTTAACGATTACGAAGGAGCTTTAGTTGAATGTAGAAGAATAGATATTTTACTTCAGCAATTAAACGAGAAATACAAAGAAGGAAAAAACAAATACACCCGCGACGCATTTGCTCATAACTTAATGGGTTTGATTTACGAAGCTTCGGGCAATGTAAACGACGCTTTTATTGCATACCGCAATTCTTTGGAAATTTATGAGCAGGATTACACCAAACTATTTGGTGTTAAACCTCCTGAACAATTAAAGAAAGATATCCTGCGTACAGCTTACGAACTGGGTTTTGGAACAGAGCTTCATTTTTACGAGAATAAATTTGGTATGACCTACGAACCTGAAGAAGGCGAAAATGGCTACCTGGTATTTCTATGGATGAATGGCTTTGGGCCTATCAAAGATGAGTGGAGCATCAATTTTGTTAACACCGGTTACAACGATGGTTGGATAACTCTGGCAAATGAAGAGTACAATCTGACTTTCCCCATCTACATCGGAAAATACTCCGATGAACAAAAAAATTCATTAAAAAACCTATCTGTTCTGCGGGTTGCTTTTCCAAAATATGTTGAGCGTAAACCTTTATTTCAAAATGCCTACATATCGGCTAATGGAGAGCAATATCCACTTGAGTTATCAGAAAACATTAATGCCATTGCCTTTCAGTGTTTGAAAGATCGTATGCTTCGCGAAATTGGTGCTGGTATCGCTCGTTTAGCAGCTAAAAAAGCAATGGAAGCTGCCGTGAGAAATGAAAACGAAAACCTTGGCGCGGTTCTTAGTATTTTAAATGCAGCAACCGAACAAGCAGATACCAGAAACTGGCAATCCCTTCCGTACAGCATTTCATATTGTCGTATTCCTCTTGGAGAGGGAACTCATCAAGTAAATTTAACTACAACCGGAAATGCTCAAAACCAGGTTCCATTTACTTTTAATATCAAAAAAGGACAAACTACATTTTTTGCATTTCACAACCTCGAAAGTCTAAAGTAAGATTTACATCCATCATAAAAGGAGAATAATTGCACATTCATCCAAATATAATTCTATAGCAAAGAAAGAGTTCTTCCCTTCCATAAAAGATATTACTCTAATATTGAGAAATAAAAAAGAAGGAGCTACTAAACCATGGAAGGGCTCTACCTGCGAAAAAGATAAAAATCTTGATGGAACAAGCCCTTCCATGAAATCCTGAAATTTATCAGAATAGTTTAGAGTAAAACAAATAAAAACAATGTGATTTAAAATAATATGAACTGAATGTTAATTCAATCTGAATTAATTATTATTGTGCTTTTTAACGAGTTCCAAAAACGAACAAATCACTCCAATATTCATCATCAATTGAAGTATAAACACAGCCTTTAGTACTGGATACATGAATAAATTCAGACTTATTAATCATGATACCCACATGATTGATAAAACGATGTCCGGTTCCTTTAAAAAACACCAGATCACCCTTTCGTAAACGTCCTTTGGTTGGTACAACTTCTCCAAATCTGGCTATATCAGCTGATTTATGGGGTAATTTTAAACCAACATCACGCGCTGCCAGATAAACCAAGCCAGAACAATCCAAACCTTTAGTGTTAATTCCGCCAGATCGATATGATACACCAAGATAGTTCTTTGCCGCTTCAACAAAATCTTTCTTCTTAAATTCATTAGGCCATGGTTTTTCTATGCCCTCCGAAGCAAAATCTTTAAGCTGACCTTTTAGCGTTGGATCGATGGTTTTATCCAATAGTAAATCGTATCCCGACACATGACAGGTAACCAGCAATAATGAAATTGGAATATATAACATCCATCGATAAAACATAGTAATCAGGAAGTTTTACGGTAGCTTACAACTGCTAAAGATACCGAAACACAAGCTATTATAAAAGTAGATCGCAATTCGTATAAGATATCGTTAAAACCTGCTCCTTTGATTAGTACCATTCGTATTACATTCATAAAATAGTACAGAGGATTCAAACGATTTAGTTTTTGAGCTAAATCTGGCATGTTATCAACCGACGTAAAGGCTCCACTCATTAAAAGAAAAACCATCAAAAAGAAAAAGCTCATCATCATAACCTGTTGCTGAGTCTGACTTTGGGTTGAAATAAACAAGCCAATGCCCAATACAGCAACTAAATAGATAAAAGCATATAAATAAAGCACCCATAAGCTACCATTAATTGGCAAATTATAGATGATTTTAGCTACAGTTAGAGCCAGTGTTAACTCAAACAATCCGATTATTAAGAAGGGAACCAGTTTTCCAATAATAAAATGCGACTTACGAATAGGTGTAACATTTATTTGCTCAGCTGTTCCTATCTCTTTTTCGCGCACAAGATTAAGTGCAGATAGAAACATTCCGATGATGGTTACCAAAATTGCCATAATAGCAGGAAGCATAAAATACTTATAATTTAAATCGGGATTAAACCAATATAAAGCATCTGATTTAACTTGCTTAATATTAGGAAGCATTTGCTGATCAACGGCTATCTCTATATTCAACTCGCGAATTATATTACTCAAATAACCAAACGACAATTGTGCTTTTGAAGCATCAATGGCATCTGTTATGATTTGTATTTTAGCAGCCCCTTCCCTGTTGGTTGCCGATTCCATTTTATGCGGAATAAAAATTACCACATCCGTTTTATTATCCAGTAATCTATCAATTGCATCTTCTTTGCTCACCGCCAGATCTTCCAATTGAAAAAATGGCGAAGCATCCAATTTACTAATGAGCAATCGTGATGTGCTCGAAAGGTCATGATCAGCCACCGTTACACTGATATTTTTCATATCCATAGTAGCTGCATTCACCAACACAATCAACTGAACCAATGGCAAAACAAATATGAGAGGTAACATGGTTCTGTTTCGAAAAACCTGCAAAAACTCTTTTTGTAATATAGCTAGTAGTATTCTCATGACCTATTGTAATCTAATTTTGAATTTGCGAACACTCAATGAGATGAAAAACACAGCAAAACCAATCAAAATCAGTGTTTCTTTCCATATATAATGCAAACCACCGCCTTTCAGCATAATGGTTTTAACAATGATAATAAACCATTTGGGAGGTATTATATTACTCAAGATACGAAGTGGTAGTGGCATATTTTCAACCGGAAAAATAAAACCCGAGAGCAATATAACCGGGAGCATTAGCGCAAACATACTCATAAACATAGCCACCATTTGATTTTTAGCTACGGTTGATATTAGTATACCTAACGACAAGGCCAAAATGGTAAATAACAAACACTCGAGCAACAACAAAGCAACACTTCCTTTAACCGGAACGCCAAAAACAAAATATCCGAGAGCGATGATTGAAACTGCATTAATCAAGGCCATCATTACATAAGGAGTTACTTTACCAAGTATGATTTGCAACGGTTTAAGCGGTGATATTAATAACACCTCCATTGAGCCAAACTCCTTTTCGCGGGTGATAGAAATGCTAGTCATCATAGCCGAAACCAACATCAGTATCATAGCCATAATACCCGGAATTGACATATATACTCCATCAAGGTTTTCGTTATAAAACATACGAACTTCGGGCTGAATACCAACAACGTTACCAGTGCTGGTGTAAGAGGTAAAAATTCCTTCAGCAAATTGAGACAGCATACGAGCCTGATTTGGATCAGATGCATCGCACACCAACTGCACATTAGCTTTCCCATATTTTTCGAGGTTCGTACTAAAATTAGGCTCGTAAACCACAACCATTTTAACGCGCTGTTTATTAAAAGCTGGTTCAATTTCTGCCTCATCATTTAAATAGGCATTGGCATTAAAATAACCCGACGATAATAGTTTTTGAGTTAATTCACGCGTAACCTCATCTTTCGATTTATCTAAAATAGCAATCGAAGCATCCTTGATTTCAGTAGTAATGGCGAAACCAAATATGAGGATTTGCGCTATCGGCATGATAAATAAAATAAGCATGGTACGATAGTCGCGGAATATATGTAGAAACTCTTTCTTTACAAATGCTATAAACCGATTCATAGGTTTTGTTTTAGGCTTAATTAATATCCATATAGTTCTTAAGTTATAAGGCAGAAGACAGTAGTATATTCCGTATAAATAGAAAAGACAACCACTTTAAATTTAACTACATAAACTTCAACTATTTCATCTAAATTCTAATGATCTATTGATCTACTCATCTAACAGTCTATCAGACTAGTATCTCACTTTCTATTTATCTTGCCAAAGCCAGAAAAACATCATTCATACTTGCTGCATTATACTGCCGTTTTAATTCGGCCGGAGTATCCAAAGCATCAATGCGTCCGTCAACCATAATGGTTACACGATCGCAATATTCGGCTTCGTCCATATAATGAGTAGTTACAAAAACAGTTATTCCATTATTAGCAGCTTCGTAAATCATTTCCCAAAACTGACGTCGTGTTATAGGATCAACACCTCCTGTTGGTTCATCTAAAAAAACTATCGAGGGCTGATGCAAAATAGCCACACTAAAAGCCAGTTTTTGTTTCCAACCAAGCGACAAGGTTGAAACCAAACGTTTTCGCTCATTCCACAATTGAAGCTTATGTAGAAGCATTTCTCCACGTTCTTTAAATTGCTTAGTAGGAATTCCATAAACAGTAGCGAAAAAGCGCATGTTTTCCCAAACGCTTAAATCCTCGAACAACGAGAATTTCTGACTCATATAACCAATTCGCTTTTTGACTTCTTCAGGTTTATGTGCCACATCAAATCCGGCTACTTCTACTTTACCCGATGTTGGAGACGACAATCCGCATAAAATTCGCATTGCTGTTGTTTTACCAGCTCCGTTGGCTCCTAAAAAACCAAATATTTCACCTTTATCAACATGGAAATTCAAATGATCATTAGCCACAAAATGACCAAATTTCTTCACCAGATTTTCAACTGTAATCACTTTCTCTTTTTCCATTTCAATCTTTGGTTTGAGTTAAAGCAATAAAACAATCTTCAATATCGGGTTTAATGATTTCAACCTTATTGACAGATAATTCACTGGCATTTAAATAGTCTTCGATATGCGAAACCTTAACATCGGATCTTTTATCCAGGTAATGAATATACTCGCCAAAAGGATACACGTTTTTACAATACTGCCATTGACGCAAAGTCTGCAAAGCCTGATAGTTATTGTCAGCACCAATAGCGAACAAATCAGAGGTAAAATCAGCTACAATATCAGAAGGAGGTGCAACTGCATGTATCTTTCCGTTTTGCATCAAAGCTACTCTATCGCACAATCCGGCTTCATCCATATAAGGAGTAGAAACCACAATGGTTATTCCTTTCTCTTTCAGTTTCTGAAGCATCTCCCAAAACTCACGGCGCGAAACAGCATCGACCCCTGTGGTTGGTTCATCTAACAATAACAAACGTGGTTTATGAATTAAAGCACACGACAATGCCAGTTTTTGCTTCATCCCTCCCGACAACTTGCCCGCTGGTCTGTTCTTAAAAGGCTCAATTTGCTTGTATATATCTTCAATCAGATGATAATTCTCTTGGATGGTAGTGCCAAATACGGTGGCGAAAAACTTCAGATTCTCTTCGATGGTTAAATCGTAATACAGTGAGAATTTTCCTGGCATATAACCAATTATCTGACGGACTTTTCGATATTGTTTTACCGGATCCAATCCAAACAAATTAATGGTTCCCTCATCCGGAATAAGCAACGAATTCAGCATACGAAACAGCGTTGTTTTTCCGGCGCCATCAGGACCAATAAAGCCAAACAACTCACCTTCTTCGATGCACAACGACACGTCATTAACGGCATGCACATCGTCAAATGATTTATGTATGTTTTTAAATTCAATCATCTTAAAACTTCACTTCGCCAGGCATTCCTATTTTTACTCTACCATCATTTTCGATGGCAACCTTTATGGCATAAACCAAATCTACACGCTCTTCTTTGGTTTGCACAATTTTAGGCGTAAACTCAGCCAATGATGAAATCCACGATATAGTGCCATTCATGGTCTGGTTCGAATCTTCTGATTTATCAAAACGAACTACCACTTTTTGGCCTATTTTAATATTTGGCAGTTGACTACCCGAAACAAAAGCACGCAAATACATCTGGTTTAAATCAGCAACTTTAATAACCGGCTTTCCCATCACTGCAATTTCACCTTGCTCAACAAATTTTTGTAACACCGTTCCATCAGAAGGCATAATAAGCGAACATCGCCTCAACTGATCTTCTATTTCGGTAAGTTGAGCATCGGTTACAGCCACCTCGGCATTGATACTTTCAATCTGTGCTCTATAACCAATCAATTGCTTATCCATCACCTGCTCCTGCCCTTGAAGATCATCCAATTGCTTTATAGTAGCTGCGTTTTCTTTGTACATATTACTTACTCGCTGAAGATCTTTCTTCACCACCTCTTTCTGAGCATTTAGTACACCCATCGAAGCTTTTACCTGATCAATTTTACTAAGAGCAGCTTTTCGCGATGCAAATAACTGATTGCGTTTTATTGTAAGTTGAACAGTATCAATCAAGGCAATTAAATCGCCTTGTTTCAATTGCTGCCCTTCATCAACTTTTAACCGAAGAACCCTTCCGCTTACCTCCGAACTAATTAATTTATCTGTAGCTTCAAAATTTCCATAAGCATCCGAAGCATCATCACCATTACTACAGGCACTTGCAAGTAATACAACTACCATAATTAATGCGTATTTTATTTTCATAGGATGGTCTTTATTAATTCTGTTTTATTCCTAATTCTTGCAATTCTATTCGTGCTTTACTTTTCTCTATCAGATGAATTTCTTTGGCTAATCGCGACATGCTTTCAGCATTAAATTCTTTTATATAATCGGCCGCAGTTACTGTTCCATTGTTCATTTGCGACTGTCGGGCTTCTGTAATTTTCTGACGCAAAGCGATAATAGCATCATCTTTTTCTAAAACTTTATCCAACTTTCTAATGCGCGACTCTATCTCTTTTTCTGCCAGTGAAAGATTCTTGGTAAAAGTGGCTTCCTGGGTTTGAACACTCTGCGATTGTAATTGAATGATTTGCTTTTCGTTTGACGTTGATTTCCAATCCCAGATATTCCATTTTAAAGTGACTCCTACCATATAAAAAGTAGCTAATTCATCTTTCAACATATTATAACCTGGATTACCGTAACCAACCTGTCCAAAGCCTGCAATAACAGGTATTCGTTGCCGACCTTTAAGATATTCGTAATCACTCAATTGATTTTGTTGAGCCTCAAATAAAGTATACTCGGGTCGCAATCCATTATTCATAGCCACAGGAACCATCCATTCTTGATCAATAGTAAAATCCTTACCGGTTAGCTCCACTAATATCTCAATGGCAGCCTTCTCTCCCTCCTCTAAAGCATACTTATCTTGTTCAACCTTTAGCAACTCAACTTCGAATAAATCAGCTTCGCTTTGCAAAATTGCCCCATTTTCAACAGCAACTTTCATCTCGCTCAGGCGTTTTTGCAATATCTCCTGAGAATAATTTAATTGCTTTTGTTGTTCTTTTAATGTCAGCAAAAGAAAATAACTATCAATCACCTTTGTTCGAAGCGAATACAATTGTACCTCTACATTTAACTTGTCAGTTGCTTTTTTACTCTCTTCAAAATGCTTGGCAGCTTTTGTCATTCCTCCATCGTAAATTGTTTGCTGTAAATCGACATAGGCTTTATACTGCTGTTTAGGAGCTTGCGGAATTTCCAATCCTGGCATAGGCGAATCCAAACCGGGTACATCATTTTGCCAACTGTACTTCAGCGAAGCATCCAACTTTGGGTAGTAATTTGCATTTAACGACTTCAACTTAAGATCGAGCTGTTTATCCAGATTTTCGAAATCAGTTATGAGCGGATAATTCTCTCGGGTAAGTTGCAGACATTCATCCAAAGTAACTGTTTGGGCTTTTGTAAGTACACCTACCAAAACTAGAATCAATAAAAGTAAAATTCTCATATTATTCGGGTTTGATAAAATAACATTGTTTAACGATATCCATTACCGAGGTTTTACGTTTTTGAATAAATTGATCCCATGCCTCAGCATCATTATTCATTAACAAACGAATCATCAAAGGTCTGGCTGCAAACGGGAAAACACATAGTGATATAATATTTACCATCATTTCTTGTGGATCTGTTTTTTTCAAAAATCCCTTCTCCATTAAGGTTTCTAAAAATGTGATAATTACAGTTGGAGTAATTCCTACTTCTTTCATTAAAACCTCGAAGCGTTCGGGTGTGCGATGTAATTCACCCAAAATAAAATTGGGCAAAAAGGGCTTTTTAACAAATGTATCGATATATGCTTCTACTATAGATTGAATTGCCAAATAGGGAGAATCAATAGTCATTGCATCTTCAACCTGAGGCCAAAACTCTTTAAACGCTTCAATAAATACTTTATTAAATAGCTTTTCTTTCGAACGGAAATAATAATGCAACATGGCTTTATTAATACCTGCCTTATCTGCAATCTCTTGCATTCGGGCACCATCCATGCCTTTTTGAATAAAAACATCACGAGCTGCATTTAAGATAACTTGCTCGCTTACATTTTCTGTGTGTTTATTTTCTAATTCATCCATTTAGTTTAACCATTTGGTTAATTATGCCCCAAAACTAAATTAATCATTTGGATTAACCAAACGGTTAACGCCATTTTATTATTTCAAATAGTTATCATACTTTTGTATCTGTTTTTCTTTATTTGTATAATTAAATGGTAAAAAAGCTGAACAATTAACCCTTTTCAAGGTTATAATTCATAACTCAACAAAACCAATATGTTTCAGTTAAGAAGTGAAATAAACAACAACGAAGAGTTTCAATATAATCAGAAAACAAACCTACAACTCGTACAAGAGTACTGGGGAAAATATAATATTGTAAGCAAAGGTGGCGGCGAAAAAGCGTTACAAAAACATACTGAAAGAGGTAAATTACCTCCTCGCAAACGAATAGAATTGCTATTGGATAAAGACTCTCCTTTTCTTGAGTTATCGCCTTTAGCAGCCAACGGGCAATATAAAGATTCATTTCCATCAGCAGGAATCATAACCGGCATTGGAAAGGTGCATGGGCTCGATGTGATGATTGTAGCGAATGACGCTACTGTTAAAGGCGGCACCTATATTGCCGAAACCATTAAGAAACATTTACGGGCCCAGGAAATAGCTGAGCAAAACGATTTACCCTGTATCTATTTGGTTGATAGTGGTGGAATTTTCCTTCCTGAACAAGCGAATGTATTTGCTGATAAAAATGATTTTGGACGCATTTTTTACAATCAATCCCGCATGTCGGCAAAAGGTATTTCGCAAATTGCCATTGTGATGGGATCGTGTACT